>DATLLX010000219.1:0-4033 GCA_035537595.1 Gaiellales bacterium | reverse complement strand
TCCCGTCTCCCGCGAGACGGCGATGATGTCCGGCGCGAACACCAGGTCGGGCACCGCCGCCCCGAACCGGGCCGGGCGCTCCGGCACGCCCTGGGACACCAGCTCATCCAGCCGCTCGTCGCGCGTCGCCCGCCAGGCGCTGGTGGCCACGTCCTCGAGGCATCCCAGCAGCTCGGCGAAGGCCGGCCGGGTGTGCTCGACCTCGGTGGCCAGGTCGAGCTGGGGGACGTGCTGCAGGTACCAGCGCGCCAGCTGCTCGACCATCGTGTCAACGGCGCGCATCAGCTCGAGCTGCACGTCGGGAGGCACCACGCCGTCGAGCGCCTCGACGTCGTCCCACCTCGTCCGGGCCACGCTCACCTCGCGAGCCACGAAGAACGCCCGGGCAACCTCGTCCGGGCTGGCGCCCGTCTCGGCAACCATCCGCGGCACGAAGGTGATGCCCATCGAGTTGATGACGTCGTTGGTGACGATCGTGCCGATGATCTCCCGCCGCAGCGGGTGGCGCTCCACGTACTCACCGAACCGCGCCACCACCTCGGGCGGAAAGTACTGGGCAAGGTCGCCGTGCAGGTACGTGTCGTCGGGCAGCGTCGACGCGGTGACCTGGTCTCGCAGCAGCCGCTTGGCATATGCCAGCAGCACCGACAGCTCCGGCCGCACCATGCCGCTGCCGGCGCCGATCCGGGCGGCCATCTCGTCGGACGACGGCAGCGACTCGAGCTCGCGGTCGAGCATGCCCACCGCCTCCAGCTCGGTCATCAGCTCCTCGTAGTACTCCATCCTCTGGGCGGCCACCTCGCTCTCCTGCGAGAGGATCTGCACCTGCAGGTAGTTGTCGTAGAGCACATGGCGCACGACGTCGTCGGCGACCTGCTCGAGCAGCTCGTTGCGACCGTCCAGGGTCAGCTCGCCGGCCTCGATCGGCAGCGCCAGCAGCACCTTCAGGTTGACCTCGTGATCCGAGGTGTCGACCCCGGCGGAGTTGTCGATGGCGTCGGTGTTGATCTTGCCGCCGGACACGGCATACTCGACCCGGCCGGGCTGAGTGAATCCCAGGTTGCCGCCCTCGCCCACCACCCGGGCCCGCAGGTCGGCGCCGTCGATCCGCAGCGCATCGTTGGCGCGGTCTCCCACCTCGTCGTTGGTCTGGGAGCCCGCCTTGACGAAGGTGCCGATGCCGCCGTTCCAGAACAAGTCGACCGGCGCCTTCAGGATCGCCTGGCAGAGGTCGTTGGGCGACAGCTTCTCGGCGTCCGTGCCCAGCGCGCGCCGCGCCTCTTCGGACAGCGGCACCCACTTGGCGCTGCGCGGCCACACGCCGCCGCCGGTCGAGATCCGCGCCCGGTCGTAGTCGTCCCAGGAGCTTCCGGCAAGCTCGAACAGCCGCTGCCGCTCGGCAAGCGCCGGGCCGGGATCGGGGTCGGGGTCGATGAACACGTGGCGGTGGTCGAAAGCCGCCACCAGCTTGATCACCGGCGACAGCAGCATGCCGTTGCCGAACACGTCGCCCGACATGTCGCCGATCCCGACCACCGTGAACGGCTCGGTCATGACGTCCTGGCCGAGCTCCCGGAAGTGCCGCTTGACGCTCTCCCAGGCACCCTTGGCGGTGATCCCGAGCTTCTTGTGGTCGTAGCCGGCCGAGCCGCCGGATGCGAAGGCGTCGCCCAGCCAGTGCCCGTACTCGAGGCTGATCTCGTTGGCGGTGTCGGACAGGTGCGCGGTGCCCTTGTCGGCCGCCACCACCAGGTAGGCGTCGGGGTCGGTATCGAGCACCCGCACCTCGTCGGGCCGCCGCACCTCGCCGCCGACCAGGTTGTCGGTCAGGTCGAGCATGCCGCGCATCAGGGTCACGTACTGGCTGCGCTCCTCCTCGAGCAGCTCGGGACGGTCGGCCGGCGGCTGCTTGAGGATGAAGCCGCCCTTGGCGCCGGTGGGCACGATCACCGCGTTCTTGACCATCTGCGCCTTCATCAGGCCCAGGATCTCGGTGCGGTAGTCCTCCAGTCGGTCGCTCCAGCGGATGCCGCCGCGGGCGACGTTGCCGCCCCGCAGGTGCACGCCCTCCATCCGCGGGCTGTAGACGAAGATCTCCCATCGCGGCACCGGCCGGGGGATGCCGGGCACGTCGGCACAGCGCAGCTTCAGAGAGAGGTAGGGCAGGTCGCCGCCCGAGACGAACGCATTCGTGCGCACGGTGGCGGTGATCATTCCCAGGAAGCTGCGCAGGATCCGGTCCTCGTCGAGGCTCGCGATCGCGTCCAGGTCTGCCGACATCTCGAGCTCCAGCGCCTCGGCCTCCGCCTCGCGGCCCTCGGCGGCGGGGTCGAGCCGCAGCTCGAACAGCTGCGTCAGCTTGCGCGCCAGGCCGGCGTTCCGCACGAAGGCGTCGTTGACGTAGCGCTTGGTGAAGCCGCCGCCCAGCACCTGCCGGTACTGCCGGTAGGCGCGCAGGATCGAGACCTGCCGCCAGGACAGGCCGGCCACCGGCACCAGCCGGTTGAGCGAGTCGCTCTCGGCCTGCCCGCTCCACACCGCGCCGACGGCGGCCGCCACCAGCTCGCCCACCGCCTCCAGGTCGAGCTGGCCGCCGTCCGGCCCCAGCACGCCGATGTCGTGGAGGTAGCGCTCACCGCCGCCCATGTTGTCGCGCAGCCGGGTCGGCACCTCCTCCACGATCCGCAGGCCCATGTCCTCGAGCATCGGCAGCAGGTCGCCCAGCTCCGCCTTGCCGCCGGTCTTGTAGAGCTTCAGCCGGGTCAGCGGCTGGCCACCGCCGGCCTCGTTCTGCAGCCCGATCACGTACGGCCGCCGCTCGCCCAGCAGCTCGAAGCGGGCGACGTCGAACGTGGCCCGGTAGATCTCGGTCGCGGTCTTGTAGTACTCCGGCAGCAGGCCGGCGTAGCGGCGGGCCAGCTCGTGCCCCTGCACCTCGCCGAGCTCCTCCACCAGGGCATCCGACAGCCGGTCATCCCATGTCCGGGCGGCGTCGATCACCTCCCGTTCCAGCTCGTCGATCGAGACCGCAGGGATCTCGCCGCTGGGGATGTGGACGGTGAAATGGAACCGGGCGGGGTCCGTCTCTCCGAAGGACAGGTGGTAGTCGACCGACTCGCCGTTGAACCGCTCCTCGAGGATCGACTGCAGCCGCATCCGCAGCTCGGTGGAGACGTGGTCGCGAGGCAGAGCGACGGTGGCCGAGACACTCCGTCCCTGCAGGTCGGGACGCACGAACACCCGGATCTGCCGCTGCTTCTCGAGCCCCAGCAGGGCCATCACCGTGCGTCGCAGGTCCTCGGCGGAGGCCGCGAACAGCTCGTCCTTGGGGAAGCTCTCGAAGATCGTGACGACGGCCTTGTAGTCGTGCGAGCCCGGGAACAGGTCCTCCGCGTCCATGATGTGCTCGAGCTTGCGGCGCACCAGCGGGATGTGCCGGGCTGGCTCCATATACGCCTTGCTGGTGAACAGGCCCACCATTCGCAGCTCGCCGACGATCGAGCCGTCCTCGGCGACCCGCTTCACGCCCAGGTAGTCCATCTTCACCCGGCGGTGGACGGTGGCCTCGCGGTTGGTCTTCGAGATCACGATCAGCGGACCGCCCAGCACCCGCTCCCGCAGGCCGGGCGAGAGATCGGCCATCCGCACGCCGTCCCCGGCATACGCCGAGTCGGTGGCGTCGGACAGGATGCCCAGGCCCGAGCTCTGCACCACGCGCACGCGGGTGTCCTCCCCCGAGCCCTCGAACACATACTCCCGGTAGCCCAGGAAGACGAAGTTGTCCTGCGACAGCCAGTCCAGGAAGGCCACCGTCTCGGCCACCTCCTCGCGCGAGTAGCGGGCGGTCGCGGCCTGGGCGAACTCCTTCATCCGGCTCACCCGGTCGGCCATCGCATGGAAGTCACGCACCGACAAACGCACGTCGCCCAGCACGCGCGCCACGTCGTCGCGCAGCCGGGCCAGCTCGTCGTCCGACAGCCGGCGGTCGACCTCGAAGTGCATCACGGACTCGCGCAGCAGGGCGCCCCTGGCC
>DATLLX010000218.1:0-12058 GCA_035537595.1 Gaiellales bacterium | reverse complement strand
CGATCGCCGTCGCCGATCCGGCCACCGCCTCGGCGACGGCGATCGTGCCCCGGGCGAACGGCTCCAGCTCGAACACCCCCCTCGGCCCGTTCCAGAAGATCGTCTTCGCAGAGCCGATCCGGCCGGCATAGAGCTCGACCGTGCGGGGGCCGATGTCGAGGCCCATCCAGCCGGCGGGGATGGCGTCTGCGGCCACCGTCCGGGTCTTGGCCTCGGCGGCGAAGCGGTCGGCGGCGACCACGTCGACCGGCAGCAGCAGCTCGCACCCGCGGGCGCCCGCGTCCTCGAGCGCCTTGCGGGCTGTCGCCTGGCCGTCCTCGTCCTCCTTGCGCGAAGCGCCGACGTCGATCCCCTGTGCGGCGAGGAACGTGAAGGCCATCGCGCCGCCGATCAGGATCGAGTCGGCCAGCTCGGTGAACCGGTCGATGACGCCGATCTTGTCGGCCACCTTGACCCCGCCGATGACCACCACGAACGGGTGGCTGGGATCGTTCAGCAGCCGGTCGAAGGCCTCCAGCTCGCCGGCCAGCAGCAGCCCGGCGACCGCCGGCAGCAGCTCGGCCACGCCCACGGACGACGCGTGGGCGCGGTGCGCGGCGCCGAACGCGTCGTCCACGTAGATGTCGGCCAGCGCGGCCAGCTCCCGCGCCAGCGACGGGTCGTTCGCCTCCTCCCGCGGGTCGAACCGCAGGTTCTCGAGCAGCCGCAGCTCGCCCTTGTGATCGGCGAAGGCGACCGGGCGGCCGAGCAGCTCGGAGATCCGCCCGGCGACCGGCTTCAACGACAGGGCCGGATCCGGCTCCCCCTTCGGCCGCCCCAGGTGCGAGCACATGACGATCGCCGCCGCACCGGCCCCCAGCAGATGCTCGATCGTCGGCATGGCGGCTCTGATCCGGGTGTCGTCTGCCACCTGCCCGTCCTTCAGCGGCACGTTCAGGTCGCAGCGAACCAGCACCCGCTTTCCCGCCACGTCGACGTCGCGGACGGTGCGCATCAGGCGATCTTGTCGATCAGGTCGACGACCCGGTTCGAATAGCCCCATTCGTTGTCATACCAGGAAACGACCTTGACCATGCTGCCGTTGGCCATGGTCAGCTTGGAGTCGAAGATCGAGCTGTACGAGGAGCCGACGATGTCGCAGGACACGATCGGATCCTCCGTGTACTGGAGGATGCCCTGCATGGCCTCCGTGCCGGCGGCCTCGCGGAAGGCAGCGTTGACCTCGTCCTTCGTCACCTCGCGCTCGAGGATCGCCACCAGATCGGTGACCGATCCGTCGGGCACCGGCACCCGCATCGAGATGCCGTCCATCCTCCCCAGCAACTCGGGGATGACGAGGCCGATCGCCTTGGCCGCGCCGGTCGAGGTGGGAATGATGTTGACCGCCGCTGCCCGCGCCCGCCGTAGGTCCTTGTGCGGCAGGTCGAGGATCGCCTGGTCGTTCGTGTAGGCGTGGGTCGTGGTCATGAAGCCCTGGCGGATGCCGAAGCTGTCCAGCAGCACCTTGGCCAGTGGGGCCAGGCAGTTGGTGGTGCACGAGGCGTTGGAGATCACGTGATGCTGCCCGGCGTCGTACAGATCGTCGTTGACGCCCATGCAGATCGTGATGTCGGGCTCGGTGGCGGGAGCGCTGATGATCACCTTGCGGGCGCCCGCCTCGAGGTGCTTGGCCGCCCCGTCGCGCTTGGTGAAGAAGCCGGTCGACTCGACCACCACCTCGACACCCATGTCCTTCCAGGGCAGGGCGGCGGGATCGCGCTCCGACAGCACTCGCACCTGCTTGCCGTCCACACGCAGGCCGTCCTCCTCGGCTGCCACATCGCCGGGGTAGATGCCGTGGATGCTGTCGTACTTCAGGAGGTGGGCGAGCGTCGGCGCATCGGTGAGGTCGTTCACCGCCACGATCTCGAAGTTCGCGCCCCGCTGGCCGGCCGCTCGAAAGACGTTGCGGCCGATGCGGCCGAACCCGTTGATCGCCACACGGACGCTCATTCGCAGATCCCCTCGTCGCTCGACTGAACGCCGCCAGTCTATCCAAGCGGTGGAGCGCGGAGATCCGGTCAGAAACCGGGTTCTGCGGGCGGCCGGCAAGATCGGGCAGCGTCAGATGGGGTCTAGGTCTGTCGCGCGTGGGATGCTCAGACCGCCCGCAGAACTCGTATCCAATGATCGGGCGAGCAAGGGCGAGATGCTACCCCCCGGTTAGGGGATTCTTATGGATTTGTAAGGAGATGGAGCGTACGATGGAGAGGTGCCAACCCGGAACGCCTATGCAATCGTCCGCATCGACCGCCTCCAGATGAGCGAGGAGGCGCGCGTGACGGTGAAGCGGGTGGTCTGGGATCTCGACACCGCGGAGGCAGAGGCCCAGCGCCTGAACGCCGCCAACAACGACAAGGGCTGCTTCTATTTCGCCCAGTCGACGCGGGTCGAGGAGCCGGTCGAGATCCCCAGCTGACCTCAGCCGACCAGGCCAGCCTGAAGGGCGAGCAGCGCCCGCATGCGGCGGGCGACCGTCGACTTGGTCAGCGGCGGGCGGGCGCGCTCCGCCAGCTCGCTGAGCGAGGCCGACGGGTATCGCAGCCGCAGCTCGGCCACCTGCCGCAAGGCAGCCGACAGCTGCGTCAGGTCGAGCTCGGCGATCGCCTCGCGCTGGCGATGGGCGGCGGCCGAGGCGCGCTCCAGGTTCGCCCGGTCGCAGTTGGTCAGCCGATTCGCCCGCTCCAGGGTGCGCGAGACCACCTCCGCCTCGACGAAGGACAGCACCGCATCCTGCACGCCCATCGAGACCAGCAGGTCGTGCACCGTCTCCCGCCGCTTCGCGTAGGCGATGGCGTGGCCGCGGCGGGGCACCGCCCGAAGCTCCAGGCCCTCCCGCGCGGCGATCTCGCACAGCGCGGCGGCGTGCTCGATGTCGGGCACGCGGATCTCCAGATGCGCCGGCCGGCCGGGGGCCGAGACCGAGCCCGCGGCGACGAACGCCCCGCGCAGGTACGCGCCGCGGCAGCAGGCCCGGGAGAGCACCCGCTGGGGGATGTCCTGGGTGGGCACGAGCGCCGACGTCAACAGACCGATCTCGTGCAGCAGCTGCAGGCTGCGATCGCCGTGGATCCGCAGCTGGACGACATTGCGGCGGTCGAACCGGCGCTCACGGTAGGTGACGATGTCGCAGTCGGCGCCCCGCTCGCGCAGCAGCTGGAAGGCCATCCGGGCTGCCGCCGGCGAGGCGATCTCGGCCACCACCGCGATCTCGCCGGCCCCGCGCACCTGCAGCGCCCCCGCGCCGCGGATCAGCCCGGACAGGAAGGCGGAGCGGCAGCAGGCCTTGCCCGGGGCGCGCTCGACCAGCTCGTGGCGGACAACCTCGGCGAACGACACGTCACGCCTCGCGCCCGGCGCGGGCGATCCGCATCAGCGAGCGGGCCAGCCGGTCGGAGTCGTGCTGCCATTCGGTGGCCAGCCGGGCGCCCCATACCCGCACCCCCAGCTTGCGCAGCCCGCCCCGGTCGACCGCCACCGGTACGCCGTGCTCGGCACGGTTGCGGCTGACCAGCACGCCGTCCACCAGGTCGCTGCCCACGTGGTCGTAGATCCGCTGGACGTGATCCGACGCCCGGTAGCCGATCGTCTCGCCCGGCTGCTGGAGCAGGTTGCAGACATACACCCGGGGCACGCGCGCCATCCGCACGGCCTCCCGGATGCCGGGCACCAGCAGCGGCGGCAGCGTGCTGGTGAACAGGCTGCCCGGCCCCATCACGATCAGGTCGGCCCGCTCGATCGCCTGCAGCGCCCGCGGATGGGCACGGGGATCGGGCGGGTCGAGCCGGACGGTACGCACCGGCCGGCCGAGGGCGGCGATGGCGGTCTCGCCGCGCACCGTGCTGCCCTCGTCGAACTCCGCCACCAGCTCGACCATGTCGGTGGTGCTGGGCACCACCCGGCCGGCCACGGCCAGCACCCGTGCCGACTCCGACACCGCCTGGTCGAAGCTCCCCAACAGATCGGTGAGGCCGGCCAGGAACAGGTTGCCGAAGCTGTGGCCGGCCAGCTCGCCGGTGGCGAAGCGGTGCTCGAACAGCTGGCCGACCAGCGACTCGTCCTCGGCCAGCGCCGACAGGCAGTGGCGGACGTCGCCGGGCGCCGGCATGCCGAAATCGCGGCGCAACCGGCCCGAGCTGCCGCCGTCGTCGGTGGTCGTCACCACCGCGGTCACGCTGGCGATCCGCTTCAGGCCGCGCAGGATCATCGACAGCCCGGTGCCACCGCCGAGGCACACCACCCGCAGCCGGTTGCGGGCGCGCCGCACGCCCGGCGGCTCGATCGTGCGAGGTTCCTGCGGCACTAGGGGCATCCCGCCAGGGTAGAGCAATCGGGGGCTCAGCCCGCGGGCGGACGCCCATCCTGGCCGGGCCGCTTCGGGGCCGGCGGCGCATCGTCGAGCTGGGAACGTGTGAAGTCGGCGTGGCCGGTCTCCCGCCGGTGGCCGGCGGCCTCCACCATCGCCGCCGCCTCGTCCTCCCCGACTGCGTTCCACCCGCACTCCCGGCACGTCATGGCGATCATCGGCGCAGCCTAGCCTCAGCCCGCCCGGTGCAGCGAGTCATGGATCGCCCGGCCGACCTTGGGGGGCAGCCCGGGCACCGCCTCCAGCTCCTCGCGGGTCGCATTGACCAGCTTGTCGGCGGTGCTGAAGTGGTCGACCAGCACCCGCTTGCGGGCAGGCCCGACGCCGGGCAGCGTGTCGAAGATCGAGCCGACGGCGGCCTTGGAGCGCTTCGACCGGTGGTAGCCCAGGGCGAACCGGTGCGCCTCGTCGCGCACCCGCTGCAGCAGCTGCAGCCCCGGCGAGTTGCGGTCGAGCCGCACCGGGTCGCGGCGGCCGGGGATGTGCACCTCCTCCTCGCGCTTGGCCAGCGCCACCACCGCCACCCGCGGGATCTCCAGCCGGTTCATCGCCCCGATCGCCGCCCCCAGCTGACCCTTGCCACCGTCGATGATGACCAGGTTGGGGCAGGCGGCGAAGCTGGCATCGTACTCGTCGACGTCGACCGCGTTGCCCAGCCGGGCAAAGCGGCGGCCCACCGCCTCGGCCATCATGGCGAAGTCGTCCTGACCGCCCTCGTGGCGGATGGCGAACTTCCGGTAGTCCGCCTTCTTGGCCACCGCGTCCTCGAACACCACCATCGACGCCACCGGCTGCGACTCGCCCAGGTTGGAGATGTCGAAGCATTCGATCCGCACCGGCAGCGACTCCAGGTTCAGCTGTTCCCGCAGCTCCTCCAGGGCCTCGATCCTCCGCGCCCGGGTGCGCTCGGCCACCAGCCGGTCGTGCTCCAGCGCCAGGTGTGCGTTCTTCTGCGCCAGCTCGGCCAGCCGCCGCTTCTCGCCTCGCCGTGCCGACCGCACGTCGACGACCGTGCCCCGCCGCTCCTCCAGGAAGCTGCCCAGCAGCTCCGGATCCTCGAACGAGGAGGGTACGATCACCTCCGTGGGGATCGCCACCTGCCCTGCGTAGTACTCGAGCACGAAGCTCCAGAGCACGTCGGACTCGCTGCCGCCGCCGGCGTTCTCCAGGTACAGCCCGCGCCGGTCGGAAAGCCGGCCGTCGCGCATGTGGAAGACCTGCACGTTGGCCGTGTCGCCGTCCACCGCGACGGCCAGGATGTCTGCGCTGCCGCCGGACACGTGATCGGCGACCTGGCGCTCGCTGAGGTGGCGCACGGCGTTCAGCCGGTTGCGGAAGCGGGCTGCGTCCTCGAACTGCTGGTTCTCGGCCGCCTCCTTCATCCGCTGCTCAAGCCGCCGCTCCAGCGGCCGCACCCGGCCGGACAGGAACTCCACGATCGAGTCGATCACCTCCCGGTAGTCCTCGCGGGAGATGTAGCCCACGCAGGGCGCCGCACAGCGGCCGATGTGGTAGTCCAGGCAGGGCACGCCCGACCGCCGGCCCGGGGTGGGGCCCTCGCAGGGCCGGTAGGGGAACACCCGGTTCAGCACGTCGAGCGTCTCCCGCACCTTCTTGGCGCTCGAGTAGGGGCCGAAGTACAGCACCCCCTTGCGGTGCCGCTCGCGCGTGAACATCACCCGCGGATACTCGTCCGCCACCGTGACCGCGATGTACGGATACGACTTGTCGTCGCGCAGCCGGATGTTGAACGGCGGCCGGTGCCGCTTGATCATGTTCTGCTCCAGCAGCAGCGCCTCGTTCTCGGTGCCGGCGGCGAACAGCTCGACGTCGTCGATCCGCTCGACCAGCTCGGCGGTCATCCGCGTGTGGTACGCCTCGCGCCGGAAATACGACTGCACCCGCTTGCGCAGCGACTTCGCCTTGCCGACATAGAGCACGTCACCCGACCGGTCGCGGAAGATGTACACGCCGGGCGCGTCGGGCAGCGACGACAGGCGCGCCTGGAGGCGTTCGCTGCGGCTGTTGCTGGAGGATCCGGACATCCTCCTGATCGTAGCGACGGCGCAAAGCCGCACCCGTCCGCCCCGGCTGGCTAGCCTGTCGCCCATGGCCCAGGAACACCCGATCCTCGACGCCAACCGGCGGTTCGCCGACGGCTTCGACCAGGGCGCGCTGCCGGTGCGGCCGGCGCGGCAGCTGGTGATCGTCACCTGCATGGACTCGCGGATCGACACCTTCCGCGCGCTCGGGCTCGAGCTGGGCGACGCCCACGTGATCCGCAACGCGGGCGGCCGGGCGTCCGACGACGTGATCCGCTCGCTGATCATCTCGACGACGCTGCTCGGCACGCGCGAGGTGCTGGTCGTGCATCACACCGACTGCGGGCTGATGGGCAGGTCGGAGGAGGAGCTGCGGGCGCTGGTCGCCGGCGAACGGGGCAGCGATACCTCCGACCTCGAGTTCCTGTCCTTTGCCGACCACCAGACCGCATTGCGCGCGGACGTGGAGAAGATCCGCGCCTCCCCCCACCTCGCCCCCGACCTGCTGGTCTCCGGCTATCTGTACGACGTCCACTCCGGCCGGTTGTCCGAGCGGGTGCCGGCCGGCAGCTCCTCCTAGCCCCAGGGAGTGGGCAGGGCGTCGACGATCGCCGAGACGCCGTCGGCGAGCTTGCCGGCGCCGTCCCTGGCGGCCGACCAGCCGGCGCGGGCCGCCGCGCCGGCCAGCCGCACCGGCGCGGTTTGCACCCGCCAGGCGAGGTCGAGCGCCCGGCCGCCCAGCCGCAGGCCGGAGCGGCACCACTGCGGATGCAGCACCAGATAGCCGGCGACGCAGACGACGGCGCCGGTTGCCAGCAGGGCCAGCCCGACCGGCGGCACGATCACGGCGCCGGCAGCGATCATCGGCACCAGCCCGCCGCCGGCGGTCAGCAGCCCGGCGGCCGACAGCGCGCTGCCGGTGGCCAGCAGGCCATCGCCCAGCCGTTCGCGGCGCGTGCGCGCGGTGAGCGCCGCCCAGCCGAACACCCCCGCCGAGAGCCCGGCGGCGAGCACGTTCAGCCGGGCGCCGAGCAGCGCCCAGCCGTCCAGCGCCAGCCCGGCGGAGCCCCAGACGGCAGCTGCCTCGACGGCGGCGAAGCCCGCATCCCAGGCCGAACCGGCGGCCGCGGCCGGGTCCCGCCATCGCTCGGGGCCGGCCAGCGACACGGCGGTCAGCCCCAGCCGTGTCGCGTTCCGCAGCCCGGCCAGCGCCTGCACCGAGACCCGCGTGCCCCGCCGGGCCAGGCTGCGGGCGACGGTCTCGCCGGCGTGCAGCGCCGCCCCCGCCGCGCTGCTGCGAGAGGACCCGGCCGCCGCCGGCAGGCCGCGAACGGGCATCCGCACGTCACCGGCCAGGCTGCCGGCCCCGCCTGACCGCGACCGCGGCTGGGGCCGGGGCAGCAGGCGGACGGCTGCCCGGAACCCGTCGCCCAGCGCCGGACCGGAGGCGTCGCGGAGCACCAGCGCGGCCGCCGAGCGACCTCCCAGCTGGTCGGCCAGCGCATCGCTCAGGTCCTCCGTCCGGCGCAGCGCCGCCGCCAGCTCGAGCGCCGCCCGCCGGGGATCGGAGCGCAGCCCCAGGCGCAGCTCGGCCGCCACGGCGTGCGCGGGGGCACCGGCCGACCGCGCGGCGTCGAGCACCGGATCGGGCGCCGCGGGCAGCGCGGGGCCGGCGGCGGCCAGCCGCGCATACCCGTCCCAGCCTCCCGCGGCAAGCGGCTCGACCCGCACCCGGGCGCCGGTGTGCGGGGCGACGACCACCGCGCCCTGGCCGGCGTACAGCCCGACGTGATGGGGCGCGCCGGAGGCCGCGCCCAGGAACACGAGGTCGCCGGGCGCCAGCTCGGCGGCCGCAACCCGCTGACCGATCGCCCACAGCGAGGCCGCGGTCGGCCGGCCGGACAGCGGATGCCCGGCCGCGGTGTAGGCGAAGCCGACCAGCCCGGAGCAGTCGAAGCCACCCTCGGCCCGGCTCTCGCCGCCCCAAACGTAGGGCCACCCCACCTGGGCCAGGGCGGCGGCGACGATCGCCATCCGGCCCCGCGCGCCGTGCAGGTCGACCGGCCGGAAGGCCGCCGGATCGAGCGCAGCGCTGTAGGTCACACCCGCCCGCGACATGGCCGGCACCTGGTCGCGCCGGGCGCCGGCACCCGGCGCCGAGCCGCCGCTGGTCACCCGGGCCACCACCTCCACTCCCGACGGCAGCCCCTGCCGGTGCAGGACGCGGAAGCCGGTGACGGTGCCGCCGTTGGCCTCGGCGGCCCGTTCGGCGGCGGCGCGCAGCGCCGCGGCCGGCACCACCGGATCGTCCGCCAGCAGCTGCGCAGCCGCCAGGGCGGCCATGTCGGCCGCGCGCTGGGCGGTGGCGCCCGCCTCGTCGACCCGGGTCAGATAGGCCAGCAGCGCACCGGCCAGCACCAGCAGCAGGAGCACGCCCACCGCAGGGATCGACAGCTGCCCGCGCTCGCTCACGGCACCACCGCCTGCTCGCGCACCTCGAACACCGGCAGCGCCGGCAGGCCGGCGGCGCGCACGGTCACCCGGATCAGATCGCCCCGGCGCTCGATCCGGGCCTCCCGGCGCAGGCCGTCGGGCACCGGCCGGCCCTCCGCCTCGAGCACGGCGACGCGGTCGGCCACGTCCAGCGCCCGCTGACGTGCGCGGGCGATCAGCAGCAGCTGCACCACGGCAAGCACCGCCAGCGCCAGCCCCAGCGCGCCGACCACCAGCTCGATGCTGGCCTGGCCACGCTCCCGCTTCACTCCCCCGCCTCCGCCGTCGAGGCCGCCACCGACAGCCGGAAGCCGGGCACCACCGACGGCACCGATACGTGCAGGATCAGGCGCCCGCCGGTGCGCTCGATGCCCAGGCCGTCGCGCATCGCCGCCGGCAGCGACGCCTGTGCCGCAGCCCGGGGATGCTCGCCGCCCAGGGCTGCCCGGGCCGCCGTACGGGCAGCCTGCTGCGCCTCCAGCGCGGTCCACCCGACAAGCAGGCCCTGCCATCCGGCGATCGCCAGCCCGAACATGACCGGCAGCAGGGCCAGCGTCTCGATCGTCGCCTGTCCGCGGTCGCTCTTCACGTGTCCCACGCTAGGGCCGGCCCGCGTGCCGAAACCAGACGCATCCCGTGCCGGAGCAGTGCCGGACCTGCTGCTACGATCGAAACCGATGAGCGACCAGAGCGGGCAGCAGAACGGCGCGGCGCCGAACAACTCGGCCGGCGAGGATCGCCAGTTCGTACACTTCTCGTTCTACAAGCTGAGCCGTGAGTTCCGGCTGCTGCCCGAGCAGGCGCGGCAGGCCGCCTGCGACGAGCTGGCCGAGCTGATCGACGACCTCTCCGAGGCGTTCCCGATCCGCGCCTACAGCACCTTCGGCGTGCGCGCCGACGCCGACTTCATGCTGTGGAAGGTCTCGGAGCGGCTGGAGGACTTTCAGGAGGCGGCCACCGCGATCGCACGCACCGCGATCGGCCCGCATCTCGAGACCACCTACGCCTACCTGTCGATGACCCGCCGGTCGCAGTACGTGAAAGGCGAGGGCCGCTCGATGCACAAGCGCGGCCGGATCATGTGGAACCCGGAGTCGAAGTACCTGCTGATCTACCCGATGGTCAAGATCCGCGACTGGTACCAGCTGTCGAAGCCGGCTCGCCAGGGGATCATGAACGAGCACATCGCCACCGGCCACAAATTCCCCACGGTCAAGATCAACACCACCTACTCGTTCGGCATCGACGACCAGGAGTTCGTGGTCGCCTTCGAGACCGACTTCGTCGGCGACTTCCTCGATCTGATGATGACGCTGCGCGAGACCGAGGCCAGCAAGTTCACCGAGCGAGACACGCCGATCTTCACCTGCACGTCGGGCAGCATCCGCGAGGTGCTCGACACACTGGGGGTCACCCCCGCGCGCGTGGCCGCCGACACATAGCGGTCAGGCTCAGGGAGCTCGGCGTGGCGGAGCGCCGGCGCGGCCCCTCACAGCGTGTAGCGCTTGGACTCCTGCCAGGCCCAGAACATGCCGAACAGCCCGGCGAAGAAGGCGACCAGCACGAGCAGCGAGAACGCGCCCAGCGAGACCAGGCCGAACTGCGACAGGGAATAGAGCGCCGCCGAGACGGTGACGGCTCCCATCCCGGCATAGAGCACGTTGCGCTGGCGGTCGGGCATCAGCGAGATCGCCATCCGGTTCTCGCGGTACCAGCGGTAGCCGAAGTACCACATCAGGCAGATGAAGATCAGGCCGATGGCGCCGAACACGGCGTCGGCCACCGCGCGGGAGGTGGTCGAGAACACGGTGGCCACGATCGCCAGGCCGAGCACGATCAGAAGCCCGCGGATCGTATCCCTGCTCATCAGGACGGCCCGGTCATGTAGGCGCGCACGCCGAGCGCGGCGACCAGCGCGGAGCCGATCGAGAAATAGAGGATGTTGCGGCGACCGTCCTCACCACGAAGAGCATAGGGGTAGGCCACGGCCAGCAGCGGTATCAGCCCGTACGCAAAGTGCAGCTTGTCGGCTGGGCGGAGGCCGTCGGACACCAGCACCAGGCCCAGTGTGGCCTGCGCCACAACGACCGTCTGGGAGAGCGCCAGCACCTGCTTGAATGCATCGCCGGGCGGCGCGTTGCGCCGGTAGGCGACATAGCCCCAGACGGCGACCGAAGCGTTCGTGACGATCAGCAAAATGCCGACGATCATGTGGATTTCCGGCACGCGCCCAGGCTACCAGGAGGCGTCGGCGCCCCGGCTACACTGCCCTCCCCCAACGACGCGAACCGAGGAGCATCGCCATGAGCACACCGACAATCGGCAGCCCTGCGCCCGCCTTCTCGCGTGAGTCGGACACCGGCGAGCGGGTCAGCCTCGAGTCACTTCGGGGACGTCCGGCGGTGCTCTACTTCTATCCCAAGGACGACACACCCGGCTGCACCCGGCAGGCCAGCAGCATCCGCGACAACTGGGGCGAGTTCGAGCGCTCCGGGATCGCGCTGTACGGCGTCAGTCCCGACACGACCGAGTCGCACGTCCGGTTCAAGCAGAAGTACGGGCTGCCCTTCCCGCTGCTGGCCGACCCCGACCATTCGATGGCAGAGGCGTACGGCACCTGGGTGGAGAAGAAGAACTACGGCAAGACGTACATGGGCATCGAGCGCTCGGCGTTCGTGATCGACGCCGACGGCAACCTGGTAGCCGCCAAGCGGCGGATCAAGCCCGAGCACACCGCCTCCTGGGCGCTAGGCGAGGTCGCCAGGCTGGGCGACGCCGCCAGGACGTAGAGCCGCCCGGCGCCGATAGGATCGATCCACCGTGAGCGATCCCCTCCCCCTCGCCGGACTCCGCGTGCTCGACCTGACGCAGGTGCTGGCCGGCCCGTTCGCCACCATGATGCTGGGCGACCTGGGCGCCGACGTGATCAAGGTGGAACGTCCCGGCGAGGGCGACGGCAGCCGCCGCTGGGGGCCGCCGTTCGAGGGCGGCGAGAGCGCCTACTTCATGCAGGTCAACCGCAACAAGCGCTCGATCGCGATCGACCTGCGCGACCCGGCCGGCCGGCAGGTCGCCCGCCGGCTGGCGGAGCGGGCCGACGTCGTGATCGAGAACTTCC
>DATLLX010000217.1:0-6008 GCA_035537595.1 Gaiellales bacterium | reverse complement strand
CCGGATACTTGCGCTGCCCGCTCAACCGCTCGAGATCGTCCCGGCGGCCGCGAGTCAGCGGGCCCTTGACCAGCTCATACTCGATGCCGGCCTCGTCGAGGGCGGTCTGCACGCGGTGGCAGGGGTGGCCACCGATCTTGGCCCAGGTGTTCGGGCATCGGTGAAGCTTCACAGCCATTGCGCAATCGTAGCCGGTCGGCGGTGGCAGCGTCGGCGACGCGACCCACCGGACGGCTGGATCCGGCCACCCGGATAGCGTTAGGCATCGACCGCACGCTCGCCCTCCTGACCGCCACGGTGGCGGGTGCCATCATCGCCGCGCAGGCGCCGACCAACGGCGCCCTGGGACGCGAGATCGGCGGCATCCGGGCTGCGCTGGTCAACTTCGCGGTGGGCGGGGTGGTGCTGCTGGTGATCGTGCTGGTATCGCAGGGCGGCCTGGCAGGGATCGCGGCCGACCCGCACCGCTGGCACTACCTGGGCGGTCTGGCCGGCGCGCTGTTCGTCACCGCCGCCATCCTCACCATCGCCCCACTGGGCGCCACGGTGCAGACGGCGGCCATCATCACCGGCCAGCTGACGGCATCGGTGGTCATCGACCGGTTCGGCCTGCTGGGTGTCGATGCAAGGCCGGTGGGACCGACGCACCTGGTCGGGATCGCTCTGCTCGCAACCGGCGTCGCCGTGCTCGCCCGGGCATGAGCGGCCCGTCCGAGAAGCGCGCCCGGCACCTCCGCCAGCACGAGGGCGAGGAGCAGCGGGCAACCAACCTGGAGCTGTTCTTCGACCTGGTTTTCGTGTTCGCGATCACCCAGCTCTCGCACCTGCTGGAGGTGCACCTGACGCCGACCGGCGCCGCCAAGACCGGATTCCTGCTGCTGGTCGTGTGGTGGGGGTGGACCTACACGACCTGGATGACCAACTTCTTCGACCCGGACGCGATCACGGTGCGCCTGGTGCTGATCGCCTCGATGCTGGCCAGCCTGCTGATGGCGATCGCGATCCCCGAAGCCTTCGGCGAGCGGGCGCTGCTGTTCGCCGCCGGCTACACCGGGCTGCAGGTGATCCGCAACGGCTTCGTGCTGTGGGCGACCGACCCCCGCTGGGCGCAGCACCGGACGTTCGAGGGGGTCGCCATCTGGTCGGTGGCTGTGGGCGTGCTGTGGATCGCCGGCGCGCTGGCGGACGACTGGGCCCGGCTCGGCCTGTGGAGCCTCGCTTTGGCGATCGACTATGCCGGCCCGTTCGCCCGCTACTGGGTGCCCGGACGCGGCCGGGTCTCCATCGAGGAGTGGGAGGTGGAGACCGCGCACTTCGCCGAGCGGTTCCAGCTGTTCATCATCATCGCGCTCGGCGAGTCGGTGGTGGTCACCGGCGGCACCGCATCGGCGCTCGACACCGATCCCGCCCGGCTGGCTGCGATCGCCGTTGCCTTCCTGGGCACGGCAGCCATGTGGTGGCTCTATTTCAGCTACGTGGCTGCCGTCGCCCAGGTGCGGCTCGACACCACCAGCCACCGAGGCGAGCTGGCCCGCGACGGCTACACCTACCTGCACGTGATCATGGTGGCCGGGATCATCGTTGCCGCGGTGGGCGACGAGATCGTGATCGCCCACCCGGGCGCCGAGCTGAGCACTGCGCAGCTGATCGCGGTGACCGCCGGGCCGGCGCTCTACCTGCTGGGGCACGTCGCCTTCCGACTGCGGATGACGGCCACGCTCAGCCGCAAGCGGCTGGCCGGCGCGGTTGCGATCGTGGTGGCGGGCACGACCGGCCTGGTGCTGCCCGCGCTGGCCTGCGCCACCCTGATCCTGGCGATCATGATCGGGGTGATCGGGTGGGAGATCGTGTCCGCCCACCGCCGCTGGCCGGACGGCCCGCCCGACCACCGGGCCGTTCGCTCTGCGCTCGAGCGCAGCGAGGAGGACCGTCAAAAGGCCTGAGCGGCCGCGGAGAATGTCCGATCGAGCCGAAACGGGTTGTCCCCGGCCCGGCCGGCCAGGATGGAGGCCAGCAGCTCGGAGCCGGCGGGCCCGCCCATCACGCCGTGGCCGCTGTATCCCGTGTTGACGTGGAGGCCGTCGATCTCGGTGGGGCCGATCAGCGGCCGCTGGTCTGGCGTCATCGTGTACTGCCCGGCCTGCACCGCCCACTGAGCGGTGTTGCGCCAGAAGGCCTCGCCCCAGAAGGGGGCGGTCCGCGCCACCGACACCGGGCTGCGGGGATCCAGCAGCCGCAGCGCGAAGCCGGGATCGGCGGGCACGTGATCGAGCGGCTCGGCCGCCCGCTCCGCCGGGTCGGGGAACAGCAGGTAGGCGCCGCCGCCCGCCGGCCGCCAGTGCGCCGTGGTGTCCTCGTCGATCGTCATCGGCGCATCGGCGGGGATGGCAGGCTCGTTCCACAGCACCACCCGCTGCCGGCGCACGGGCTCCACCGGCAGCGCGATCCCCGCCAGCCCGGCCACGCGCCCGGAGAGCGGTCCGCAGGCGATCACCGCCGCGCCGCAGCCGACGGCGCCCATCGACGTCTCCAGCCCGGCCAGCCGGCCTCCCTCGACGCGGAAGCCGCGCACCTCGCACCCGACCACGACGGCGGCGGTGCAGCCCTCCAGCAGCCCCATCGTGATCCGCCGGGGATCGACCAGCCCGTCCTGCTGGCGGAAGCGGGCCGAGGCCACGTCTTCCGACAGCCACGGCCAGCGGCCGCGCGCCTGGTCGCCGGTCAGGAGCTCGACGCCGTCGACGCCCCACTCCCGCTGGCGCTCGACCAGCCGGCGCTGGGCAGCGACCCTGGAGCTGTCGGTGGTCAGCCACAGGTAGCCCTGGCGGCGGATGTCGGGATCGTGCACCGACTGGCCGGTCTCCTCGGCGAACCCCTCGAGCAGGGCCACCGTCCGCCGCACCAGGTCGAGCTCCTCCCGATGCTCCAGCTGCAGCCGGTAGCCACCGGCGGCGACGGCCGTGGTGTGGGTGCAGACCGCCTGCCGGCCTTCAAGCAGCAGTGTGGGGATGCCGGCCCGGGAGGCGAAGAAGGCGGTCGACGCGCCGACGATCCCGCCGCCGATGACGACGAGCTCGGCCTGCGCGGGTGGCTCGGGCAGAAGGCGCACGACGCGGGCTATGCTCGCACAGCCGATGCCCCAGCTGCTCGCCGCCTCAGTCACGCCGCTCCGCGCCGACGGCGACCGCCTCGACGAGGAGGCGATCGGCCCACTGGTGGCACACCTCCAGGAGGGCGGGGTCGACGGCCTGTTCGCCTGCGGCACCACCGGCGAGGGGGTGCTGTTGTCGATGGACGAGCGGCGGCGGGCGGCGGAGCTGTTCCGCCAGGCATGTACCGGGCTGCTGATCGTCCACTGCGGTGCGCAGAGCACCCGGGACACGGCCGCGCTGGCGGCCCACGCAGCGGAGGTCGGCGCCGACGGCGCCGCGGTGATCCCGCCGCCCTACTACCCGCTGGATGACGAGGCACTGGTCGAGCATTTCTCGGCCGCCGCCGCCGCCTGTGCGCCGCTGCCCTTCTACATGTACGCCTTCGCCGCCCGCAGCGGCTACCCGCTGCCTCCGCCCGTGGTCGAACGGGTGGGCGAGCGAGCGCCGAACCTGGCCGGGCTGAAGGTCTCGGAGGCCGACTACGACGCTCTGGCCCCCTACCTGGCCCTGGGCCGGCCCGTGTTCGTCGGTTCCGAACCGCTGCTTCCCCAGGCGCTCGCGGCGGGGGCGGCGGGCAGCGTCTCGGGCCTTGCGAGCGCCTTTCCGCGCGAGATCCGCGCACTGCTCGACGGCGGCGACGACGCGGCGGCCGCCCGGGTGCGGGAACTGCGCGACGCGCTCGGCAGCTCGATCTTCATCCCCGGCCTGAAGCACGTGCTCGGGCTTCGCGGCGTGCCGGTGGGGCCGGACGTCCGCCGGCCGCTGCGGTCGCTCAGCCCGGCTGAGGCGCGGGCGGTGGAGCGGGTTGCCTCGCCGGTGGAAGCCGCCTGAGCACGAGGGCGATGGGGACGATGGTGGCGGTGACCGCGGCGGCGGCCAGGAACGCCTCGCCGCTGGAGCCGTGGTACAGCGGCAGCCAGACCAGCGGCGCGACCGCCGTTCCGGCGAACTTGGCAGCCGCGAACACCGAGACGGCTCCGGCCCGGTTGGCCGGCACGGCCTCCAGGGCAACCGTGTTCAGCCCCGCCCAGAGCAGCGCCGATCCGGCGCCGGCCAGCAGCCACAGCGCCGCGTAGACACCGGCCGGGCGGGCGACTCCCAGCGGTGCCACCGCGGCAGCGCACACGGCGGCGGCGACCACCACGGCCCGGATGCGACCGAGGCGGTCGACCGCCCGGCCGGCGGAACGGCCCAGCATCATCCCCGCGGCACCGAAGGCGGCCAGCAGCAGGCCGCGCGCGGTCGCCCCCAGCCCGAACGCGTCCACGGAGCGAAGGGAGACCAGGAACGCCAGCCCCGTCATCCCCACGTAGCCGGCGAAGCCGGCGGCGCACAGCGCCGCCATCCGCGGCGTCAAGACCGACCGGAACGACGGGTGCGGGGGGCCGGATCGAACGCCCTCGGCGGGCGGGACGGCGACCAGGCCGAGGGCGACCAGCGCCGGCACCACGAACGCCAGCCGCCAGCTGATCTCCGCCGCCAGGCCGCCCAGCAGTGGAGCCAGCGAGATCCCCGCGGCCTGCACCCCGGCGAATGTGCCGACGGCGCGGCCCCGCTGCGAGGGCGGCACCGCGTCGGCCAGTCCGGCCAAGAGCACCGGCGAGGTGAACGCGTTGGCGGTGCCCTGAAGCGCGCGGCAGAGCAGGAAGACGTGGATGCCCGGCGCGGCCGCGGCGGCCAGCGAGGCGGCCGCGTAGAGCAGGTAGGCGAGGGTCACCACGCGCCGCCGGCCGACCCGCTCGGCGATCGTGCCCGAGCCGACCTGCAGCAGCGCGAACGGCACCAGATAGGCTGGGACGGCGGCCGCGATCTCGGCCGTCGAGGCATCGAACGCATCTCGCAGCTCCGGGATCAGCACGGCCAGCACGGCGCCGCCGAACGGCCCCAGGAACCCGCCGACGTACAGCGGCAGGGTGGCGGAGCGGACGTGGCGCACGAGGCCGGGAAGTCTATCCGCGGGCGGTAGAGTGCTCGCTCCCCGGAAGGAGACGCCCATGCAGGTCAGCATCCGCCACAACCCCTCGTTCGCCGTCGCCCGCTGCACGCTCGCCGGAGGCGAGACGGTGCGCGCCGAGTCGGGGGCGATGATGGCCACCTCCGACGGCGTGGACGTCCAGGCCCAGATGCAGGGCGGCCTGATGAAGTCGCTCAAGCGCAGCGTGCTGGGCGGCGAGTCGCTGTTCGTCACCACCTTCGCGGCACCGGCCCAAGGCGGGTGGGTCGACGTGGCCGCCAACCTGCCCGGCGACCTGATCGTGCGCGACGTCGGCGCCAAACCGTGGAACCTCTCCCGCGGCTCCTACCTCTCCTCCGAGGGCGGCGTCGAGATCGACACCAAGTGGGGCGGCTTCCGCAACGTGTTCGGCGGTGAGGGCGGATTCCTGATCCACGCCAGCGGCAGCGGTCAGGTCGTCGCCTCCTGCTACGGCGCCCTGGACTCGGTCACCCTGGGCGCCGGCGAGCAGCTGGTGGTCGACTCCGGCCACATGGTCGCCTTCGAGGACGGCATCCAGATGACGCTGCGCCGGGTCTCCGGCACGATGGCGTCGCTGAAGAGCGGCGAGGGGGTGGTGTTCGAGTTCACCGGGCCCGGAGAGGTGCTGATGCAGAGCCGAAACCCCGGCGCGCTGATCGCCTGGCTGACCCAGGTGCTGCCCTTCACCCGCAGCTAGGCGGTGATGGCGCAGGCTCCCAGATCGAGCTTGCGGGCGATCCGGTTCGCCGGCTCGAGCGCCGACTGCAGCGACTGCGCCGCGGCCGCCACGGCAGGGGCATCGTTCGTGCGCGCCGCGGCGACCAGCTGCTCCCCGGCGGCGATGCCGCGCTCGACGGCGTCCAGCATCCGGTTGACGTCGG
>DATLLX010000216.1:0-4962 GCA_035537595.1 Gaiellales bacterium | reverse complement strand
GGTTTCCTGTCCCTGGAGGCGGGCGCCGGGGCGATCCTGACAGATTCCGGCGGCGTCCAGGAGGAGGCGTCCGCGCTGGGCGTCCCCTGCTTCACCCTGCGGACGACCACTGAGCGGCCGGTGACCATCGACCTCGGCACCAACCACCTGCTGGGCGACGATCCGGCGACCATCCGCCAGGTGGCGACCGCGCCGCCCCGGCCGTGCACGATCCCGCTCTGGGATGGCCATGCCGCGGAGCGGATCGCGGACGTCATCCTCGCCGCCGTCTGATCCCGGCGCTTATGGCCGCCTTCCATGACATAAGATGGACTTATCCATGGACCTGCGCCACCTCCGCACCCTGGCCGAGATCGCCGACCGCGGCTCCTTCTCGGCTGCGGCCGAGGCGCTGGGCATCAGCCAGCCGGCCGTCAGCCAGCAGGTGCGAACGCTCGAGCGGGAGCTGGGCGAGCCGCTGATCGACCGGCGGGGACGCCGGGTGGTGCTGACCGCGCGCGGCGAGCTGGTCCACCGCTATGCGCGGCGAACGCTCGCGCTGCGCGACGAGTTCGAGCGCGACTTCGCCGAGGCGGGCGACGAGCTGGCCGGCCATCTGGTGGTGGGATCGAGCACCGGTCTGGGCGAGCACGTGCTGCCGCTGCTCCTGGGCAGCTTCCACGAGCAGCATCCGACGGTCTCGGTGACGCTGCGCGTGGAGTCCACCGTGGAGATCATCGACCGCGTGCTGGAGCGTGACCTCGAGCTGGGCGTGGTGGGCGCCGTTCGGCCCCACCGGGCGCTGGTCTACGACCCCTTCCTGGAGGACAAGATCATCCTCGCCGTTCCCGCCCAGCACCGGTTCGCCGGCCGCTCGATCGCCCTCGACGAGCTGCGCGCCGAGCCGCTGATCCTGATGCAGTCCGGGGCCGGGGTGCGCACGGTGATCGACGAGGAGCTGCGGCGGGCGGGGGTGCGCCAGCGCGACCTGCGGGTGGCCATGGAGCTCGGGCTCCAGGAGTCGGCCAAGGCCGCCGTCGAGGCCGGCTACGGTGTCAGCTTCCTGTCCTCGCTGGCCGTGGAGCGGGAGCTGCGGCTGGGCACGCTGGGCGTCGCCGAGGTGGAGGGGATCGATCCGGTACGGCACTTCTCGACCGTCAGGCCGGCGACCCGCGCCCCGGGCCGGCTGGTGGAGGCTTTCCTGTCCTGGTGTCGGATGAAGCTGGCTGCTGACTTTGGATCCAAACTCGGATAAGCTATCTCCCCGATTCGCCCACATGGCCAAGGGAGGGCACATGGGATATGCCAAGGACGTGCTGGTTTCGACCGACTGGGTCGCCGAGCACAAGGACGACCCCAATGTGGTCGTCGCCGAGGTCGATGAGAACACCGACCTCTACGGAGAGGGCCACATTCCCGGCGCGGTGGCGCTGCACTGGAAGGCCGAGCTCCAGCAGCAGGTGAAGCGCGACGTGATCGAGCAGCCGGAGTTCGAGCGGTTGATGGGGTCGAAGGGCATCACGAACGACACCGCCGTCGTCCTCTATGGCGACAAGAACAACTGGTTCGCCGCGTATGCGTACTGGTACCTCAAGCTGTACGGCCACCAGGACGTCAGGATCATGGACGGCGGCCGCCAGAAGTGGGCCGACGAGGGCCGCGAGCTGACCACCGACGAGCCTGCGACCGTGGGCGCGTCCTACTCCGCCAAGCCGCTCGACAAGAGCCTGCGGGCCTGGCGGGACGATGTGCTGGGCATCGTCAACAACGGCGGCTCGGTGCTGGTCGACGTGCGCAGCCCCCAGGAGTACTCCGGTGAGCTGATCGCCATGCCCGGCTACGAGCAGGAGGGGGCGCAGCGCGGCGGCCACATCCCCGATGCGCGCTCGATCCCCTGGGCGCAGTCGGTCAAGGAGGACGGCACGTTCAAGTCGGCCGACGAGCTCAAGCAGCTGTACGGCGGCAAGGGGGTGACCGGGGACGGCCCGGTGACCGCCTACTGCCGGATCGGCGAGCGCTCAAGCCACACCTGGTTCGTGCTTCGCGAGCTGCTCGGGTTCGACGACGTCCGCAACTACGACGGCTCGTGGACGGAGTGGGGCAACCTCGTCGACGTGCCGATCGTGAAGGGCTCGGAGCCCAAGTGACCGTGCGGCCGGGCGGAGCGCGTGTCGCTCCGCCCGGCGCCCGGCCGCCGCATCGGCGGCGGCGCTAGGCGGCGTCGGGCAGGTCGCGCGCGTCGGCCGGCGGCGGCGTGAGGCCGGTGCCGTAGTACCAGGCGAGCAGGCGCTGGATCTCGATGGTGCCGGTTGCCTCGGCCTGCTCGGCCTTGGAGATCAGCCGAAGCGTCGAGCCGATCCTGGTCTCATCGGTGCTGTGCGTCAACGTTGCCTCTCTGGTTCGATCTGAACAGCCGATGCCAGATCATCGGCAGGCCGGAGCCGCCGCCCCCAGACCTGTTTGTGGGATCGACGGTACCCGGGAGGGTTACGCCGAATCCCCCGTCCAGCTCTCCAGGTCGCTCCAGAAGCTGGAACGAAGCGCCTCGGCGAGGGCGGGGTCGGTGTGGTCGGGGTTGAACACATTGCGCGCGGTGTCGGCGCAGACCTCGATCTCGCTCAGCCTGACCGGACCCAGAGCGACCACGACGTCGGACGGCAGACTCAGCTCGTCCGCCGTGTAGTGCTTGAACAGCAGGTCGGGGGCGCGTTCCATCAGGTCCGGCCAGTCCGGGCAGGAACGGGTCGACATCAGGCCGCGCTCCGGGGCCGGCGGAACGAGTCCCACAGCAGGGCCAGGATAACGCCAACGATCAGGCCGGCGAAGGCGGCCACGATCAGCGAGCTGCGCTTGCTGGTCGCGGTGGTGCTCTTCACCGACGGCTGCTGCACGTACCCGGCGGCCTCGACGGTCGACGCCGCGGTCACCAGCAGCTGGTTCTGGGTCATCTGGAGAGAGATCTCGTCGATTCGCGAGCCGGCGGTGTTGATCGTCTCCAGCAGCGTCCCCGCCGCCGCCGCCCGGTCGACCGGAGACAGCGAGGAGCGGTCGATCGCCGCCACCGCCTTCTCCGCCCTGTCCACCGTCCTGCGCAGCGTGTCGAGCGTCTCCTGGTCGGTGGCCACCTGGGCCTGCAGCAGCTTCTGCTTGGCGTCCTGGTAGGTGTTGGCATAGGCGATCAGCTGCTCGCCCAGCGAGCTGACCGCTGTCCGCGACTGGTCGCGGCTCCACGACTTGGGCGCGCGGATCGAGATCGCAATCGTGGTCCCGGCCGCTGCACCCTTGGCCGGGGTGGTGCCGCCCTGCTGGGTGACGCTGAGGTGCGACCGCAGCGCCTGGGGCTTGACCCCCGCCGCCTCAGCCGCCTTGCCGGTCACCGCATCCGAGCGGACGTAGCTCGAGGCCACCGTCGGGTTGGTGGACAGCCCGGCGGTCAGCGTCTGGCCGCCGCCCGGCGACAGCGGCTGGCCCATGAAGACCGTCGCCTGACCCTGGTACTTGGTATCCGCGCCGACGGTGTTCAGGACCACCAGGCCGATCGCCGCCACCACGCAGAGCACGACGATGTACCACCGGCGGACGACGCGAGCGGCGTAGTCCGAGATGCGAACGTCGTCGCGCGGTGGCGGGGCTTCGGCGTGAGACACGGGCGCGAAGTCTAACTGTACGCTCCCCCAGACCCATGAACATCCGCGCCCGCGCACCTCTTCGGATCAGCTTCGCCGGCGGCGGCACGGACGTTTCGCCGTTCCCCGAACGGGAGGGCGGGCTCGTCCTCAACGCCACCATCGACCGCTACGCCTACGGCATGCTGCGGCCGCGGCGCGACCGGCGGATCAGGATCGAGTCGGCCGACTTCGGGGTCAACCTCAGCTACGGGGTCGACGAGTCGCCGATCTTCGACGGCAAGCTCGACCTGGTCAAGGCGGCGATCCGCAAGCTGGGCGACACCTCGGCGCCCGGGTTCGACCTGTTCCTGCACTCGAACGCCCCACCGGGATCGGGACTGGGGTCGTCGTCGAGCGTGATGGTGACACTGGTCGGGCTGCTGAAGGAGTTCCACGGCCTTGCACTCACCGACTACGAGATCGCCCAGCTGTCGCACCAGATCGAGCGGGTCGACCTGGGGCTGCTGGGCGGGATGCAGGATCAGTACGCCGCCACCTTCGGCGGATTCAACTTCGTCGAGTTCGGAGGCGACCGGGTGATCGTGAACCCGCTGCGGATCGCGGACGACGTCGTCAACGAGCTGGAGCACAACATGCTGCTCTGCTACACCGGCGCGACCCGCCGCTCCGACGGCATCATCGAGGACCAGACCAGCCGGCTCGAGGCAGGCGAGCAGGACACGCTGAGCGGCCTGCGGATGCAGAAGCAGCTGGCGGTGGACATGAAGAACGCCCTGCTCCGCCGGCGCCTGAACGACTTCGCGGAGCTGCTGCACCAGGCCTGGCAGTACAAGAAGCAGATGTCGCCGCGGATCTCAAACTCCTTCATCGACGAGGCCTACTCGGAGGCCCGCCGCGCGGGCGCCCTGGGCGGCAAGGTGACCGGCGCCGGCGGCGGCGGCTACATGCTGTTCTACTGCGAGTTCCACAAGAAGCACCGGGTGGCCGAGCGGCTGACGAAGATGGGCGCCCAGGTGACGGAGTTCGCGTTCGAGCACGACGGGCTGACGACGTGGAGCCTGGACGATGGCTGACCCGGGCCTGGTCCGCCGGCGGCTCGAGCTCCACGCGCGCATGGTCGAGACACTGGCCGAGGGCGAGGCGGTCGAGCAGCTGCGGGGCGTCGCCACGGCGATCGCGGGGTGCTACCGCGGCGGCGGCAAGGTGATCCTGTTCGGAAACGGCGGCAGCGCCGCCGACGCCCAGCACATCGCCGGAGAGTTCACGGGCCGCATGCTGGTCGACCGGCCGCCGCTGCCCGCCGTCGCCCTTGCCGACAACGCCGCCGGGTTCAGCGCGATCGGGACCGACTACG
>DATLLX010000215.1:0-29058 GCA_035537595.1 Gaiellales bacterium | reverse complement strand
CTCATGGCTGGGCGGCTACCCGGATCACCGGCTGGCGAAACCGATCGCCTCGACCGGGTCGGGGTGGCTGGCAACCAGCCGCCCCGACCCCTGCTCCGTTCCTAGCTTCGGGCGTCGGCGGCGCCCCGATGCGCCTTGCGGATCGCAACCCGGATGTCCGGCCGCAGCGCGGCCGGCGCATGGGCGCGAGCCTTGTCGAGCCGGGCGGCCTGGGCATCCAGGCTGGCGGCGATCGACGCCAGCGCATGGGCGATGCCCTCCTGGGCCGCCGCGGGAAGCAGCGGTGCGATCGCCTGCAGCAGGTTGATCGCGTGCCGCTGGCCCCTGATGTCCGCTGCCAGATCGGCGGCGGCAATCGCCTTGGCAGCAGCGCCCACCCGGCGGGAGGTGACGTCGGCGGCCAGCTGCGCAACCGTCCTCTGATGGCTGAGCGTCAGCCTGGCCACCGCGTTGGTCACTCCGGCCTGACCCGTCGCGGGCAGGGTGGGAAGCAACGCGTTCAGCCGGTCGATGGCGTTGGTCGCACGCACCGTGTCGACCGCGGCCGCGCGGATGACGCGCCGCTGGAGGCGGGTGTCCTTCGGAAGCACGCGATCGACCCGGGCCAGGGCCCGCTCGTCGGTGCCGGACTGCCTGGCGACCGCGACCAGCGCCTTGGCGGCGGCCAGCCGGGCTGCGGGCGTGTCGGCGCCGCGAATCAGCCGCGCCGTCTGGGACACCGCGATGCCCATCTGGTTGCGGTTGCTCTTGAATGCAACCCGGCCGGCGCCAAGGGCGTGCGCGTTGAAGTTGGCGACAGCGCGCTGCAGCGCGGTGTTCGCCGCGTGAGTGTGTGCCAGCACCGTCGACAGCGACGGCGTCTGCGCCTGGGCCGGCGCCGCCAGCAGAAGACTTGCCCCCACCACCAACCCGATCGCGACTCGGTTCATGTTCGGTCTCCCTCCGTAGACGAGTCTGTCCTCAACCCGAGCATCGACGTACGCGATCGCAACGTTTCAGAGCGGCGGTAAGAAGTTTGTAAGGCGTCCAGCCTGCTCTACACTGCGCGGCCATGGAAGTCCGCCGGTTGGGAGCCAGCGGCCCGGAGGTGCCCGTTGTCGGGCTGGGCACGTGGCAGACGTTCGACGTCGACGACTCGGGCCTGCCGATGGCCCGGAAGGTGGTGCGAACCGTCTTCGAAGGGGGCTGCCGGCTGGTCGACTCCTCCCCGATGTATGGCCGGGCCGAGGCGGTGCTGTCGGAGGCGCTCGGCGATCTGCGGCCCAGCGCGCTGGTGGCGACCAAGATCTGGACGGCCTCGCAGGACGAGGCCGGGGAGCAGTTCGCTCGCCAGCTGGACTGGTTCGGCGGGGTCGTGGACGTGCTGCAGGTGCACAACCTGGTCCGCTGGCGCAGGCACCTGGACTGGATGGAGCGCGAGCGCGATCAGGGGCGGGTCCGCTGGCTGGGCGCGACCCACTACAGCCCCTCGGCGTTCGACGAGCTGGAGCAGGTGATGCGCTCCGGCCGCATCGACTGCGTGCAAGTGCCCTACAACCCCCACGAACGGGAGGTCGAGCGGCGGATCCTGCCGCTGGCGGCGGAGCTCGGCCTGGGGGTGATCGCGATGCGGCCGCTGGGCCAGGGCTCGCTGGTGCGAAGCTCTCCGGCCGTCGAGGGCCTGGGCGTGGAGAGCTGGCCGCAGGCTCTGCTGGCCTGGTGTCTGGCGGATCCACGGATCACGGTCGCCATCCCTGCCACCTCGAGCCCCGCGCATGCCGCCCAGAACCTGCTGGCCGGCAACGGGCACCGGCTGGCCGGCGAGGCCCGCGAGCAGGTGTCCGAGCTCGCCGGGTAGCGGCCGATCGCGCCGGGTCTATAGTCGCCCGGGTGATGCAGCCGGTATGCCTGGACGGTGAGCGCCTGACGGCCGAGCAGGTCGTGGCGGTGGCCGTGGGCGGCGCGCCCGTGGAGCTCTCCGACACGGCCCGTGGGCGGATGGCCGCGGCCCGAGCGGTGCTGATGACGGCGCTGGCCGAGAACCGCCCGGTGTACGGCCTGACCACCGGGCTGGGCCCCCGCGTCAGCGACCGGCTGACAGGAGACGCGCAGGCCGAGTTCTCGGTGCTGACCGTGCGGGGCCGGGCGAACGCGGTCGGGCCGCCGCTGCCGGCCGAGCTGGTGCGCGCGGCAATGGCGGTGCGCGCCAACGGCCTGGCCGCCGGCGGGTCGGGCGCCGACCCCGCCGTGGCCGAGCTGCTGGTCGCGATGCTGAACGGCGGTGTGCACCCGGTTGTGCCGCGCACCGGCTCGATCGGCGCCAGCGACCTCTGCCTGCTGGCCCACGTCGGCCTGGCGATGATCGGCGAAGGGGAGGTGCTGGCGGAGGGCGGCGAGCGCGTCGCCTCCGGTGAGGCGCTGGTTGCGGCAGGGCTGGAGCCGCTGGTGCTGGGGCCGCGGGACGGGCTGGCGATCTGCAGCGCCTCCTCAGTGTCGGCGGGAGCGGCTGCAGTGGCCCTCTGCCGAGCCCGCTCGCTGCTGCGGTCGGCGAACGTGGCCGCGGCGCTGTCGATGGAGGGCTTTCGCGCCAATCTGACGCCGCTCGACGGCCGCGTGGCAAAGGCCCGCGCCGCACCCGGGCAGGTGGCCTGCGCCAGGGCCATCCGCGAGCTGCTGGCCGGCGGCTCGCTGGCGGAGCCGGGCGCCGCCCGGCGGGTGCAGGATCCGCTGTCGTTCCGCTGCGCGAGCCAGGTGCACGGCAGCCTGCTGATGGCACTCGACCTGCTGGAGACGGCGCTCGACCCGGAGCTGAACGGCGCCGGCGACAACCCGCTGGTGCTGATCGACGACGGCGAGGTGCTCTCCACCGGCAACTTCCATACCCCCGCGCTGGCGGTGGCTCTCGACGCCGTTGCCCTGGCGGTGGCGCAGGTGGCCGCCCTGTCCTCCGCCCGGCCGGAGCGGCTGGCGACCGAGCGGCTGAGCGGTCTGCCCGCCAACCTGACGTCGCTCGGCCCGTCGCGGTCGGGCGTGGCGCCGCTGCTCAAGATCGGCTCGGCGCTGGTCGAGGAGATCCGCCACCTGGTGGCGCCCGCCAGCACCGGCTCCGCGCGCGGCGCCGACGGGGTGGAGGACGACTCGACCGGGGCGGCGCTGGCCGCGCTGCGCCTGCTCGCGATGCTGGAGCAGCTGGAGCGGGTGCTCGCCCTCGAGCTGGTGGTGGCCGCGATCGCGGTCGACCTGGCCGCGCCCGACCGGCTGGCGCCGGCCACCGCCGCCGCCCACGGCCTGATCAGGGAGCTGGCCGACGGGCTGGGTGACGACCGGCCGTTGGGAGCCGACGTCGAACGGGTGGCCGCGGGCGCGCTGGCGACCGGCGAGCTCAACCGCAGGGCACGACCGGCGGCCTAGTGGGTATCGAGTTCACCTACCTGAGCGGCGCCGACATCGACCGGCTTGCGCTCGACGAGGACGCCATCCTGGGCGCGGTCGAGGACGGGCTGAGGGCGCAAGGCGGCGGCCGCGCCGTGATCGAGCCGCGTACGCACCTGTTCCCGGGCGGAACGGGGCGCGGCCATTTCAACGTGCTGCGCGGCTCGATCCCCGAGATGGGGGTAGCGGGTGTGAAGGTGGTCGGCGACTTCATCGACAACCACCTGCTGGGCCTGCCATCCGAGATGGCGCTGCTGCTGCTGTTCGATCCCGGCACCGGGATGCCGGTCGCCGTGCTCGACGCGACGGCGATCACCGAGATGCGCACCGGCGCCGTCACCGCGCTCGGCGCCCGTCACCTGGCCCGGGGGTCGAGTCGGGTGGTGGGGCATGTGGGCAGCCGCGGCACGGCGTACTGGAACGACCGGCTGCTGGCCCACCTGTTCGACCTCGAGGAGATCCGCGTCCACGCGCTGCGGCCCGAGAGCCGGACGGCGTTCGCCGGCCGCCTGGCGGACGACCTCGGCCGGCCGGTCGCCGCCGTGGACAGCTGGGAGGAGTGCGTGCGGGGCGCCGACATCGTCGTCGAGGCCACCCGGCTGGCGGACCCGGAGCCGCTGCTGCGCACCGAGTGGATCGAGCCCGGGGCGCTGGTCATCCCCTACGGCACCGTCAGCGCCGTCGAGCTGTCGCTGACCGACGTGGCCGACAAGGTGGTCGTCGATGACTGGGGTCAGGCGACGGTCGGCCCGCTGGGGTCGCTCCGCCGGCATGTCGACAGCGGGCGGATCACCCGGGAGACGCTCCATGCCGAGCTGGGCGAGATCGTCGCCGGGCTGCGCCCGGGCCGCGAGTCCGACGCCGAGACGATCCTGTTCTGGCACCGCGGGCTCAGCCTCTCGGACATCGCGCTCGGCCACGCCATGCTGGAGGCCGCGGGCCGGCTGGGCGTGGGCCGGCAGCTGCCCTACCGGGAGTGACCAGAGCCGACGCGGGGACTCGAACCCCGGACCCCATCATTACGAGTGATGTGCTCTACCAGCTGAGCTACGTCGGCGTGCCCCCGGGTGGTCATCCTGCCCGGGGACGGGCAAAGGATAGCGGCCGACCAAGGGGGCCGCACTGGCGTTTTTGCGACGGCTAGGGCGACTCCGAGGGCGGCGGGGGCATCCTCGGGGCGACCGTCTCGGCCGCGACCAGCACGGCCAGCACGGCGGTCAGGAGAGCGGCGGTCGCCCAGGCCGGTAGGCCCAGCGCGAACACCACCAGACAGGCGGCCGCGGCGGCCAGCTTGGCCCGGCTGAGCGTGCCTGTGATCCGCAGACCGAACGCTGCATGGCCGGCCAGGTAGAGGGCGACGCCACCGCACAGGGCGAGCCGCTGGGCGTCGGACAGCGGGTCGCCGGCATGGGCCACGGTGCCCTTCGCCCCGACGGCGAACACGATGATGCCCGCCACCAGCACCAGGTGCAGGTAGCTGTAGCCGTCGGCCGCCGCCAGCACCGGGTCGTCGTGCGCGGCCAGCCGCTCCTCGGCGGTGTCCGCGAACCGGTCGAAGTACGTCCACCAAAGCCCGATCGTGGTCAGCAGGGCGAGCACCGCGGCACCGATCAGCTCGGCGTCCAGGCTGGGGCCGGTGCCGCCGACGCCGATGGCGACGATCGACTCGCCCAGGCAGATGATGATGAACAGGCTGTAGCGCTCGGCGAAGTGGGCGACCGCCACCTGCTGCAGCCCGCGCAGCCGCTCGCGCGTCAGCCAGGCCGGCCCGGCGTAGTCGATGGCGGCCGCGGCCACCCACAGCGCGACCCGCAGACCGCCCTCGGCGAACGAGCCGGCTACCAGCAGCGCCATGCCCGCCATCACCGTCATCGCGAACCCGGCGATCGCGCTCAGCGATGCGTTGCCGCGCCGGGACGCGTCGACATAGAGGGCGAGGTGCAGCAGCCGCACGCCGGCGTAGGCGACGGCGAACGTCGTGCCGTCGGCGGCGAAGGCCCCGGGCAGCGCGAGCCCGACGACGAAGATCAGCACCGTCGCAGTGAGCAGCGTGGCCCGGAACACGGGCGCGTCGGGATCCTGCGCGTTGGTCGCCCACACGAACGCCGACCAGGCCCACCAGACCAGCGCCAGCACGAGCATCGCCCGGCCCAGACCGGCCCAGCTCAGGTGGTGGCTGAGCAGCGTGGTCACGCGCGTCACCGCGAACACGAACACCAGGTCCCAGAACAGCTCGACCGGAGTCGTGCGGCGATCTGCTATCGGTGCCTGCACCGCCGCGCTGGTCTACGCGACGGGCGGCGGAAGCGGCTGGTCGAGCCGCCTGCCTTCGCTCAGCTTGAAGTACGCGGTGGCCAGCACGGCGGCCGCGTACGGCACCGTCAGGCTGTGGGCGACCAGCCCGCCGATCCAGGTGTCCAGGAAGTTGGGGAGCGGCCGGAACACCAGCTCGATGATCAGCGAGGCGAACGCGATCAGAAGGCCGGTCACGATCACCAGGCCGAGCACACTCCAGCCGTGCCCGCGCACGATCTCGCGTGACCGGCCGAACGACTCGATCGCGCCGCGGCCTTCGATCACGATCACAGGGATGATCATCGACCAGATCGTCAGCAGATAGATGCCGGGCACGATCAGGAGCACGAACCCGATCGCGATCCCGATCCCGCCCAGGATCGCGGCGCCGATCACCGAGGGCAGCCGCGGCCTCACGGCCTGGAACGTCTCTCCGATGCCGCGGTCGGCGCGGCCGTCACGGACGTCATGCACCAGCTCGATCAGTGCCGCCTGCACCCAGAAGTAGCCGACCACCTCGATCACGGTGGCCACCAGCGCCCACAGGAGCACGGTGGACGTGTCGTCGGTCGACGCCTCGCTGACCAGCGCGTTCAGCAGATCGAGCAGGACGTAGACGATGAACGCGGTCAGCACGAACTGGCGGAAGAACCGCTTGTAGGTCTCCCAGGCCTCGCCGAGTACGCCGCCAACCGTCATCTCCCCCACCCTATACCGCCGGGTAGAGTTCCGCCCCGTGCTCCGGCTGCACGCCATCCCGTTCTCAACCAACGTCGAGCGGATCACGCTGGCGCTGGCGTACAAGGGGCTGCAGTGCGAGCTGGTGGAGCACGACCCGGACGACAGGTCGGCGATCGTCCGCCTATCGGGGCAGGAGCTGGTGCCGGTGCTGGAGGACGACGGCGAGGTGGTGTCCGACTCCCCGCTGGTGCTCCGCCACCTCGAGCGGAAGTATCCCCAACCCCCACTGTGGCCGACCGAGACGGCACGCAGCGCCGAGCTCGACCTGTTCCTCGACTGGTTCAACCGCGTGTGGAAGCGGCCCCCCAATGCCATTGCCGACGGTATCGGCGGCATCACCGAGGCTGCCGAGCTGCGCGGGTCGCTGGGCTACTTCGAGGCGCTGCTGGCGGGGCGGCCGTTCCTGTTCGGCGGCGGCTTCACCGCCGCCGACGCGACCGCGTTTCCGTTCATCAAGTACGGCCTCGTCTTCGACCCCGCCGACGACGAGCCCTTCCACCGGGTGCTGATCGAGCACCTGTCGTTCGGCGACGACCACCCGCGGCTGACCGAGTGGGTGCGCCGGGTGGATGCGATGCCCCGGGCCGGCGACTCCTAGACGGGCTTGGCCGTGGGTTGCGGCGACGGCGTGACCGCCACCCTGCCCCGGCCCCACGGGGCGGTCGACGGTTCACAATCGGCCGGCGCGGGCACTCCTGACGGAATGAAGTGGCGCAAGGTCGGCAGGAGCGCGAACATGGAGGATCGCCGCGGCATGGGCGGTGGCCTGCCCGGCGGCGCGCTGCCGATCGCCGGGCTGGGGATCCCGGGGATCATCATCGTCGTCGTGCTCGCCCTGCTCGGCGGCGGAAACGTGATCGGCGGCGGTGGCGGCGGCTTCGACGTGAACGCCCCGCTAAACCAGTTCCCGGCGGCCCCTCAGGGCGACCGGACGTCCGTGCAGCCGCTGGGCGCCCGCGGCGAGTTCGTCAACTTCGTGTTCGAGGATGTGCAGAGCTTCTGGCAGGACCGGTTCCAGAAGGCCGGGCGCCAGTACTCGCCGGCCGGCATCGTGCTGTTCACGGGCGGCACCTCGACCGCCTGCGGCGCCGGCCAGTCCGGCATGGGGCCGTTCTACTGCCCGCGCGACTCCAAGGTCTACATCGACCTCGGGTTCTACGACGAGCTGGCCCGGCGGTTCGGCGCCCCCGGCGACTTCGCCCAGGCCTACGTGATCGCCCACGAGATGGGCCACCACGTCCAGAACCTGCTCGGCATCGACGACCAGGTGCGGCGGCAGATGGATCAGAGCCCCGACCAGCAGAACGAGCTGTCGGTACGCCAGGAGCTGCAGGCCGACTGCTTCGCCGGCGTGTGGGCGCACTCCACCTACGAGCGGGGCATGCTCGAGAAGGGTGACCTGCAGGAGGGCCTGCGGGCGGCTTCCGCCGTCGGCGACGATCGCCTCCAGCAGCAGGCCGGCGGCCGGGTCAATCCCGAGACCTGGACGCACGGCTCCTCGCAGCAGCGCGAGACCTGGTTCGACCGCGGGTTCACCAGCGGCAGCCCGGACGACTGCGACACCTTCAACGGCGACATCTAGAACCCGGGCCGGCGTCAGCCGCCCAGGCCCTGCTGCACCAGCTCGATCAGCCGATCGACCGGCACCACCCGGGCGGCCAGCCGCAGGGCGATGGCCTCGAAGCCGCTGATCTCCCCGCTTCGCTCCGCGTCGTCGACGGCACGGAGGATGCCCGCCCGGGCGGCATCCTGGATCTGCCCGTCGCTGAAGCCCTGATCCTTCTGGAACTGCTTCAGCCGGTCCTTGCTGGTGAACGCCAGGCCCAGCTGCTCGCGGCTCACGCCGAGCTTGCAGGCTGCACCGTCGAGGGCGGAGAGGGCGGCCTGCTCGGTGAAGTCGTTCGGCTTCGGCCAGTTGCGGGCGCGGCAGGGGTCGGGCGGCGCGGCCGGCTTGTAGTCGGCGCCGCCCGCGGCCGCGTAGCCAAGGATCAGTGCGCCCGCGACGACGGCGGAGGCGATCAGCCAGCGAAGCTCGCGCGTCAAGGTCACAGTCGAGCCGCCCTCCCCCACCACAGCGGTATCAGCGCGGCCAGGGCCAGCAGCCCGGCGATCGCGAACGAGCGGCTGAACGCATGCGTCACGGCCCGCTCGACGATGTCGGTGACCGCCGCCTTGATCCGGCCGAGCACCGCAGGGTCACCGGAGCCGGCGAAGGCGCCGGAGAGGTCAGGCGGCCGGGTCACCGGCCCGCCGCTGATCGCATCCTGCAGGCGGGAGCCGAGATCCACCTTGTCGGTCAGCGACAGCCGCGAGTCGAGCACGATGCGAGCGCCGGCCACCTCCGCGGCATGCTGCTGCTCCTCCAGGTCGCCCGTGAAGATCGGTGTCAGGATCAAAAGGCCGATGCAGACGCCGGCGTGCCGGGCGGCGATCGTCCAGCCGCCGTGGATGGCAAGCGGCGAGCGGCCGGCCAGCGCGTCCTCGGTGATGGCGCCGATGGCGAGCGCCAGCCCGGCGCCGATCAGGATCTGAGGGGGCACCAGCCATCCCCACGCCGCGTCGGGGATCAGCGCCAGCGCGCCCAGGCCGCCGCCGACCAGGATGGCGCCGGATGCCGCCCGCACCCGGCCGGGCAGCCCCTGGGGGGCCAGCCGATAGGCGATCAGGGAGGCCAGCGGCATCACCGAGACGATCGCGGCCGCGCCCAGCGGCGTGTAGCCCCAGCCGTTGATCAGCAGCAGCACGATCAGGAACAAGGCAGCGGTCAGCGCCGCCGAGAGCAGGCCGAGCGCGAGATTGGCTGCGACGTGGGGGCGGCCGGCAGGGGCGGCCGGCGGCGCATCCGCCCGGCGCGGCACCAGGGCCAGTGCCACCAGCGCGATCGGCACCTGGGCGAGGAAGATCGCCTGCCAGTTAATCGCCTCCGTGAGCCCGCCGCCGATCGCCGGGCCGGCGGCAGCGCCGAAGGCGCCCGCGGCCGCCCAGATCACGGCTGCCCGCCGCTCGGATCCCACCTCCCGGGGCAGCAGCTCGAGCGCGGCGCAGACGGCGGCCGCCCCGCCCACAGCCTGCAGGCCACGGGCCGCCAGCAGCATCGAGAAGCTGCCCGCCAGCCCGCAGGCCAGCGACGCCGCGGCGAAGACGGCTATCCCCGCCATACAGACCAGATGCGGGGCCTGTCTGCGGGCGGCGTACGCCGCGGGCACCGCGGCCAGCGCCAGGACGAGGTTGAACAGGGTCAGCACCCAGGTGACGTCGTCGATCGAGACATCGAACCGGTCGAGGATGTCGGGCAGAGCCAGGATCACGACGGAGGAATCGGCCAGCACCAGGCCGACGATGGCGGCGAGGCCGGCGGCATGCGCGCGGGGTGTCATCCGGCGAACGGTACCCGTGCTCAATCGGGAGCGGGTTGCCGCTCCTCGGCCAGCCGCGCGCCGCGCTTCAGCCGGTCACCGGGCCAGCCGCTCAGGTATCCGAACACCGCGACCAGGGCCGGCGTCAAAAGCGAGCGGATGACGAACGTCTCGAGCACCACGCCGACCACCATCGCCAGGGCGAACTCCCGGAACACGCGCACCGGCACCAGCGCCAGCAGGCCGAAGCTGGCCGCCAGCGTCAGGCCGGCGCTGCGGATGGCGCGGGAGGCTCTGGGAGCGGCCACGGCCAGCGCCTCGTCGAGCGGACGCACCGAGGCTTCCTGCCAGACCCGGCCGGTCAGGAACACGTTGTAGTCCGAGCCCAGCGACACCAGCAGCACACCGGCGGCAAAGGGCACCAGGTAGGTCAGCTGGCCGTAGCCGAACAGGTGGCCGACAACGATCCAGGTGATCCCCAGCGCCGCCAGCACCGCCAGGGCGCTGGCCGCCACCAGGAACAGCGGTGCCACCAGGGCCCGCAGGTAGAGGGCGAGCAGAATCAGGTTGATCAGGAGCACGGCCGCGGCGATGCGCCCGGTGTCCCCCACCATGCGGTCGACCGACTCCGCGGCCAGCGCCGTATCGCCGGCATACGACACGCTGGTTCCGGCGAGGCCGGACTGCGCGAGCAGGGCGGGCATCCGCCCCTGCAGGTGCTCGAGGTCGTCGATCGCCTGGGCGCCGTGAGGGTCGTCGTCGAAGGCCACCAGCATGCGGCCGGCGGAGCCGTCGTCGGAGAAGCCGAGGTCGACGCCGTTCACGGTCGGCAGCACGCCGGAACCGACCACGGCCGCCACGCCGGGCTCCCGCGCCACGCGCCGGGCCAGGTCGATCAGGGCGAGGCGCTGGCCCTCCAGCCCGTCCCGCTCCAGCACCACCTGGGTGGGCGCGATCATGCCGTCGGCGAACCCCTGGCCGGCGGCATCGGCGGCGCGGCGCTCCTCCGCCGAGGCCGGCAGGCCATCGATCGGCGAGAAGCCGAGCCGGGCGTCCGTCGAGCGGATGGCCGCGTAGCCCAGCGCACCGATGCACAGCACCGCGACCAGCGCCGCCACCGGCTTTCGCACCATGAAGGTCGCCAGCCGGCCGGCACCGCGGCTGCGCGAAGGCCGGTCGCTAAGCCCGGCTGGCCAGAACAGCAGCCGGCCGAAGATGGCCATCAGGGTGGGCACGACCAGCATCGAGACGACCATCGACACCAGCACCGTCATCGCCAGGCCGGGGCCGAGATCGCTGAAGAACGCGATGCTCGACACCCGAAGCGCGGCCAGCCCGGCGCTCAGGATGAGGCCGCTGGCAAGGACGATCGGGGTGATCTCGGCAGCAGCCCGGCGGGCCGAGAGCAGCCGCTCGTCCCCGCGCGCGAGCTTCGCCCGGTAGCAGCTGAGGTAGAAGATCGAATAGTCGGTGACCACGCCCAGCACAAGGGCGACCATCAGCGGCCGCAGGTTCTCGGGGACGTGGAAGCCGGTCGAATCGCCCAGCCAGCGAAGCAGCGCGACGCCGAGCGAATATGAGATGCCGACCGCGGCCAGGGCGACCAGGGGCGCCAGCAGCGAGCGGAACAGCAGGCCGACCACGAGCACCACCAGCACGACCGTCGCCAGCTCGATCCAGATCAAGGAGTCCTCGATCAGCCGGCCCTCGTGCAGGTTGGCGGGGGCGACGCCGGTGACCCCGACCACGTGCGGCCCGACCCCGTCGGCGTAGCGCTCGGCAAGCGACACCCGGTCGACCAGCGTCGTGTCCTCGGGGAACCCCAGGTATGTGAGAGCGGTGGTGTCGGACTCGCGCGACCCGGGCACCAGTCCGCGCGTGTTGGCGACCGGGATGGCGACCATCGCCGGCCCCTCGCCGGATCGCGCCGCCTTGTCGGTGGCCACCGCCCGGTTCGCCGTCTGCCGCTGGACGTCCAGCGACAGCCCGGCCTGATCGCGCTGGACGACCACGGCATCGCTGGCGAACGGCAGGTCGAACAGCTGGGCCGCCCGACGCTGGGCCTGCAACGCCTTGGAGTCGGCCGGCACCATCGAGATCACGTCGGACTGGCTGGCCTCCTGCGGCTTCACGTGCAGGACGACGTAGCCGGTCAGAACGGCGATCGCGAGCAGCAGCGGGAACCGGAGCCACGTCACCGTGGCCCCGTAGGCACGCCAGATCCAGCCGCTCCTGGTGGGGATTTCCGTCTCCATCGCCGCGGCTGGCGGGTACCCGAACGGGCAGTACGGCAATCCTGCGAGGCAACGGACGGCCCGCTGGCATAGGCTCCCCCCGCCATGACCACGCTCGTCACCGGCGCCACCGGATACCTGGGCTCCGAGCTCGTCCGTGAGCTCCGCCGCCGCGAGCGGCCGGTACGGGCGCTGGCCCGCTCGGATGCCGCCGCCCAGCGGATCGCCGACAGCGGGGCCGAGATCGTGCTGGGCGACGTCACCGATCCCGGCTCGCTGCCGGCCGCGCTTGATGGCGTGGATCACGTGTTTCACCTGGCCGGCGTCGTCGGCCACCGGGCGCGGGACGAGCAGCGGCTGACGGCGGTCAACGTGGACGGCTCCGCGAACCTGCTCGCGGCCGCCCGCGACGCGGGCGCCGGCCGCGTCGTGTACGCGTCCAGCGTGGCCGCGATGGGACCCGCCGGCTCGCCGGGATTCCCCCGCACCGAGGCGCATTTCCTGCTCGACGGCGACGACGGCCGGGGAGACTTTCGCTACGGCCGCTCGAAGGCCCGCGGCGAGCAGCACGCCCTGCGGGCGGCCGAGGAGGGCATGGACGTGGTGGTCGTGAATCCCGGCTTCGTGATCGGCCCCGGCGACGTCCACCGGGTGTCGTCATGGCCGATCGAGGAGTACCTGCGCGGCGTGCTGCGGTTCGTCGTCCGTGGCGGGCTCTCCTACGTCGACTCTCGCGATGTGGTGGCCGGAATGCTGCAGGCGGAGGAGCGCGGACGGCCGGGCGAGCGCTACATCCTCACCCACCCCGAGGGGAACCTCGCCCACCCCGACTTCTTCGACCTGGTGGGCCGGGTGGCCGGCAAGCGCCGCCGCCAGGCGATGATGCCGGTGGGGGCGCTGGCCCCGCTGCTGAAGGCGGCGCGGGTGATGCACCTGCCGCTCGTCCCGCTCGACGAGGCGGAGCTGCGGTCGAGCACGTACTGGTGGTACACCCGGCCGGACAAGGCGCAGGCCGAGCTCGGCTTCGCCACCCGTCCGCTGGAGGAGACGGTGGCCGACACGGTCGCCTGGCTGCGCGCCGACGGCTACCGCCGTCACTGAGTCACAGAACACGCCCAGACCGCGCCATCTCCGTCGCCAAACGCGCCCGCGCGGGCTGGGCGGAACCGGGTTCGGTACCCGGTTCCTCCCGGCGAGCAGCCCGCTCCCAGAGCCAAGAACGGGTCGGTGAACCGGGTTCCGAACCCGGTTCGGGGGCAGGTTCGGGGGCAGGTTCGCTACGCGGTGCGGCGGCGCAGGGTCGCCGCGCCCAGGGCCAGCGAGGCGAGCGCGGCGGCGACCAGCACGGCCACGTCGACGGCGACGTCGCCACGCAGACCGTCGCCGGCCGCGACCCGGCTGAGCGCGTCGTAGGCGTAGGTCATCGGCAGCACGGCCGACAGCCAGCGAAGCACGTCCGACATGCTGTCGCGGGGGGCGAGGATGCCGCACAGCAACAGCTGGGGGAGCAGGAATGCCGGCATGAACTGCACGGCCTGGAACTCGGTGGCGGCGAACGCCGACAGGAACAGTCCCAGCGCCATCCCCAACAGCGCGTTCAGCACCGCCAGGGCCACCACCAGGGCGGTGGAGCCGGCGACGTGCAGGTCGAGCAGGCCGATCGCCACCGCGGACACCGCCGCCGCCTGGACGACCGCGATCACGGCGAAGGCCAGCGCGTAGCCGGCCAGCAGGTCGAGCTTGGCCAGCGGCATCGTCATCAGCCGCTCGAGCGTCCCGGTCGTCCGCTCGCGAAGCATCGCGATCGACGTGACCAGGAACATCGAGACCAGAGGAAAGATCCCCACCATCGGCACGCCGATCCGCTGGAACGTCTCCGGCTGGCCGTCGAACACGTACCGCAGCAGCGCCACCAGCACGCAGGGGACGACCACCAGCATGGCGATCGTCCGCGGGTCGCGACGCAGCTGGCCGACGACGCGAAGCGCGGTGGCGAGGGTGATCTGGGGGCTCATGCCGCCTGCCGCCCCGTGACCAGCTGCAGGAACGCCTGCTCGACATCGGCCGCCCCGGTGCGTGCGATCAGCGCCTGGCGGGGCTCGGCCGCGAGCAGCTCGCCGTCCCTCATCAGGATCAGGTCGTCGCAGCGCTCGGCCTCGTCCATCACGTGGCTGGAGACGAGCAGCGTGCTGCCGGCATCGGCCAGCCGGCGGAACGCGTCCCACAGCTCGATCCGCAGCACCGGGTCGAGGCCGACGGTCGGCTCGTCGAGCACCAGCAGCTCGGGGCTGCCCAGCAGCGCGGTGGCCAGCGACACCCGGGCTCGCTGGCCACCCGAGAGGGCGGCGACCAGTGCATCGACCTGGCCCTCGAGGCCGACGGTGGCGGCCACCTCGTCGACCCGCTGGGCGGGCGCGCCCAGCACCCGCGCGAAGTAGCGCAGGTTCTCGCGCACTGTGAGATCGGCGTAGACCGACGGCGCCTGGGTCACATACCCCACCCGGCGCCGCAGCGGTGGCGAACCGGCGGGCAGCCCGAGCACGGTGACCGTGCCGCCGGCGGTCACCTGCACGCCCACCACGCACCGCATCAGCGTGGTCTTGCCGCAGCCGCTGGGCCCCAGCAGGCCCGTGATCGAGCCGGAGGCGACGGTCAGCGAGAGGCCGTCGAGCACCGGCCGGCCACCGCGGACGACCTGCAGGCCGGCGATCTCGACCGCCGGGGAGCTCATGCGAGCTCCGGCGCCGTCAGGTAGCGCTGGATGGTGGGGCCGATCGCCCGCACGATCGTCTCGTGATCGGCCGAGGCCAGCGGCTCCAGCCGCAGCACGTACCGGGTGAGCCCCAGGCCGAGCATCTGACTGGAGCACAACGACGCACGGAAGCCGGCGTCCTCCATTCCCTCCAGCAGCGGGTGGATCATCGCCACGAACCGCTGCCGGAGCATGCCGGCCGCCGCATCGTCGGTCGCCGCCGCGCGCAGCAGGGCGATCACCGTCGGCTGGATGTGCTCGTCGTCCCAGGCGAGCAGGAACATCCGCACCAGTCCCTCTCCGGCCGCCTCCGGCGCGGTTGCCAGGCGCGAGCCGATCTCGGCTCCGACGTCGTAGGGCAGCTCCACCGCTGCCACGAACAGGTGCTGCTTGCTGCCGAAGTAGTGGAGCACCAGCGCGGGGTCGACGCCTGCCGCCCGTGCGATCCCCCTCACCGACGCCCGCTCGTAGCCGAGCGAGGCGAACGAGTCGCGGGCTGAGCGTAGGATCTCGTCCGCCGTGCCCGGGTTCCCCGGACGGCGTCCCTTACGATTGGCCGTCATGGCGTGAATTCTACATATGATGAATTATCACCGCAACAGGGCTCGGGCTTCGACGGAGGCACGCGGACCGGGTACGCTCAGGCAGTCGAGCGACCATCCACCGAGGAGGTATCGATGCCCGGCCCGATGACCCATATCTGGCACGAACGAGACGTGGTCGACCGAAACGGCGAGAAGATCGGCCGCGTCGAGGACGCGTACGTGGACGACGCGACAGGCGAGCCCGCCTTCCTGCTGATCGGCGGCGGCCTGTTCGGGATGCACAAGCACTTCGTCCCCGTGGCCGGCGCCGAGCTGGTGGGCGACGACACCGTGCGGGTGGCCTACGACGCCGGAACGGTGAAGAACGCGCCCAAGGTGTCGGCCGACGAGCACCTGGAGGTCGACGAGGAGCGGGCGCTGTTCGAGCACTACGGGATCGGCGACCAGCACCCCGGCGATCGGGTCGTACTCGTCGCCTGGGACGTCTACGTCACCTAGGCGCAGCCGTCAGCGCGCCCGGGCCGCCCCGGCTCGGGCGCCCGCGGCCGCCCGTCAGGCGATCATCGGAACCTGCACCTCGATCACCGGCTCGATCCGCTCGAAGATGTCCTCGAGGCTGGTGCCGGTGACGGTGATGCCGTGGTTCTTGAGGCCGACCACCGAGTGCGACGGGCTGGGCTCCTCTCGGATGATGTCGGCCACCGCGATCGCCAGCTCGGCGGTACCGCAGGGGTAGTTGAACTCGGTCGCCCGGATGCCGGGGATCCAGGCGTGGACGTGGACGATGGCGTTCACGTCGAGATGCTCCTGGTAGATCATCCAGTGCTCGATGGCGTCGACCGACACCCGGTTGGGCTCGATCCCCGGCGGCACCGACAGCACCATGGTGCCGGTGGCCTGCTCGTAGTCCTTCACCATCAGCACGTCCTTGCCCACGGTCTGCAGGTTGGACTTGTCGACCCCCGACGCCGACATCCAGAACCGGACGTCGTCCTTGCGCACCGACAGGTTCCCGTAGGAGAGGCCGCCGATGCCATAGATCCGCTTGATCGCCCGCAGCTCCTTCTCGTCCACCAGCTCCTCGAGCGGAAAGGGAGCGGGCAGCAGGCCCAGCGCGTCCAGCCGGCGACCTGCCTCCAGGAGGCCGCGGGTCAGCTCGTCGCCGTCCCACAGCTCCGGCTCCAGGTCGTCGTCGAAGCGGTTGTCGATGACCAGCCGGGAGGTCGCCAGCGGCGTGATCCTGTCGACCACCCCGCGCACCCACAGGTCGAGGTCGCCGGGATCCGGCACCGAGTAGAAGCCCCGCTCGGGGGTGACGAAATGGCAGGCGTCCCCGGGCACCACCAGCATGCCGAGATTGGCCAGCCCGCGCACCATCAGCGGGTACTCGTAGCGCAGCACGTCGTCGGGCCGCTCGGGGAGCGAGGAGACGATGGTGACGTAGTTCGAGCGCCGGCGGCGGCGGAACGGCTTCGGCTTGTCGACGTTGATGAAGTTGAAGACAACCTCGGCGTCGGGCATCTCGGAGTCGTCGTACACGTACCCGCGACGCACCCATTCGGCCGCCAGCGCATCCTTGAACTCTCGCAGCACGGGGTCGTCCTGACCCGGGCCCCAGAGTGCGATCTTCTTGCTCATCCGGCTACTTCCACCATCTCTTCGAGCTTCAGCTCCAGCATCTGCTTCTCACCATCCATCTCCACCACCGCGGCGTCTCGCAGCACCTCGTAGCTGCGAACCACGCCCTTGCCATGCGGCGTCGCCACCCGCTTGCCGACCGCCGGCGCTCTGTCCCGGAACGACCGGTACAGCGGATGTTCGAACGCCAGGCAACAGCGTAGCCTGCCGCACAGACCGGTGATCCGGCCCGGATTCATGGGCAGCTCCTGGTCCTTCGCCATCCGCAGCGTGATCGGGCTCTCGTGCGAGGGGAAGCGGTTGCAGCACTTGACCGGTCCGCACAGACCGCCGCCGCCGCACAGCCGCGCGGCCTCCCGGGGGCCGACCATGCGCAGGTCGACGCGCCGCTTCAGCCGCGTCGACAGCTCCGCCTGCAGGGGCGACGTGTCAGGCCGCTCCTCGGCGCTGTAGGCGAACGTCAGCCGGCTGCCGTCGAACACCAGCTCGGCCGACACCGGCTTCAGCGGCAGGCCCTGCCTCTTGATCAGCTCCCGGAACAGCAGCATCGCCCGCTTCGCCTCCACCTTGTTGGTGCTCAGCTGCTCCTCGTCGGCCGGCACCGCCCGGCGCACGATTCGCTTCAGCGGGCCCGTCAGCTCCTCGTCGGGCACGGTGTGGTTGGCCTGGACGATGCGGCCGTAATCGCGGCCGCGGGCAGTCTGGCAGATCACCCGCTCGTTCCAGTGGAGCTCGAGCCCGGCCGGGTCGAAGGAATAGACCTTGCCGCCCGGCTGGAACACGACGCCGACGACTGTGGCCATCAGGTCATCCTCACGGTTGCGCGACCGGTACTCGCCGCAGCCGGTGGAAGAGCGCCTCCACGGCGAGCGCCGGCGAAACGTTGAAGTCGAATGACTGCCGCGCTTCGGCAACGATCGCAAGCGCCTGGGCAAGCTCCCCAGGGGCACCGTTGCGGGCGTCCTCCGATGCCTCGCCAGCCATGTCCGAGTGTACCACGACCCCCTCCGCGCCCAGCCTCGCAGCGAGCACGTCCCGGTACCACCAGGCGACCGTGTCCAGGGCCTCGCGGAGCTCGTCCAGCTCGGCCCTGCGGGCGGCCCGTTTGGCTCGTTCCTCGGTCCGCTTCTCGATCGCCCGCCGCTCCTTGGGGTCGTCGATGGTGGCGAGCAGCGCCTGCTGGGACGCGGTCAGCGCCTGGCCCGCGGCCTTGCCGGCCCGGCCGGCCGCCGCGGTCACCTCGGCGGCCGCCGCCGTGGGGTCGAAGCCGGGGTCGGTGAGCGCGCCCCGGGCCAGCTGCAGGTATGACCGGCGGCGGGCGGCGGCGTCCTCGTCGCCGGCCAGCCGCTCGGCGCGGCCGAGATCGCCGATGGCGGCGCGCGCGGCCACCGGGTCGCCGGTGACCGATGCCAGCTCGGCGGTCGTGAAACGGCGGAAGCCGACCCGCTGGACGCGGCTGATGATGGTCGGCAGCAGCCGCTCGGCGCTATCGGACACGAGCACGAACACCCCGTAGGCCGGCGGCTCCTCGAGCGACTTCAGGAGCGCGTTGGCGCTCTCGTCGCGAAGCAGGTGCGCGTCCAGCACCAGGTAGACCCGCCGCTCCGCCTCGAACGGGCGCATATGCAGGTCGCGGCGGAGCGCCCGCGCCTGGTCGATCAGGATGCCGGTGCCCTCCGGCTCGAGCCGGAACAGGTCGGGATGGGTGCCGCCGGTGATCCGCTCGAGCCGCGAGCGGAGCAGGGCCGCCGCGAAGTGCTCCGCGTAGCGGCGCTTGGCGCTGCCCGGCGGGCCGGCCAGCAGGTAGGCGTGGCCCGGGTCGGCCAGCGCGGCCTCCAGCAGGCGCCGGGCCTCGGGCTGCTCGGGCAGGCCGTCGAACGCCGCGGTCACAGGCCCACCGCCGCCCGCACCCGCTGGAGCACGTCGGCCGGCGAGCCCTGGGCGTCGATCTCGACGATGCGGTCGGGAAACCGGCCGGCCAGCTGGTCGAAGCCACGGGCCACGGCGGCATGGAAGCCCTCGCCCTCGGCCTCGATCCGGTCGGGCTCGCCGCGACGGCCGGCGGCCTCGCCCTCGCCGAGGACGAGGAGCACGGTGCGGTCGGGCAGGAGCCCGCGCGTCGCCACCCGGTTCACCTCGAGCACGTCGGCGACGCCGAGCCCGCGGGCACACCCCTGGTAGGCCAGCGAGGAGTCGATGAACCGGTCGGCGACCACGTGGTGGCCGCGCTCCAGCGCGGGCTGGATCACATCCTTCACCAGCTGTGCCCGGGCGGCGGCGTAGAGCAGCGCCTCGGCCGCCGGGGCGATCTCCTCGCCGGGGTCGAGCAGCAGCCGGCGGATCCGCTCGCCGGCCGGCGTGCCGCCCGGCTCGCGGACGCGGACGACGCTCTGGCCCTCGTCCTCGAGCGCGTCAGCGAGCAGCCGTGCCTCGGTCGTCTTGCCGCACCCGTCGAGCCCCTCGAAGGAGATGAACATGGCCGGGGATGCTACCCGCCCGAAGCGTCCTCCAATGTCCGGCCGCTCGTTGCGGAAAAGCTCATGAACCGGTGCAATTCCGCCGAATTCGCAGCCCGTAGCACCTGCTACCCTCTCGCCGCATATGGGCAAGACCCTCGTCATCGCAGAGAAACCATCGGTCGGCCGCGACTATGCCAAGGCGCTGCCCGGCACGTTCACCGACCACAAGGACTACCTGGAGTCGGACGACTCGGTCGTGTCCTGGGCCGTCGGCCACCTGGTCGAGCTGGCGGAGCCCGAGGACTACGACTCCAAGTACCGCGTGTGGTCGCTGAACCGGCTGCCGATCATCCCCGAGCGCTTCCAGCTGCAGCCGATCGAGGGCCGTAGCCGCCGCCAGCTGGACGTGCTGGGCAAGCTGATCAAGCGCAAGGACATCGACCTGGTGGTGAACGGCTGCGACGCCGGCCGCGAGGGCGAGCTGATCTTCGCCTACATCTATGACTACCTGGGCTCCGACAAGCCGGTCATGCGGCTGTGGGTGTCGTCGATGACCCGCGATGCCATCCGCGACGGCTTCGGCGAGCTGCGCAACGGCGCCGAGCTGGAGAACCTGGAGGCAGCCGCCCGGTCGCGCGGCGAGGCCGACTGGCTGGTGGGCATGAACGGCACCCGGGCCGCCACCAAGGCCGGCCGGCTGGAGGGCGTCGTCTCGCTGGGCCGGGTGCAGACGCCGACGCTGGCGCTGATCGTCCGCCGCGACCTCGAGATCGACGCCTTCGTGCCCGAGGACTACTTCCAGGTCGACGCCAGCTTCGCGCTGGACGGCCACCGCAGCTACGTGGGCCGCTGGTTCGAGGGCCGTGACGACCGCACCCCTGACCGCGAGCGGGCCGAGCAGGTGGCCAGCCAGGCGTCCGGCGCCGACGCGACCGTGGCCTCGGTCAAGCGCAAGGAGCGCCGCCAGCGGCCGCCGCTGCTGTACGACCTGACGACCCTGCAGCGCGAGGCCAACAGCCGGTTCGGGATGTCGGCGCAGCGGACGCTGGCCGCAGCCCAGCGGCTCTATGAGGGGTCGTCGAACGGCGCCGTCATCACCTACCCGCGCACCCGATCGCAGTTCCTGCCCTCCGACCAGGCCGGCAACCTGAAGCCGATTGCATCGCGACTGTCAGCAATGAACGCCTACCGGCCGTATGCCGAGTACGTGACCGGGCTCGACGTGCTGCCGCTGGCGCGCGTCGTCAACGACGGCAAGGTCGACGACCACCACGCGATCATTCCCACCGGCGAGCTGCCCCGCGGCGAGCTCTCTAACGACGACCGCCGCACCTACGACATGGTCGTCCGCCGGTTCCTGGCCGTCTTCCACCCGGACGCCCGGTTCGAGGACACCGAGGTCGTCACCGAGGCGGCCGAGCTGAAGTTCCGCACCAAGGGCAAGCGGCTGCTGGAGGCCGGCTGGCGGGCCCCCGCCTTCGGCGACCAGCCGATCGAGGCCGACGGCGGCGATGAGGACGAGCGCGAGCAGCTGCTGCCGCAGATCGACGAGGGCGAGCAGGGCCGCTGCACCGCCGCCGAGGTGCTGGCCAAGCAGACCAAGCCACCGGCCCGCTTCACCGAGGCCTCGCTGCTGGGCGCGATGGAGACGGCCGGCAAGCTGGTCGACGACGAGGAGCTGCGGGAGGCGATGAAGGAGAGCGGCCTGGGCACGCCCGCCACCCGCGCCGACACGATCGAGCGGCTGCTCAACGTCGGGTACATCGAGCGGGAGGCGAAGGCCCTGGTCTCGACGCCGAAGGGCCGCCAGACGATCGAGCTGCTGGGCAGCCACGCGCTGACGTCCGCCGAGCTCACGGGCAGCTGGGAGAAGCGGCTGTCGGCGATCGAGCACGGCCAGGACGAGCGGCCGCGGTTCATGGGCGACATCGCCCAGTTCGCCGAGCAGATCGTCGACTACTTCCGCAACCTGCGGGAGGCGTCGCTGGGCACCTGCCCCAACTGCGACGGCGAGATCCGCGAGAACCGGGCCGCCTTCGGGTGCTCGTCCTACAAGAGCAAGAAGGAGCCCGGCTGCGGGTTCACGATCTGGAAGAGCCAGCAGGGCTACACGATCGGCCGCGACGACGTGGAGCGCCTGCTGCGGGAGGGCGAGGCGCCACTGCACGGCCCGCGGCCGGCCAAGCTCGTGCTCGGCGAGGGCAACCTGCCCCAGCTGGTGGGCGAGGACGGCACGCCGATCACCGAGGCACTCAAGCTGGCCCCCTGCCCGAACGGCGACGGCGAGATCCGCGAGAACCGGGCCGCCTTCGGCTGCACCTCATACAAGAGCAAGGACGACCCCGGCTGCGGTTTCACCATCTGGAAGTCCCAGGCCGGGTTCACGATCACCGCCGACGACGTGCGCCGGCTGCTGGAGACGGGAGAGGCGGCGCTGGAGGGCCCGCAGCCGGCCAAGCTGATCCTGGCCGACGGCAACCGCCCGCAGATCGTCGCGCCTGACGGCACGCCGCTGGGCGGGACGCTGGGACCGTGCCCCAACGGCGACGGCGAGATCCGCGAGAACCGGCGCGGCTTCGGCTGCTCGTCGTGGAAGAGCAAGTCCGAGCCCGGCTGCGGCTTCACGATCTGGAAGAGCCAGAAGGGCTTCACCATCACCGCCGCCGACGTTCGCCGCCTGCTGGAACAGCGGGAGGCGCCGCTCGAGGGCCCGGTGCCGGCAAAGCTCGTGCTCGGCGACGACAACCTGCCCCAGCTGGTGGACGACAGCGGCGCCCCCCTGGGCCGGGCGGCGCGCGTCACCCGCGAGCCGATCGCCACCTGCCCCCGCTGCGGCGGCGAGATCCGCGAGAACAGCCGCGCCTTCGGCTGCTCGTCGTGGAAGAGCAAGAAGAACCCCGGCTGCGGCTTTGTGATCTGGAAGAGCACCAAGGGCCGCGAGATCACCCCTGACGAGGCCAGGACGGTGATCGAGACCGGCCGGGTGGGCCCGCTGCAGTTCCGCGACCGCTCGGGCGAGTTCGAGGGCTACCTCGTGCTCACCGGCGAGAAGGCGGTCGAGGTGCAGCGCGCCGACGACCGGTCAGCCGAAGCCGCCGCCTGATGGCGTGCCGCACCCTGTCCCGCTAGGGCCGTGCGATGTACCACGTGTTCGTGGGGTCGTGGTCGAGCTGTCGCACGGCGACGTCGCGGAAGCCGGCGTTGTGGAGCATCGCCCGTGCGGCCTGCTCGCCCCACATCGCGCCCAGCCCGTCGCCGCCCTGGGCCAGCGACACGGTCATGCAGTGCAGGCACGAGATGGTGTAGAGGAACGTCCCCAGCGGGTGCTCCAGGTTCTCGTGCACGTGCGTCGAGCCGGCGATGTCCTGCATCAGGTACACGCCGCCGGGTTGTAACGACCGGTGGATGCCGTCGAGTAGGGCCTGCGGGCGCGGCTGGTCGTGCACGGCGTCGAACGTCGTCACCAGATCGAACACCTGCAGCGGTGCGTCGACGTCCCACGAACGCAGATCCTGGCGGCCGAAGCTGACGTTGGTCAGCCCCTTCTCGGCCACCACCGACCTGGCATAGCCGACCGCAGCCTCGGACAGGTCGAGGCCGAGGAACGTGCTGGCCGGGTAGAGCTCCGCCAGCCGGATCAGCGTCAGCCCGCGGCCGCAGCCGAGGTCGACGGCGTCGATGCCCTGCTCGAGCCGCCCGGCCAGACCCGGGACGATCGGCAGCACGTGCTCCTCGAGCGAGTCGCGGACGCCCGCGCCGCTCTCCTCCATCATCACCTCGTGGAAGCGTGCGAACCGCTCGTAGGGCACTCCGCCGCCCTCGTGGAAGCACCTCACGATGTCGTCCTCCACGGCGCCCAGCACGGAGATGTACTGGGCGATGCGCGCCAGGTTGTCCGCGCCGGCCGATCGGGTGAGCCACTGGGCCCGCTCGGCCGGCAGCCAGAAGCTGGCCGACGGCACGTCCAGCTCCACCACCCGTCCCGTCGCCATGGCGGACAACCACTCGCGGACGTACCGCTCGTCGAGGCCGCTGGCCTCGGCCAGCTCGACGCTCGTCATCGGCTGCGCGCCCTCCATCACGTCGAACAGGCCCGTGCGGTGGCCGATCGACACCATCAGCGCCAGGGCGGCGCTGTTGATCACCTCGACGAACCGCTCGTCGAAGCCTTGCTGTACCTCCGTGGTCATCGTCACTGCTGTCTCCTCGCCAGGGGGTTTCTCGGGAGATCAAGGTGTAACAAACCGATTGGTCTGTATGCGGTGGGGCTAGCACTACTGTTCTTGGATCCAGGCTCCGTAACCAGACCGCATGGACTGGTACCATCAGCCGGTGCCCCGCGATGGAACCGAGACCCGAACCCGCATCCTCGATGCGGCCGAGCGGCTGACGCTCGACCGCGGGTTCGCCGGGGCGAGCGTCGATGCCGTGCTCGACCAGGCCGGTGTCAGCAAGGGCGCCTTCTTCCACCACTTCCCGGCCAAGACCGACCTCGCCGGGGCGCTGATCGACCGCTGGAACGCGCTTGACGAGACGCTGATGCGCGACATCATGAGCCGCGCGGAGCGGCTCAGCGACGACCCGCTGCAACAGCTGCTGCTGCTGGTGGGGCTGATCGCGGAGGCTGAGGATGGCCTGGCCACCGCACCGGCCTGCCTGTTCGCGGCCTTCTCCTACCAGCAGGGCGTCGTCAACAGCCAGAGCCGTGAGGTGATCGCCAACGGCATGCTCCGCTGGCGCACGGCGATCGCAGCCAAGCTGGCGGAGGCGGTGGCGCTCCACCCTCCGCGGGTGGCGATCGACGCCGACATCCTGGCCGACCAGTTCCTGGCCGTGCTCGAGGGCGCGTTCGTGCTGTCTCGCGCCCACGCCGACCCGGGCATCGTCTCGCGCCAGCTGCGCCAGTACCGAAGCCACCTGCAGCTGCTGTTCGACGCCTGAGCCTGCCGTCTCCGCCCCGGCCTGGGCCGGCCGGTAGGGTGGCACGGTGGTGGACGACCCGATCCTCCGCCGGATCTGCCGCCAGGCCGGCGTGCCCGACCTGGTCGAGGCGCTGAGCGAGCGGATTCCGCCCACCGACCTGCAGACGCTGCTGCTGGAGGTGACCCGCCGCGGTGCCGAGCGCCGCCGTCCCGCCGACCTGCGCGGCCGCCACGCCGCCGACCGCACGGTGGCCCCGGCCGCCGCGGACGGCCGCGCGCTGGCACGGGTCTCGCTGCAGGCGCTGGAGTCGGCCCCCGGCTACCAGGCGATCGAGCTGTCTCCCGTCGAGCCGCAGGGCCTGAACCGTGTGCTGGGCCGGGTCGACCAGAACAATGTGCTGGCCACGGTCAGGTCGACGGAGGTGGTCGCAGACCCGACATCGGCGCTGACCCTGGAGGCCGCCAGCCGCCGAGCCGGCGGCGAGGCGGCGGTCAGGCTCTGCACATGCCACCGCGTGCTACGGCTGCAGCCGTTCGACGGGCCGGGGCTGCAGCAGCACTTCAGGCTATTCGCGATGGTCAGCGCCGGCCGGTCGGAGCCGGGCCACGGCTTCGCGGTGCGCGCCCTGGCCGAGCACGTGGAGGCGTACCTCACGCTCTACGGCGCGCTTCACCCCGGCGGCCGGGCGGTGGTCAGGCTGTCCGACACCGCCGTCCATCGGCATCTGCGCGAGCGCGGGATCGAGCCGCTGGCCGACGTCGGGTCGCCCGGCGATGCGGTGCCCGAGGCCGAGCGACGCGCGCTCGGCCGGCGCCTGCACCGGCTCGAGCGGGCGATGGATGCGGTGCGGCCGCTGGCCGCGCGCACTCCCGGCGTGCGGCTGCTGACCGACCTCAGCCGCACCCACGCCACCGGCTACTACGACGGGCTCCAGCTGCGGATCGACGTCGCGGTCGACGGCGAGATGCGCGACGTCGCCGACGGCGGGTCGCTCGACTGGATGCAGCGTCTGCTCTCCGACCGCCGGGAGGCGCTGTTCACCAGCGGTATCGGCCTGGAGCGGATGCTGCCCGGTTATCCTCCCCCGCCATGAATGCGATCGTCACCGGGGGCGCCGGCTTCATCGGGTCGCACGTCGCCGACGCGCTGCTTGCCCGTGGAGACAACGTATGGGTGGTCGACTCGCTGGCCACGGGACGCCGGGAGCGGGTCCCCGACCGGGCGACGCTGGTCGAGCTGGACATCCGCGACCGTGACGGCCTGCGGGCGCTGGCCGAGGAAGTGCAGCCCCGGGCGATCCTGCACCTGGCCGCGCAGGCCGACGTCCGGGTGTCGGTCGACGACCCCGCCCACGACGCCGACGTCAACGTACGGGGGACGATCGAGGTGCTGGAGGCGGCGCGGCTGTGCGGCGCCCGGGTGATCTTCTCCTCCACCGGCGGAGCCCTCTACGGCGAGGCTCGGCGGGTGCCGTCCCCGGAGGACGAGCCGGCGCTGGCCATGTCGCCCTACGGCATCTCCAAGCTCGGCGGCGAGAGCTACGTCGGCCTGTACAACCGGCTGTACGGGACCGACCACGTGATCCTTCGCTACGGCAACGTCTACGGCCCCCGCCAGGACCCGCATGGCGAGGCCGGCGTGGTGGCCATCTTCTTCGGCCGGCTGGCCGCCGGCGAGCCGCCGCTGGTCTTCGGCGACGGCCTGCAGACGCGGGACTACGTCTACGTGGGCGACGTGGTGGATGCCAACCTGCGGGCGCTGGCCTACACCGGCCGCGAGACGGCGTTCAACATCGGCACCGGGGTCGAGACCAACGTGCTCGACCTGCTGGCGGCGGCTCAGCGGGCCGCCGGCACCGCGCTCGAGCCGGAGCACCGCCCGCCGCGCACCGGCGAGCTGGCGCGGAGCGCCCTCGACGCCTCGCTGGCCGATCGAGAGCTGGGCTGGCGGCCGGCGACGGCGCTCGACCAGGGCCTGCCGGAAACGCTGGCCGCGTTGCACCCGTGACCCTCGTTCGGAGGCGGGACGGGCTGACCGAGCCGCTGATCGCGCTCACCTTCGACGACGGCCCTTCGCCGCAGACTCCGGCCATCCTCGACCTGTTCGCGGCCCACGGCGCCCGTGGCACGTTCTTCGTGCTCGGCGAGTCGGTGGAGGGCCGGGAGGAGATCCTCGCCCGCACCGCAGCGGAAGGCCACCAGATCGGCAACCACACCTACAGCCACCCCCACGCCCTCGACCTGGACGACGCCGAGCTGGCGCACGACATCGCCCGCTGCCAGCGGCTGCTGGGGCACCTGGCGCCGCAGGTGTTCCGGCCGCCCTACGGCGAGGATCCGCTGCGCTGCTCGCGGGTGGCCGAGGAGCGGGGCATCCCCACGACGGTGCTATGGACGATCGATCCGGTCGACTACCTGGAGCGCGACCCGCGGGCGATCGCGGAGCTGATCCTGCGAGAGGCCGCCCCCGGGGCGATCGTCGACCTGCACGACGGCTGGCCGCGGACGACCAGCACGGCGGCCGACCGCACGCCGACCGTCGAGGCGCTGGCGGTCGTGGTGCCCGAGCTGGCGGCGCGGGGATACCGCTGCGTCACGCTCGACGAACTGCTCAGCGCGTGACCGCCCGCGAGGGGTGAACACAGGTGTCAGACATCTGTGTTCACCTGCCCGCCGCGCATTCCGCCGGGACGCGAAACGGCTCAACCAGGCGGCAGTCTGCGGCGGTCGATTGTCCGTCCGAGGGGCGGTGCACAATACATCCCCCTCACGCTCCAGCCCCACAACATGTTGTGGCTGGTGAGGGTGTTGTCCCACTAGATATTGGAGATCGCGCAGCATGAGGTGCCCGTTCTGTGAGCACGGCGAGACTAAGGTGGTCGACTCCCGCGTGGCCGGGCAGGGCGCGATCCGCCGCCGCCGCGAGTGCCTGCTGTGCAGCCAGCGGTTCACCACCTTCGAGCGGATCGAGGAGACGCCGCTGTTCGTGGTCAAGCGCGACGGGTCGCGGCAGCCGTTCGAGCGCGCCAAGCTGCTGGCCGGCCTGGTGCGGGCGGCCACAAAGCGGCCGGTGTCGCTGGAGCAGATCGAGCGAGCGGCCGCCACCATCGAGGCGGGGCTCCGAAACGGCGTCCGCGACGAGGTGCCGTCTGAGGCGATCGGCGACGAGGCGCTGGCCGTGCTGCGCGACCTCGACCGGGTCGCCTACGTCCGCTTCGCGTCGATCTACCGCGATTTCCAGGACGTCGAGGAGTTCGAGCAGGAGCTGGCCCGGCTGGAAGGCCGCGGCGTTCGCAGCAACGCTTAAAAAGGCACGAACACCCGTTCGTGTCTGAGGTAGAATACGGAAAGCCGACAGGAAGAGGAGACAGGCATGGCGACGACCGAGAACCCGCCGGAAACCCGAGTGCTGGAGGGACGTGAAGACGTCTCCGTGGGCGTGCCCCGGTACTTCACGACGCCCGGCGTCGATCCCTTCGACACGGTCGAGTGGGAGTCGCGCCACGCGCTGATTCCGGGCAAGGACGGGCCCTCGTTCGAGCAGAAGGACGTCGAGTTCCCGGTCACCTGGAGCCAGACGGCGACCAACATCGTCGCCCAGAAGTATTTCCGCGGCCAGCTCAGCTCACCCCAGCGGGAGCGCTCGGTGCGGCAGATGGTCGGCCGCGTCGCCGACACGATCACCGCCTGGGGCGTCAAGGACGGCTACTTCCGCGACGGCGAGGAGGCCGACACCTTCCACGACGAGCTCACGTACCTGCTGCTGCACCAGATGGCGGCCTTCAACTCGCCGGTCTGGTTCAACGTCGGCTTCGAGCAGAACCCGCAGTGCTCGGCCTGCTTCATCCTCTCCGTCGAGGACACGATGGAGTCGATCCTCGGCTGGAACACCAAGGAAGGCAACATCTTCCGCGGCGGCTCCGGCTCGGGGATCAACCTCTCGCGCATCCGCGCGTCCAAGGAGCACCTCTCCAAGGGCGGGCTCGCCTCCGGTCCGGTCAGCTTCATGCGCGGCGGGTTTTGCCACCCGACTTGATCGTGCCGGCCCAGGCGCCGGCGCCGCGCGGCCAAGATGGTCGTGCTCGACGTCGACCACCCGGACATCCTCGACTTCATCTGGTGCAAGGCGCGCGAGGAGGAGAAGGCCGCAGCGCTGCGCGACGCCGGCTTCGACATGCGGCTCGACTCCGAGTCGTTCGCGTCGATCCAGTACCAGAACGCCAACAACTCCGTGCGCGTGACCGACGAGTTCATGGAGCGCGCCGAGCGCGGCGAGGAGTGGGAGCTGACCGCCCGCGTCGACGGCTCGGTCGTGGACCGCGTCGACGCGCGTGACCTGCTCGGCCAGATCGCCGACGCCGCCTGGCGCTGCGCCGATCCGGGCGTCCAGTACGACACGACGATCAACGAGTGGCACACCTGCCCGAACTCGGGTCGCATCAACGCGTCGAACCCCTGCTCCGAGTACATGCACGTCGACGACTCGGCCTGCAACCTGGCGTCGCTCAACCTGATGAAGTTCCGCCGCCCCGACGGCAGCTTCGACGTCGAGTCGTTCGAGCACGCGGTCGACGTGATGATCCTGGCCCAGGAGATCGTCGTCTCGCCGTCGAGCTACCCGACCGAGGAGATCGGCGTCAACGCGCGCGCGTTCCGCCAGCTCGGCTTGGGCTACGCAAACCTCGGCGCGCTGCTGATGGCGAAC
>DATLLX010000214.1:0-13759 GCA_035537595.1 Gaiellales bacterium | reverse complement strand
CGTCCGCAACGCGTCGTTCTCGCTGACGCCCACCGGGTACAACCCGGAGGAGGTCGACGAGTACCTGAGCCAGGTCGCAGATGCGCTGGCGGCCGGGCCCGTCACGCTCGCGGTCGAGGAGCATCCCGCCCAGCCGTTCGCGGCGACGCCCGCCGGCGACGCGCCAGGGCAGGCGTTGGGCGGGCAGCAGCAGTCGGAGGAGGAGCAGCAGCAGGAGCCGGTGGCGCAGGAGATCGAGCCGGTCGCGGCCGAGGATCATGGCTACGAGTTCGGCCCGGCTCCTGAGGCGCCCGTCGCCGTTCAGGCATCGATCGCCGAGCAGCCTCCGATCGTCGAGCAGGTGCCGGCGGCGCAGCCCGAACCCGTGGCGGTGCTGCCTGAGGCGACGGTGATCGATCGCCCGCAGACAAACCTGAGCGGCCTGGGCACGGCCGTCGAGGATGCCATCAGCGCGCTGCAGGCGTTCCTGAACAACGAGCTGTCCTCCGTGCGCCAGGCCAGTAGCCTGGAGATCGACGATATCCACCACGAGCGCCAGCGGCTGATCGACGAGGCTGCCGACGCCGGCCGCCGGCACCTGGACGAGGTGCGGGCGCATGCCGATCGGCTGGTCGCCGAGGCGGAGGCCGAGCGCGACCGCCTGCGAGGAGAGTTCGAGGCCGAGCTCGAGGAGCAGCGACGCCGGTTCGAGGCCGAGCTTGCCGGCCACCGCGCGGAGGCCGAGCAGCAGGCAGGCCAGATCCTTGACGACGCCGAGCAGATCCGCCGCGAGGCCGAGCAGCTGCACGCCGGCGCGGCACAGGCCCAGGCCCAGATGCTGGCTTCGTTCGAGCAGGCCCGCAACTCGCTGATCCAGGGGGCCGGCTCACAGGTGCAGGCCGTCTCCCCCGACGCCGGCCACGGTGAGCACGACGCCGCCAACGCCGCTTGATACGACGGTCGCGCCGTTCCGGCTGACGGAGCCGGACGGCGCGACCGGTGTCGAGCTGGCCGATCTGCTGACCGGCGGCGCTGCCGTGCTCGTGCTCGTGGATGACGGGGCCATCGACGACGCCCGGTCGGCGATGCTTCGGGAGCTGGGCGACCGGCTCCGCGACGGGGGCTGCCCGCTGGTGCTGGTCACCCCAGGTGAGTCGGCCGCGGCGCGCAGCCTGGCCGCCGTTCGCGCCGTCCGCTGGCTGTGCGACCCCGACGGCGAGGCTGCCGCGGCGTTCGGCATCGTCGAGCGGCGGAAGCGCCTGCGCAAGGGCGGCCGCAGGGGACAGGGCGTGTTCATCGTCGACCGCGCAGCGGTGCTGCGGCTGGCGTTCCAGCCCCAGGAGCCCGACCAGTGGATCCCGGCATCCTTTGTCGCCTCCCGGCTCGCCCGGCTGGCCGCTCACGAGGCGGCCGCGCCCGCGGCCGCGCAGGCACCCGCCGAGCCCGGCCCGCCGGTCGCGTCCGACGAGGAGATGGACGATCTGGTGCGCTCTCTGGCCAGGGCGCTCGGCATCTCGGGCACGGCTCTCACGCAGCTCGCCACCGCCAGCCGGTTCCGCGACCTGGGCATGACCGCGGTCCCGGACGAGATCATCACCAAGAGCGAGCCGCTGACCGACGAGGAATGGGACGTCGTCCACGCGCACCCCGAGCGCTCCGCCGAGATGTTGGGGCCCAGCCCGCTGTTCTCCGACGTGCGGGCCATCGTGCGCGCCACTCACGAGCACTTCGACGGCAGCGGCTACCCGCATGGGCTGTCGGGTGACGAGATCCCGCTGGGCGCCAGGATCGTGCTGGTCGCCGAGACCCACCTGGCGCTGCGGGCGATGGGTGACACCGACACCATCGCGCACCTGCGCGAGCGCGCGGGGACGCTGTTCGATCCGGCAGTTGTCGAGGCGCTCGCCTCGATCCTGGGCCAGGCCACGCTGCGCGCCTGGCAAGCCCGCTGATCCGAGGCTCCGCCGGCTTGCCCGCTGGTCTACCCTGAGTTCATGGAACAAACCGGGACAGACGTGGCACGCGTTCATCTCGAACGCTTCTGCATCCGTTGCGGGCGGTACGACCTGCGGGTCGAGCTGCCCGAGCCCGAGACCGCACCGGCCAGCGACCGCGAGCGGTGGATGGCGGGACAGCGGCGCAAGGCGCTCGCCCTGCGAGGCGCCCCCGAGCCTGAGCAGTGGGTCTGCTCGATGTGCGGCTGCGGCGAGTGCGCCGACGCCGGCGCCCCACAGCCCTGACCGATATCGCCGGCGGCGGCGCCCTCGCATCGCCCAGAACAGGCCGTATGATGGGTCGACGGTGTCTTCGGAAGCGCTCATGAGCTTCGATCTGGTCGCCGTGGGTTCCGGGCCCGCCGGCCAGCGCGCCGCGGTGCAGGCGGCCAAGCTTGGGAAACGCGCGGCAGTGATCGAGCGCGCAAACCTGGGCGGCGTCTCGACGAACTTCGGCACCGTCCCCTCGAAGACGCTGCGGGCCGCGATCGTGGAGCTCACCGGACGGGCCGCGACCGCCCAGGGCCTGAACGCGCGGATCAACCATTCCGTCACCATCGACGACCTGCGGGCGCGGACGCGTCAGGTGATCGAGCACGAGCGGGAGGTGATCCGCGACCAGCTGCTGCGAAACGGGGTCACGATCATCGAAGGCGACGCCTCCTTCGCCGAACCGAACTCACTCGAGGTACGGTCGGACGCCGGCACCAGCCGGGTCGCGGCCGACCGGATCGTGATCGCGGTGGGCACTGTGCCGGCGCGGCCGCCCGGTGTCGAGTTCGACGAGAAGACCGTGCTCGACTCCGACGGGCTGCTGCGGATCGCCAAGCTGCCGGGCACGCTGACCGTCGTCGGCGCCGGCGTGATCGGGCTCGAGTATGCGTCGATGGCGGCCGCCCTGGGCGTCCACGTGACGCTGGTCGAAAAGCGGCCGCGGCTGCTCGACTTCGTCGACGACGAGATGGTGGAGGCGCTGCAGTACCACCTGCGCGGCCTCGGCCTGTCGCTGCGACTGGGCGAGGAGGTCGACGCCGTACGGCGCTCCCCGCAGGGCGTGATGACGCATCTGCGAAGCGGCAAGCGAATCCCCTCCCAGGTGGTGCTGTACGCGGCGGGCCGCCAGGGCGCCACCGCCACCCTGAACCTGGAGGCGGCGGGCCTGGAGGCCGATTCGCGGGGACGGATCGAGGTCGGCCCGGACTACCGCACATCCCAGCCGCACATCTTCGCCGCGGGTGACGTGATCGGCTTCCCCAGCCTCGCCGCCACCTCGATGGAGCAAGGCCGCCTGGCGGCCCTGACGGCCTTCGACCGGCCGGCCAAGTCGATGCCCAACCTGCTCCCCTACGGCATCTACACCGTTCCCGAGATCTCGTTCGTCGGGCTCACGGAGCGCGAGCTGACCGAGTCGGCCGTGCCGTACGTGGTCGGGTTCGGCCGTTTCCGCGAGCTGGTGCGGGGAGGCATCGCCGGCGACCGCACCGGCGTCCTGAAGCTGCTGATCCACACCGACACCCGCAGGGTGCTGGGCGTCCATGTGTTCGGCACCGCCGCCACCGAGCTCGTGCACCTGGGGCAGACGGTGATGGCCGGCGACCTGACGGTCGACTACCTGGTCGAGGCCGTGTTCAACGTGCCCACCTTCACCGACGCCTACAAGGTGGCGGCGCTGGACGCCGCCAACCGCCTGAACGAGATCGACGACCTGCCGGTCGCCCCCGGCGTGTGATCTCCACTCCGTAGTTCTCCGACGCCAGATCCGGGACGGCGCGGACGGCGCCGCCGTTCCACCCGACGAGACTGGTGGGCGTCGAGTCGGAGGAGGCAAAGGTGGCCCAGGATCGCGATCTCATCGTTCAGGCAACGGCCGTTCAGAAGACCTACGACACAGGTACGGTGCGGGTCGACGCGCTCCGCGGAGTCGACCTGGCGCTGGAGCGAGGCGAGATGGTGGCCATCATGGGCCCCAGCGGATGTGGCAAGACCACGCTCCTGAACTGCCTGTCCGGGCTGGACGCGATCGACGCCGGCCAGATCCTGATCGAGGGCACGGCCCTGACGGACATGTCCGACCGGGCTCGCACCGACTACCGCGCCCGCCGGATGGGGTTCGTGTTCCAGTTCTACAACCTGATGCCGGTGCTGACATCGGTCGAGAACGTCGAGCTGCCGCTGCTGATCGCGCGGGTGGGCGCCGACGAGGCACGACGGCGCGCCATGGCGGCGCTCGAGCTGGTCGGGCTGGCCGACCGGGCGGCGCACGTGCCCGAAGCGCTGTCGGGCGGGGAGCGTCAACGGGTGACCATCGCCCGGTCGCTGGTCAATGAGCCCGCCATCGTGTGGGCGGACGAGACGACCGGCGATCTCGACTCCGAGAACGCGAGCGAGATCGTCGCTCTGATGCGAACCCTGAACGTGGAGCGCGGCTTCACCTTCCTGATCGTCACCCACGACATCTCGGTCGGCCGGAAGACCGACCGCATAATCCGCATGCTCGACGGCCAGATCGTCGAAGAGCAGCGACTGGAGGCACGGCATGTACTCGCGAGTCACGCTGCTTGAGGTCGACACCCTGCGCACCTCGATGGAGGACGCCGAGACGCTGTTCTGCGACCGCGTGTTGCCCGGCCTCCAGGAGCAGGAGGGGTTCGAGGGCGTGCTGGTGCTGTCGACCGCCGAGGGCCGGGGGATGATCGTCACCCTGTGGGCCACCGAGGAGGCGGCCGCCGACCCGGGCGGCTTCTCCACCGAGGCCCTGGAGCGGTTCGCGACCCTGTTCCGATCGCCTCCCGGCCGTGAGTACTACCGCGTGGCGGTGGCGGAGCTGCCGCACTCGCTGGCGAGGTAGCACCGTGCACGAGCTCTTCGGCATCCCCATGAACGCGCTGCTGATCATCCTGCTGGTCGGGCTGGGAGCAGCGCTCGGGCTGACCGCGGCGCTGGCCGTCCGCAACCCGATCCTGGTCAAGCTGGGGACGCGCAACGTCGGCCGGCGGCGGGGCCGCTCGGCGCTGATCGTGGTCGGGCTGATGCTGGGCACGACGATCATCGCGGCCGCTCTGACCACCGGTGACACGATGAGCCACACGATCCGGCAGACCGCCGTACGCTCCCTGGGCAACACCGACGAGGTGGTGTCGGCAAAGGGAGCGACGGATGACATCGCCGGCGAGCTCGGCCAGGCCACCGGCGTGCGCTACTTCCCGGCGGACACCGTCGAGCGGGTGGAGCGTTCGGTGCGCGGCACCGGCCTGGTCGACGGGGTGACCGGCGCGATCGTGATGCAGGTCGCCATGCAGGCGCCGGACGCACGGCAGACGGAGCCGTCGGTGACGTTGTTCGCGCCCGACCCCGCGCGGATGGCCGGTTTCTCGGCGATCCGCAGCGACGCCACCGGCGACGACCTCTCGCTGCGCGGCGTCCGCCCGGGCGAGGTGTACCTGAACTCGAAGGCCGCCGACCGGCTGCACGTGGCCCGTGGCGACACGGTCGTCGTGTTCGCCCAGGGGGCGCCGATGAGCGTGCGGGTGAGGGACGTTGTCCGCTTCGACGGCGCCGCCACCGCCGACGCCGCGGTGCTGATGCCGCTCGCCTCGGCGCAGGCGATGCTGCAGCGGCCGGGGCAGGTGGCGGCCGTGCTGGTCTCCAACCGGGGCGGGGCGCTGTCGGGCGCCGGCCGTTCGGACGAGGTGCGGTCGGTGCTGCGGCGGGCGGTCGCCGGCTCCGGGCTGGAGGTGGCCACGGTCAAGCAGGACGCGATCGAGCAGGCCGACCAGATCGGAAACGGGTTCATGACGATGTTCACCACGTTCGGCTCGTTCTCCATCGCCGCCGGCATCCTGCTGATCTTCCTGATCTTCGTGATGCTGGCCGCGGAGCGGCGGGGCGAGCTGGGGATCGCCAGGGCGGTTGGCACTCGGCGCGGCCATCTGGTCGAGATGTTCGTGTTCGAGGGTGTGGCCTACGACCTGCTTGCGGCACTGGTCGGCGCTCTGCTGGGCGCCGCCGTGGCCTACGGCATGGTGCTCGCCATGTCCCGGGCGCTTGGCACGGAGGACGCCGACGCCGGGCTTCGGGTGCAGTACGCCGTGACACCGCAGAGCCTTGCCGTCGGGTTCTCGCTGGGAGTGCTGCTGACCCTGCTGGTGGTGGCCTTCTCGGCGTGGCGGGTCAGCATGATGACGATCTCCAGTGCGATCCGAAACCTGCCGGAGCCGGGCCGGCTGCGCCGCCGCCGCGGCATCCTGCTCGGGCTGGCCGGGCTGGGCGCGGGAGCCCTGATGGTTGCCGGATCCGGGTCGTCGGCCACCGTCAACCTGCTCGGCGTCTCGCTCGTCCTGATCAGCCCGATCCCGCTGCTTCGCCGGATCGGCGTCTCCGAGCGGCTGTCGTTCACCGTCTGCGGACTGGCGCTGGTGGTCTTTCTGCTGCTGCCGTGGAGCGTGCTTGACGACATCTTCGGCAAGAAGTCGATGGACTTCACGACCTGGATCGCCTCCGGGCTGATGATCATCGTCGGAACGGTGTGGGTGATCATGTACAACGCCGACCTCCTCGGCGGCCTGCTGTCGAGGACGCTCGGTCGGCTGGGCGCGCTGGCCCCCGTGCTGCGCGTGTCGATGGCCTATCCGCTGGCCAGCCGCTTTCGCACCGGCACCACGCTGGCGATGTTCACGCTGGTCGTGTTCACGCTGGTGACGGGCTCGGTGACCTCCGGCTCGTTCATGCATGCCGCGCTGGACGAGCGGACGTTCGGCGGCGGCTTCGACGTGCGAGCCGGCACCAGCGGCACGGCCTCCATCCACGACATGCGCTCGGCCATCGACCGTTCCAGCTCGCTGCGGGCGGCGGACTATCCGGTGGTCGCCAGCCAGTCGGTGCTGGCCGTGTCGGCACGCCAGCCCGGCACCGGCAGGGGTGCCCAGGACTACCTGGTACGCGGCCTCGACCGTTCGTTCATCGACCACACCACGTTCGGCCTCGGCGCCATGGCCGCGGGCTACAGCTCCGCCCGCCAGGTGTGGGACGCCATGCGCGACCGACCGCGGCTGGCGGTGGTGGACACCACGATCGTCCCCCGGCGCGACAATTTCGGCTTCAACGCCGCGCCCCCTGACCTCCAGCTGACAGGGCTCTACGTCGACGAGAGCGGTTTCCGGCCGGTGCCGCTGGTGGTGACGGACGCCCAGACCGGCCGTCGGGTCAGGCTGACCGTGATCGGGATCCTCAAGGACAGCGCCCCGCTCGAGATGGCCGGCATCACCACCTCGCAGCAGACGCTCGACGCGGCCTTCCCCGGCCGCGTGCGACCGACCATCCACTACTTCCGCGTCGCCCCCGGGGTCGACCCCGAGGATGCCGCCGCCCGGCTCGAGTCGGCATTTCTGGCCAACGGGCTCGAGGCGCAGTCGATCCACGACGTGGTGCACGACGCCACCGCCGCCTCGCTGGTCTTCAACCGGCTGATCCTGGCCTTCATGGGGCTGGGGCTGGTGGTCGGGGTCGCGGCGCTGGGCGTGATCAGCGCCCGGTCGGTGGTCGAGCGGCGGCAGCAGATCGGCGTGCTGCGGGCGATCGGATTCCGGCGCGGGATGGTGCAGGCCGCCTTCCTGCTCGAATCGTCGCTGATCGCGGTCAGCTCGATCCTGTTCGGGACGCTGCTGGGGCTCGTCCTGGCGTACAACATCATCTCCGACCAGCAGCGGATGCCCAGCTGGTCGAACGTGACCATGCAGGTGCCGTGGTGGAACCTGGCCGTGGTATTCGTGCTCGTGTTCGCTGTCTCGCTGGGAGCCACGCTGCTGCCCGCCCGCCGGGCGTCACGCGTCCGCCCGGCGGAGGCGCTGCGCTACGAGTAGGGGCGACGCCCGCGCGGTGTCGCGACACGGGCCGGTCAGCCGCCAGGGGCTGCGCAGACGAACAGCACCGCGCCGGGACGGCTACTGCGAGTGCGCTCCAACGAACCGGAACCCCAGCGGCTGGATCTCGCCCGACTCGATGGCGGCGAGCTCATCGTCCGCCGTTACCCGGTCCAGACCCGGATAGAGGTAGGGACTCCAGGCGAAGAGGCGCTCCTCGAACCGGCCCCGTAGCGCCGCCAGCAATGCGGAGGACGGGTGCATGCCCTCCTCCTTCCCCCACCGATGGAAGTCCTCGGCGGCCCGCAGCGGCTCTCCCCTTCGAGACCGCTCCTGCGCCGCCGCGCAGCGCCGGTGCAACCAGGTGCCGTGACCGGGCTCCGGCGGCAGCCGATCGAGACACCACGCAGCGGTGGCGTCGTCGAACCGGTCCCAGGCGAACTCGACCACGATCAGCGACCCGTCCGCCGCGAGCAGGCGAGCGAGCTTGGCGACGGCGGCCGGCAGATCGCTGATGTGATGCAGCGACAGGATCGCCACGATCGCTGCGAACGGGCCGGCATCGTCAAACGCGTCGAGGGTGACCGGCGTGAACAACGGCCCCCGGGGCGCCTGCGGATCGATGCCCCGAACCAGGTATCGCGATGCCGCCAGGTGCCGGGTCAGCCAGCCGTCGCCACAACCGACCTCCAGGATCGGGACTGGAGGCTCGGGCAGGAATCGCTCGACGAAGGCGACCACGCCGTTCCGCCACTCGTCAGCTCCAGCCTTGCCCATTCGGGTCAGTTTCTCGCATCTGCGACGGTGCAGAGCAATCGGCCGCGCATCCGAGGGCGGCGGTCGCGCGTATCCCCGGGGTAGATGCGCGAAGATGTCCGCGACGTGAACGGCGTCAACTCGTCCATGGTCGGCGATCAAGGCATCGCGCACGCGTTCTGGCTGCGCGCGCCGGGGAGCGGGGAGATCCGGCCGGTCAGGCTGCCCGAGCCGGGGCGGGACGACGTGGTGGTGCGCACGCTGCGGTCGGGCGTCAGCCGCGGCACCGAGACGCTGGTGTTCCAGGGCGGCGTGCCGCCGGACCAGTACACGGCGATGCGCGCGCCGTTCCAGGAGGGGGACTTCCCGGGGCCGGTCAAGTACGGCTATCTGAATGTCGGCGCAGTGGAGCAGGGGCCGCCCGAGCTGCGCGGGCGCACCGTCTTCTGTCTGTACCCGCATCAGACCGCCTACGTCGTCCCGGCCGCGGCGGTGAGCGTCGTGCCCGAGGGCGTGCCGCCCGCTCGAGCCGTGCTGGCGGGCACGGTCGAGACCGCTGTCAACGCCCTCTGGGACGCGGGCCCGCTGATCGGCGACCGGGTCGCGGTGGTCGGCGCCGGCATGGTGGGCTGCTGTGTCGCCCGACTGCTGAGCCAATTCCCGGCCATGCAGGTGACGCTTGTGGACGTCGATCCCGGCCGGGCCGGCGTCGCAGCCGCCCTCGGCGTCGACTTCGCGCTGCCCGCCGAAGCCGCCGCCGGCCGCGACCTGGTGGTGCACACCAGCGCCACGTCGGCCGGGCTCCAGCGGGCGCTCGACCTGCTCGCGCCCGAGGGCACCGTCATCGATCTCAGCTGGTACGGCGGCACCGAGGTGCAGCTCTCGCTGGGTGGGACGTTCCACGCCGGCCGCCTCGCTATCCGCTCGAGCCAGGTCGGAACCCTGTCCCCCGCCCGCGGCGGGCGCCGCACGACGGCCGACAGACTGGCGCTGGCGCTCGACCTGCTGCGCGACCCCGCCTTCGACGCGCTCGTCACCGGGGAGTCGCGCTTCCACGAGCTGCCCGACGTGATGGCGCGGCTGGCCGCGGGGAGGCTGCCGGCGCTCTGCCACACCATCACCTACGACGAGGTGTAGACCGTGTTCAGCGTGACCGTCCGCGATCACATGATGATCGCCCACAGCTTCACCGGCGACGTGTTCGGGCCGGCCCAGCGGCTTCACGGCGCGACCTACGTGATCGACGCCACCTTTCGGCGCGCGACCCTCGACGGGGACGGCATCGTCGTCGACATCGGTCGAGCGGCCGAGCAGCTGCACGCCGTGATCGCCGACCTGAACTACCGAAACCTCGACGACGAGCCGGCCCTCGCGGGCATCAACACGTCGACGGAGGCGCTCGCCCGCGTGATCGCCGATCGGCTCGCCGAGCGCGTGAAGGCCGGCGCCCTGGGCGACGCCGCGCGCCGGCTGGACGGGCTGGTCGTCACGCTGCACGAGTCGCACGTGGCCTGGGCGAGCTACGAGCGAGCGCTGTGACCGAGGTGCACGTCGTCGTCCCCGACGGCATCGACGATCCGGCCCGGCCGAGCGGCGGCAACACATACGACCGCCAGGTCTGCCGCGGTCTGGCAGCGACCGGCTGGTCGGTGCGCATCCACGCCGTGCCCGGTGCGTGGCCGCGGGCCGACCAGACCGCCCACGCCGCGCTCGCCGGCGTCGTCCGGCGGATTCCCGACGGCGCCCTGGTGCTGCTCGACGGGCTGGTGGCCTCGACGGCCCCGCAGGTGCTGGTGCCGGAGGCGGGCAGGCTGCGGTTGGTCGCGCTCGTGCATATGCCGCTGGGAGATGGCGCGGCAGACGACGGCGCCCGGGCACGGGAGGGTGCGGTGCTCTCAGCCGCCGCCGCCGTGGTCACGACGAGTGGCTGGGCCCGACAGGCGCTGCTGGCGCTGTACCCGCTGGCGGGCGACCGGGTGCACGTCGCCGAACCGGGCGTCGATGCCGCCCCTCTCGCACCCGGCACCGCGACCGGCGGGGCGCTGCTCTGCGTCGGGTCGGTGATCCCCGGCAAGGGCCACGATGTGCTGCTCGAGGCGCTGGCGACGATCACCGACCTGTCCTGGCAGTGCCTGTGCATCGGCAGACTGGACGGCGACCCGGCGTTCGCCGAGGACGTCACTCGCCGCGTCCGGAGCAACGGGCTGAGCGGCCGGGTGCGGTTCCCGGGTGCCTGCACCGGGGCCGAGCTCGACCGCAGCTACGCCGCCGCCGACCTGCTGGTGCTGGCGTCGCACGGCGAGACGTATGGCATGGTCGTCACCGAGGCGCTTGCCCGCGGGCTGCCGGTCGTGGCGACCGAGGTCGGAGGGGTGCCGGAGGCGCTCGGCCACGGCACCGGCGGCACGCGGCCGGGGTTGCTCGTCCCGCCCGGCGTCGCCGAGCCAGGCCCGGAGCGCGGCCGCCAGCGCGGCAGGGTCGCCGGGCGGCACGGGAGCGGCGGGCCTCACTCAGCGGCTGGCCGGCCACCACCTCCCTGCTGGAAAACGTCCTGGCACGAGCGGCGCGATGACCGTCGAAGGGATCCGGGTCAGCTCCGAATGGCTCGACCTCCGTGAGCCCGCCGACGCCGACGCCCGGGCGCTTGACCTGGTCGAGCACCTTCGGCGGCACCTGCCGGCAACCGGCCGCCGGGTGATCCACGACCTCGGCTGCGGCACCGGGGCGATGGGCCGCTGGCTCGCGCCGCTGCTTCCCGGGCCGCAGCACTGGGTCGTCCACGATCGCGACACCGACCTGCTGCGGACCGCCGCCGCCAACCCTCCCGGTCCGGCCGCCGACGGGGCCTCGGTCGGCATCGAGGCGAGGCGGTCCGACATCACCCTGCTGGGCCCCGACGATCTCGCCGGCGCGACCCTGATCACCGCATCCGCGCTGCTCGACCTGATGACCGGCGATCAGCTGGCCGGGCTGGTCGACGTCTGCGCCAAGGCCGGATGCCCGGCCCTGCTCACGCTGTCAGTCGTCGGTCGCGTCGACCTGGCTCCCGCGCACCCTCTCGACCGTCGGGTGGCGGCCGCCTTCGACGCTCACCAGCGCCGGCTGACGGCGGGCGGCCGCCTGCTGGGGCCGGATGCGGTACCGGCGGCCGTCGAAGGGTTCCGCCGGCTGGGGGTCGAGGTGCTGGTGCGGCCGAGCCCCTGGCGGCTGGGTGCCGCCCAGGCCGGCCTGGCCGCGGAGTGGCTCGCCGGCTGGGTGGGCGCCGCGTGCGAGCAGGAGGCAGAGCTGGCGGCCGAGGCCGACGCCTATGCAGGCCGGCGTCTGGCGGAGGCACGAGCCGGGCAGCTGGCGGTCACCGTGGGCCACGCCGACCTGCTGGTCATGCCATGAACACTCGGGTTGCCGATGAAACCGCGGGGCTCGCTCCCACGTACCGCTGGACGTAGGCGCTCGGCGCGTGCCGGGCGGCGCGACCGCTTGGGAGGACTCTCGAGCAGATCGGGAACAGCATGAACCGAACGGTGTGGGCGTGGGTGCGCCCGGCGGCCGCCGCCGCAACGCTCGCCGTCGTCGTCTGGCGCCTCGGCGCCGGGCCGTTTCAGGACGGCGCCCGTGCGGTGGACGGCCAGGCGCTGGCGGCGGCGGCGGGTATCGGCGCGCTGACCACCGTCTGCTGTGCCTGGCGGTGGACGATCGTGGCCCGTGGCCTGGGGGTCGACCTGCCGCTGCGCACGGCCGTTGCGGCCTACTACCGGTCGGTGTTCCTCAACCTGACGCTCCCCGGCGGCGTCGTCGGAGACGTTCACCGCGGTGTCAGCCACGGGCGGGACGCGGGCAACGTCGGTCGCGGTCTGCGGGCCGTCGCCTGGGAGCGCGCCGCGGGACAGGCAGTGCAGATCCTGCTCACCGCCGTCGTCCTGCTCGCGCTGCCGTCGCCGGTGCAGCCGTCCACGCCGCTGGCGGCGGTCGCGGTGGTCGCGGCGGTGATCGGCATCGCTCTCGCCAGCCGGCCGCGAACTGGCGGCCGGCGCTCGCGATGGGCGCGGGTGCGCAGCGCGGTGGCCGGCGACGTCCGCGACGTCCTGCTGGCCCCGAAGGCCCTGCCCGCCATCGCACTGGCGTCGGCGCTGGTCGTGCTCGGCCATGCGGTCACCTTCCTGATCGCCGCCCGGACGGCGGGCGCCACGGCGCCGGCGTCCCGGATGCTGCCGCTGGCGATGCTCGCGATGCTGGCCATGGTGCTGCCCAGCGTCGCCGGGTATGGGCCACGCGAGGGCGGGACGGCGTGGGCGTTCGCCGCGGCCGGGCTGGGAGCGGAACAGGGCGCCGCCACCGCCGTCGTGTACGGCGTCATGGTGCTGGTCGCCAGCCTGCCGGGCGCGCTCGTCCTCGCGGCGGCCTGGCTCCCGCGCGCCCGGCGCCCACGGCGGCCCGACTCGCCGCTCCCGTGCCGGGCGGCCGTCGTGGACGGAGCCGCCGATGGGTGACCGCCCGTACACACTGCTCAGCTGCAGCGTGTCGATCGACGGCTACATCGGGAGCGCAGCCTCGCGCCTGCTGCTGTCCAACGACGCGGACTTCGACCGGGTCGACGCCGTCCGCGCCTCCTGCGACGCGATCCTGGTCGGCGCGGCGACGGTGCGCACCGACAATCCGCGGCTGCTGGTGCGCTCGCAGGCGCGCCGTGACGAGCGGACGGCCCGCGGGCTGGCGCCGTCGCCGATCAAGGTCACCGTGACCCGGCGAGCGGAGCTCGACGCGCGGGCGGCCTTCTTCACCACCGGCGACGCCGAGAAGCTCGTCTACTGCGCGCGGCCGCGGGTGGTCGATGCCCGCGCGCGCCTGGGACCGGTAGCGACCGTCGTCGACGGCGGCCAGCCGGTGGAGATGCGCACGCTCAGCAACGACCTCGCCGCGCGCGGCGTGCAGCGGCTGATGGTCGAGGGCGGAGGCAAGGTGCATACGCAATTCCTGACCGACGGCCTCGCCGACGAGCTCCAGCTGGTCGTGGCGCCGGTGTTCGTCGGCGACTCCCAGGCGCCGCGGTTCGTGCGGGACGGCCGGTTCCCCTGGAACGCCGGCAGGCGGGCAACCCTCGTCGAGGTGCGCCAGATCGGCGACGTGGTGCTGCTGCGCTACGCCCTGTCGTCGCGATTCCAGGCCGAGTGACCG
>DATLLX010000213.1:0-3704 GCA_035537595.1 Gaiellales bacterium | reverse complement strand
ATCTCGGCGAGGCCCGCGCCGCCGCCTGCTCGGCGAACAGCTCCCTGGCCTCGTCGTGCGTCATCGTGCCCAGCGGCTCCATCAGCTCGCCGGTCGGCCCCATGCTTCCCAGCACCAGCAGGCCGGAGCGATCGGCGACCTCGCGGGCCAGCCGGGCACCGGCCTCGTTCAGCTCGTGCACCCGGTCCTCGAGGTGGTGAAGCGCCAGCCGCGGGCGGGTGCCGCCGAAGGTGTTGGTGGTCAGCAGCCGGGCGCCGGCATCGGCGTAGGCCATGTGGACAACGCGCATGGCCTCGGCCTTCTCGACGTTCCACAGCTCGGGCGAAGCGCCGGGCATCAGCCCCGCCGCCTGCAGCATCGTCCCGATCGCGCCGTCACCGACGATGGGTCTGTGATCTCCCAAGAGCTCGGCGATCTTCCCGCTCATGCGCTCATCAGCTCCTTCAGCCGCGCGTCGTCGTTCTCGGCGTCCAGCCGGGCCGCAACCGTCCCGGCCACGTCGTTGGCGAAGCCGTCGGCCGCCTCCCAGTCTCCATGCCGCCACTCCTCCAGGTAGGCGTCGGAACCGGCCAGGCCGAGGTTCATCGCCGCCTCGTCGATGGCCTCCTGGAAGCGATCCGGCAGCGCCACCTTGGCCGTGCCGCCGCCCTCCTCGCGGGCGGTCACCATCGACGGGATGTCGCGCCAGTAGGTGATCCGGTACTCAGCCATGGTTGCCCTCCATCGGCTCGCATCATAGAGTCGGCGGTGACCCCGAACAGGGAGCATGTGATGGGAGAGTCGTATGACTATGTGGTGGTGGGCGGCGGGACGGCGGGTGCCGTGGTCGCCGCGCGCCTGTCCGAGGACGCCGACGTCGAGGTGTGCCTGATCGAGGCCGGGCCGACGGACGTCGGCTACGACGACGTGCTGCAGCTTCGCCGGTGGCTGGGCCTGCTGGAGGGGCCGATCGACCTCGCCTACACGACCACGCTGCAGCCGCGCGGCAACGCCCACATCGTCCATTCCCGGGCGGCCGTGCTGGGGGGATGCTCGTCGCACAACACCCAGATCTTCTTCAAGCCGATGCCCGGCGACTGGCAGGACTGGGTCGACCGCGGCGCCGAGGGCTGGGAGCCCGAGGGGATGGAGAAGTACTACGAGCGGCTGCCGACCAAGCACCAGATCGTCGCCGAGAAGGATCGCAACCCGCTGCTCAAGGACTGGATCCCCGCCGCCGCGGAGGCGGCCGGCGTGCGGGCCAATCCGGACTGGAACGCCGCGCCCTTCCGGGACGGCGCCGGCTTCCTCGACGTCGGCTACGACCCCGAGACCGGCATCCGCTCGTCGTCCAGCGTCGCCTACCTGCACCCGATCATGGGCAAGCGCCCCAACCTGACCGTGCTCACCGATACCTGGGTGCGCCGCGTCAATCTCGAGAACGGCCGCGCCGTCAGTGTCAACACCGACAACGGCACCATCCGCGCCGAGCGCGAGATCATCGTCTCCGGCGGGTCGGTGGACACGCCCCGGCTGCTGCTGCTGTCGGGCATCGGGCCGGCCGACGACCTACGGGAGCTCGGCATCGAGGTGCAGCACGACCTGCCGGGCGTGGGCGAGAACCTGCTCGACCACCCGGAGTCGATCATCATCTGGGAGCTCAACCGCCCGCTGCCACCCGAGGGAGTGATGGACGCCGACTGTGCCCTGTTCGTGAACAGGCTGGGCGGCGACCCACGGCCCGACCTGATGTACCACACCTACCAGCTGCCGTTCACCTTCAACACCGAGCGGCTGGGCTACCCCGTGCCGGAGCACTGCATCTGCATGACGCCGAACATCCCCCGCTCGCGGTCGGTGGGCCGGATGTGGCTGCTGTCCTCGAACCCGGAGATCAAGCCGGCGCTCGACTTCCAGTACTTCACCGACGCCGACGGCTACGACGAGCAGACCATCGTCGACGGCCTGAAGATCGCTCGCGAGGTGGCCAACACGGAGCCGTTCAAGGGCTGGATCAAGCGCGAGGTGGCGCCCGGCCCGAAGATCACCAGCGACAGCGACCTGTCGGAGTACGGGCGGGCCGTGCACCACACCGTCTACCACCCCTCCGGCACCTGCCGGATGGGTGCGGCGAACGATGAGCTGGCGGTGGTCGACCCCCAGCTGCGGGTGCGCGGGATCGAGGGTCTGAGCATCGCCGACGGCTCGATCTTCCCGACCATGCCCACCGTCAACCCGATGGTGGGCACGTTCATGATCGGCGAGAAGGCCGCCGACCTCGTCCGCCAGCGCACCGGCAGCAGCGTTGCCGCTGCAGGCGCGAGCGCCTAGGACGGCACCGTGACCGGCACCAGCGGCCGCTCCCGCAGATAGGGGAGCGGCCGCGCCGGGTCGGGCGAGTCGATCTCCCGGGCCAGGCGGTGGCCGTCGAAGATGGCGTCGGCGATCAGCCGCGGGGCGACGCAGTCGCCGATCCGGTAGACGGCCTCGATACCCTCGCGCTCGAGCGCCTCGGGCTGACCGACCAGCTCAAGGTAGAGGGCGTCGTCGGAGACGCGCTGGGTGACCAGCACGACGCCGTCGACCTCGACGGTGGAGGGCGCCCCGAACTCGCCCACCAGCTCGATGCCGCCAGGATCGATCCGCTGTACCACCACGGCGCGCACGGGCCGGATGCCCAGCTCGTGGAGCCGCTGCCTGACCGGCCGGCCTTCCAGCGTCTGGTCGGCGTAGGGGGCGATCGCCTCGTGGCAGGTGACGAACACCACCTCGTAACCCTCCCCGCGCAGCTGCTCGGCCAGCGCGGTGCCGGTGAAGTAGCCCTCGTAATCGACGATGGCGACCCGGCCGCCGGGTGGCCGCTTGCCCTCGACCATCACCTGCTCGGGCGTCAGCACATGCGGAAGGGCCGCATCGGCGCCCGGGATCGGCTCGCGGGTGACGCCGCTCATGCCGTCGCCGGCCCAGCGGGCACCGGTGGCGACGATCACGATCTGCGCACCGTAGTCCAGCACGTCGGCCGCGGTCACGCCCGTGCGCAGGCCGACGGAGACGTTGTCGAGGCGGTCGAGCTGCACGCGCCGGTAGTCGATCACGTGGCCCCAGGAGCCCAGGCCCGGCATCCGCGTGATCCAGCGCATGGAACCGCCGATGTCGTCGCCGGCGTCGACCAGATGGGCGAGCTCCATGCCCCGCTTGCCGAGCACCGTCGCGCACTCCATCCCGGCGGGCCCGGCCCCGACCACCAGCACGCCCTTGTCGGCGTTGGCGGCGGGTGTGAAGCGCTCCGGGTGCCAGCCCCGACGGTGCTCCTCGCCGGCGGTGGCGTTCTGGGTGCAGCCCAGGTGGCGGCCCCAGATCGAGCGTGAATAGCAGGCGTTGCAGCCGATGCACTCGCGGATCTCGTCGTAGCGGCCCTGCTCGATCTTGGCCGGCAGGAAGGGGTCGGAGATGGACGGCCGGGCGGCGCCGATCAGGTCGACGACGCCGGAGCGCACCAGGTCGGCCATCCGGTCGGGGTCGGTGAACCGGCCGACCACGACGATCGGCTTCGCGGTCGCCTCTCGCGCCCGGCCCGACCAGCGCATCTGGTAGCCCTGGTCGAAGAACCGCGAGGGGCCGGAGTCGAGCCGGCCGGCGCCCCACATCGAGCCGATCACCACGTCCCACAGGTCGACCATGTGGTCGGCGGCGCGGATGAACTCGAGCCCCTCCTCGATCGGCAC
>DATLLX010000212.1:0-2512 GCA_035537595.1 Gaiellales bacterium | reverse complement strand
GCCCCACCCCGTACTGGGGCAGCGCGCCACCCCATCGGGTCACCAGCTCGTCTACCGGCTCGGGCAGCGACAGGTCGAGGACCATGCCGAGCTCGCGCCGGACCGTGCCGAGCAGCGCGGCGTCGGGCTGCTGGAGCGTGGACACGTCGCCATGACGGCCCAGCGAGGCGCGGACCAGCACCGGCCCCTCGTCGCGGGCCCATTTCGTGGTGAAGAAGGTGGCCGCCTTGATCGCGAGGCCCTCGGTCGCCGGCACCAGGAAGCCGCTCAGTGCGGGCAGCACCGTGCCGGGCGGAAGCGCGAGGGTGACCAGCACCACGCTGGCGTACTCGAGCGCTCGCAGCGGCGCCGCCACCGCGTCGATCCGCTCCAGCAGCCTGGCCGCCGGCGCGCCCGGCACGGCCAGCACGACGCCGTCGACCGCGAGCCGGCTCTCGTCCCGGGTCGATCCGGTCGTCAGCTCGTACCCGTCCCCGGTACGGGCCAGACCGCGCACCGTCGTGCCCAGGCTGAGCTGGGCACCGGCCGACGCGGCGATCGCGTCGACGTAGCGGGACAGTCCACCTCGGACACTGGCGAACACCGGCTGGCCGGGCCGGCGCCCGGACGCCTCCAGCGCGCTCCGAACGGCCGCGCCCAGCGTCGACTCGCTTTGGGCCGCGCCGTGCAGCGCTGGCATGGTGGCGGCAAGGCTCAACCGATCGGCCGCGCCGGCGTAGACGCCACCCAGCAGGGGATCAACCAGCCGGCGAACAAGATCCGCTCCGTAGCGATCCGCGACCAGCTCGCCCACCGCCACATCCGGGACGGTCAGCACGGGGTGGCCGCGATCGTGGTCGCGGTCCTCGATCCGATAACCGTCGAGAGTGGACGGATCGGCCGGGATGCCCAGCAGCGTGCCCGCGGGAAGAGGGCGCAGCGCTCCGCCGTCGACGATGGCGGCCGGCACCGGCGCCGGATGGATCAGCTCATCGCCGAGACCTACCTCCCGGGCCAGCCGGAGCGCGGCCGACTCGGCGCCCGACTCGGTCGTGAGGAACGTCTCCGCGCCGGTCTCGACCGGAGCACCGGCCAACTGTCCGGTCCGGAGCTTGCCGCCCAGCCGGGCCGCCCGTTCGAGCACGACCAGCTCCAGGTCGGGGCCGGCCAGCTTGCGCAGAGCCGCGGCCGCCGCCAGGCCGGCGACGCCACCCCCCACCACCGCGATACGCACGCCGTCATCTCATCATCACCGCGGCCGCGGCCACGAGGTGGGTGAGACCCGTGCGCGGGGGCCGGCGAGGCGGAGCGGTGGCCCTAGGGTGGCGGCATGACTGAGCCGAACACACACGAGCTGCCCGGCCCGACCGCACCCGGGGCGCCGGTGGCCGCGATCACCGGCGCAGCCCAGGGCATCGGGCTGCGCATCGCCGAGGTGTTGGCCGCCGCCGGCTTCCGGCTGGCGCTGATCGACCGCCAGCCCTATGCCGGGCTCCGCGACCACCTGAGCGTGACGGGCGACGTCTCGAACGAGGACGATGTGGCCGGCTTCGCCGCAGCGGTCGAGGCGGCCTACGGACGGATCGACGTCCTCGTCAACAACGCGGGGATCGCCTGCATCAGCCCGGCCGAGCAGACGCCGGCCGCGCTGTGGCGCGAGGTGGTGGAGGTCAACCTGACCGGCCCCTTCCTGCTGTGTCAGGCGTTCGGCCGGTCGATGCTGGCCCAGCGGCGCGGCTCGATCATCAACATCGCCTCGGTGGCCGGCCTGCAGGGCGTGGCCGACCGCGCCGCCTACAACGCGAGCAAACACGGCCTGATCGGGCTCACGCGCACGCTCGCGGTCGAGTGGGGCGGGCGAGGAGTCCGGGTCAACGCGGTCTGCCCGGGCTGGGTGAAGACGCCGATGGACGACGCGGACCAGGCCGAGGGCGCCTACGGCGACGCAGACATCAGCGACCACGTGCCGATGGGTCGCTTCGCCTCAGCCGACGATGTGGCTCAGGCCGTCGCCTTCCTCGCCGACTCGACCCGCAGCGGCTTCGTCAACGGCGCCGCGCTCACGGTGGACGGCGGCTGGCACGCCGACGCCTCGTGGCAGTCGCTGCGCCTCGCCACCCGTGCCCGCTAGAGGGTGTGGATCAGGGCGGTGACCCGGGTCAGCACGTCGGGGTCGGTGTCGGGGAGGACGCCATGGCCGAGGTTGAAGATGTGGCCCCGGGCCCTTCGACCCTCCGCGACGATCCGCCGGACCTCCGCCTCGATCACCGGCCAGGGCGCGAACAGGATGGCCGGGTCGAGGTTGCCTTGCACGGCGTACCCCGGGCCGAGCCGGCGCGAGGCCTCGTCGAGCGGGGTCCGCCAGTCGACCCCGACCACGTCGGCCCCGGCCGCGCCGAGGTCGGTGAGGAGCTCGCTAGTGCCGACGCCAAAGTGGATCCGCGGGACGTCTGGATACTCCTCGCCGAGCGGCCCGAGCACGCTGGCCGAGTGCCGCTGCACGAAGCGCCGGTAGTCGACCGCGGACAGCTGG
>DATLLX010000211.1:0-2597 GCA_035537595.1 Gaiellales bacterium | reverse complement strand
GGCCGGCCGGCGGCGTTGGCGCCGGCCACCTTGCCCTGCGCGTAGGCGTGGCTGCCGGAGAGGCCCTGCACCGGGACGTTGCTGACGCCGTGGGGCAGCTCCACGGCGTCGCCGGCGGCGTAGACGCCGGGGACCGAGGTCGCCATGCGCTCGTCGACCACGATGCCGCCGGTCGAGCCCAGCTTGATCCCGGCCTGGCGGGCGAGCGTGTTGTTGGGTCGCTTGTGGGTACAGATCACGGCGAGGTCGGCCGGCAGCTCGCCCTTTGAGGTGCGCACCGCCCGCACGGAAGCATCGCCCATGAACGCTTCGACCTTGGTGTTCAGGTGCATCTTCACGCCGAGCTCGGCCCAGGACTCCTCCACCGGCTGCATGATGTCGGGGTCGGCGAACTCGGCCAGCGGCCAGGGGTGCGGGTCGACGAGGTGGGTCTCGATGCCGCGGTGCGCCAGCGCGGTGACCATCTCCAGGCCGAGCGGCGACGCGTCGACCACCACCGCGACCTTGGTGGTGTCAAGGACCTTGTCCCACTCCATCGCCCGGCGGATGTTCTTGACGTAGTACAGGCCGCCAAGGTCGGTCCCTGGCACGCCCGGATCGGCGTAGTCGAAGCCGGTCGCCACCACCAGATGGTCGAACGGCACCGGCCCCTCGCCCTCCACCAGGACCGAGCGCCGGTCCAGGTCGAGCGCGCTCACCCGCGTCTCGTAGTGGATGTCGATGCCCGCCTCGCGGTACGCCGCCTTCTCCTGCAGGAAGAGGCGTTGGAAGTCGGGGATCTCGCGGCCGTGGACGTAGGGGATCCCGCAGGGGCTGTAGGCGGCGTCCTCGTACTCGGTGTAGACGGTCACCACGGCCTGCGGGTCGGCCTGCTTGGCGCTGCCGGCGGCACCGATCCCGGCGGCGCCACCCCCGACGACGACGATCCGTGGTGGCATCCTTCTCCCCCGGGGGCCGGCAGGAATTCACGATGATGAACGCGCCGTCGCTTATACTACTAGGCGGAGCCTGACCGTCAAGGCAGGGTCCGTGAACCGCTGAGAGGGGTCAACCCATCGTGGAGAGCACCAAGGCACGCGTGGAGTCGGATGCGAGCGCCAGGCGGACCAGGCGCCGTTCGCCCGCCCGTGACGCCGCCACGCCGTCAGAGGCGGAAGCGCCCGGAGCCAGGCAGGACGAGCTCGGCCAGATCATCCAGTCGATCGGGCCGAAGGTCCGCCAGCTCCGCCAGCTGAAGGGGCTTTCGCTCCAGCAGCTCGGGGAGCGCTCCGACATCTCGGCCGCCGCCATCCACAAGATCGAGCGCAACGGGATGGTGCCGACCATCACCACCCTGATGAAGCTCGCCGTCGCCCTCAACCGGCCGGTGTCCTACTTCGTCGACGAGGACACCTCGAGCGACAGCCCGGTGGTCCTGGTCCGCGCCGACCAGCAGCGGCCCGTGTTCACCTCCAAGAAGGGCCTGGAGCTACGCAGCATCTCCGGTCCGTACGGCCGCTTCTTCATGGCCGGCGCCGCCGCCCGCCTCGACCCGCTCGCCGACAGCGGCGAGCGGCCCATGGAGCACCCGGGCGAGGAGCTCGTCCACCTGCTCGAGGGCGAGCTCGAGTTCGAGGTCGACGACGAGACCGTGCTGCTGGCGCCCGGCGACTCGCTGCACTTCCGGACCGACCGCCCGCACCGCTGGCGCAACCCCGGACGGCGGCCCGCCCGCGCCATCTGGATGGCGCTCCGCCCCATGTGACCGCGACATTGAGGTAGGCGGGCCGGCTCGGCTAAGGCGCTCGCCCGATCCAGGCCGGGCTCCTTAGCTCCTACCCTGACGATCGGAAGACCGTCCAGACGCGGAGGAGCACACAGGTGGGTGGGACGACGGCGCGCAGGCGGCTGCTCGAGGCCGGGACCGGGAGCCGCCCCGAGGCGTTCGGCGCCGGGGAGTGGCTGCTGCTCGCGGCCATCGCGCTGATCTGGGGCTCCTCGTTCCTGTTCATCGACCTGGCGCTGGAGGCGTTCCGGCCGGGCGTGATCGCGCTGGCGCGGGTCGCGCTCGGCGCCGCGGCGCTGGCGCTGGTCCCGGCGTCGCGCCGCGCCGTCGACCGCGAGGACATGCCGAGGGTGGCGCTGCTCGGACTGGTCTGGATGGCCGGGCCGCTGCTGCTGTTCCCGGTCGCCCAGCAGTGGATCGACTCCTCGGTGGCCGGCATGCTCAACGGCGCGGTGCCGCTGTTCGGCGCCGCCTGGGCGGTGGTGCTGCTGCGCCGGCCGCTCGGCCGGACGCAGACGCTCGGGCTGGTGGTCGGCTTCGCCGGCGTGGTGGCGATCTCCTGGCCGGAGGTGCAGGGCTCCCGGGCCACCACGCTCGGCGCCGGCCTGGTGGTGTTGGCGGTGGTGCTCTACGGGCTGTCCGTCAACCTGGCGGTGCCGCTGCAGCAGCGCTACGGCGCCCTCCCCGTCCTGCTCCGCGCCCAGCTCGCCGCGCTGGTGCTGCTGGTGCCGTTCGGGCTGTGGAGCCTGCCCGGATCGCACCTGGAGTGGGGCGCGGCACTGGCCATGCTGCCGCTGGGGATCCTCGGGACCGGGCTCGCCTTCGCGCTCAT
>DATLLX010000210.1:0-22192 GCA_035537595.1 Gaiellales bacterium | reverse complement strand
GCGTCCCGCCGCTGCCGATGGCCGGCCGCGGCTCTGCCCTGGTCGCCCGCGGCCGGCGGGCGATGTCCGGCCCACGGCCGCACGTACGGCCGCGGCTGCGGATGCCGCGCCGCCGCCGGGACCGCAATCGCGGCCGCTCGTAGCTAGTCGCCCATGCGGCCCAGCCGCAGGCCGACGATCCAGTCGTGGGTGGCCTCGACGTGGCGCTCCATCGCATCCCGTGCAGCGAGTCCGTCGCGCGCAAGCAGGGCGGCCACCACCGGGTCGTGGCCGGTGGCCGAGGCACGGCGGGCCAGCTCGGGGGAGGGGATCGCCGCCAACGCCTCGCCCAGCTCCGCCTGCAGCGCCGTCTCGGCCGACACCAGCCGCCGGCTGCCGGACGCCTCGGCGATCGCCAGGTGGAACCGGCTGTCGGCCAGCCGGTAGGCGGGCACCGACTGTCCGGCGACCTCGTCCACCTCGCCCGCGGCTGCGCTGATCGCTCGCAGGGCGGCCTTCGACGCCCGGCCGGCCGCCAGTGCAGCGGCCTCGCCCGACACCGCCCGCCGCCAATCGGTCAGCTCGCGTAACTCGCCGGCGGTGGGCGCCTGGACAACGCCGGCCAGTGGGGCCACCACGTCGGCGGCGACGAACGAGCCGCCGCCGCGGCCGCGCCTGGTCTCGACGAAGCCCGCCTGCCGGAGCACCGCCAGCGCGTGGCGCAGGGTCATCGGCGCCACGTCGAGCATGGCCGCCAGCCGCTGCTCGGTGGGCAGCCGCTCACCCGGCTCGAGCACACCGGAGCCGATCGCCTCGCCGATCCGGCGGACGATCCCCTCCACGGCGCCCTCGACGCGAACCGGCGTGAACACCGCGTCCCGGGCCGCTCCTGTCAGCGAGCGTACGATCTTGAAACTCTATCTGATAGATGATAGAAGTCAACGACAGCAATGACCGTCGACCGGAGGTGTGCGCGTTGGAGCCGACCGCTGAGCAGATCGAGTCCTATCGGAAAGACGGGTTCCTGGTCGTCGAGGACTGGCTGCCGGCCGGCGAGGTCGATCGGCTGCGTGAGCATTTCGCCGCCTGCTTCGAGCATCGCTGGGAGACGGGCATCTCGCCCGACGAGGTCAACTACCAGCCGGGGGTGACGCCGCCCGACATGACCCGGCAGCTGTGCAATCTGTGGAAGGCCAACCGCACCATCGCCTCGACCACGCTGTCGGCCCGAAACGGCGAGTTCGGCGCCCGGCTGGCCGGCGAGCCGGGCATGCGGCTGTTCATCGACAACGCGGTCTGGAAGCCCGCCAACGGCAAGTCGCTGCTGGCCCACCAGGACGCGCCCTATCAGGACTGCTTCCAGCCGCTCAATATGACCACCTGCTGGATGGCGCTCGACGACACGTACGCCGACTCGGGCACGATCTACTACGCCCGCGGGTCGCACCTGCTGGGCCGGCTCCCCACCGGCGGCCAGTTCCACGCCCCGGACGACTGGCGGGGGCACATGCACCAGGTGCTGTCCCCGGAGGCGCTGGACGCCGTCGACTGGGTGCCGATCGAGGTGCCGGCCGGCGGCGCGGCCTTCCACGACGGCTGGGTGTGGCACGGATCGCCGCCGAACGAGCGCGGCGACCGGGAGCGGCGGGCGATCATCAGCCACATGATCACCACCCGCACCACCTGGCACCCCACCAACACCCATTCCCTCTACAGCCACTACCGCCGGCCCGGCGAGACCGAGCTCGACGAGGCATTCTTCCCGGTCATGTGGCGTGAGGACGGCTACCGGACGCCGGCGATCGATGAGGCGTTCGCGGTTACCGTGGCTGCGTGACCGTCTGCGCCGGCGCCCTCACGCTGTGCTGCGCCGACATGGATGCGCGTCCCCTGTTCTGGACACTCCCCGGCGGTGGCCGGGACGGCTACGAACCGCGGGTGGCCGGCCTGGTGGCCGAGCGGCTGGGCCTCGATCCGGTGTGGGAATTCCGCCGCTGGGACCGCTTCCAACCGGCTCTCGAGGCGAATCAGGTCGACGCGATCTGGTGCGGCTCGGCGATCACCGCGGAGCGCCGCCGGGTGTTCTCCTACTCGCGGCCCTACGCCGCCTTCGACGAGGGCGTGCTGGTGGCCGAGAGCTCCTCGATCCGGTGGGCAGACGACCTGGTCGGGCGGACGATCGGCGCAATCGCCGGCTCGACCAACATGCGGCTGGCCGAGACGCTCGGCGCGAGGCGGCTGGTGCCGTTCGACGGATCGTCCGACGACGTGTTCGCCGAGATGCTCGACGCGGTCGCCTCGGGCAAGATCGATGCCATGGTCGACGACATGCCGGCGTTCGGTGGCGTGCTCGAGCGCGGCGGGTTCCGCCTCGCTCACGTCGCCCCCACCCAGAACGCCTGGGGAGCCGCGTGCCGGCTCGGCGACGATGAGACCGTGTCGGCGATCGACCGCGGGCTTGCAGCCGCGATCGCCGACGGCGCCGTCGAGCACGAGTGGCGGCGGTGGTTCCCGTCGATCCCGATTCCGGCGACCCTGATGGCGCCATCCTGATGGGCACGGCCGAGGCCCGCGAGTTCCATCAGGCTCTTCCCGGCTACCGGCCGACACGACTCGTGCAGGTGCCGCAGCTGGCGGCACAGCTGGGCATCGCGCGTGTCTGGGTCAAGGACGAGACCGAGCGCTTCGGGCTCCCCGCGTTCAAGGCCATGGGCGCGTCGTGGGCGGTGGCCGTCGCGCTCGCGCAGCACCTCGGTGAGGAGCTCCACCCGGGGCAAGGTCTCGATGGGCTGCGGCGGCTGGTGGGCGACCGGCGGCTCACCCTGGCCACGGCGACGGACGGCAACCACGGCCGGGCGGTGGCGTGGATGGCGCGACAGCTCGGCCTCGGGGCGTGCATTCTCGTGCCCGAGGGGATCCCGGCCGCCGCTGCGGCGGCGATCAGGGGCGAGGGAGCCGAGGTGCGCGTCGCGGGCAACACCTACGACGCCGCGGTGGCCGAGGCCGCCCGGCTTGCGTCAGACGAGGTGCTGATCGTCTCCGACACATCCTGGGAGGGCTATACCGACGTGCCGGCAGCGGTGCTCGACGGCTACGGCACCATCCTCCACGAGGTGGGTGACCAGCTCCGCGCCGCCGGTGCCGAGTGGCCCCGGGTGACGGTCGTCCAGGTCGGTGTCGGGTCGCTGGCCACCGCGGTCGTGCGTGGCGTCCGGGCTCAGGCGCGCGATGGGCTCGTCCTGTCGGTGGAGCCGGACGGATCGGACTCCCTCCGACGCTCTCTCCTCGCAGGCAGGCCGGTGGAGGTGCCGGGGCCGCATGCCTCCGTGATGGCCGGACTCAACTGCGGATCGGTGTCGCCGCTCGCCTGGCCGGAGCTGGCCGATGGCATCGCATCTGCCGTCAGCGTGACCGACACCGATGCGCTGCGCGGGGTCGACGCCCTGCGCGAGGCCGGCATCGACGCCGGACCGTGCGCGGGCGCGGGCGTGGCGGGGATCGCGGCGGTGATGGGCTACGAGGCCGAGGCCGGCAGACTTGGCATCGGGATCCAGGACGAGGTGCTGCTGTTCGCGACGGAGGGGGCGGCGGCGGTCACATCGCCTCGTGGAGCAGGTGGAGCACGTCTTCTCGCGAGAGCCCGCCGGGCGTTCGGTCGAGCTCGTCCCGCCTCCTCATAGCAGCGTCCGCGACCGCCGGCAGCTGATCCTCGGTGACCCCGAGGTCGCGCAGCCGGTGCACGTCGGTGCCGGCGGCGAGCTCCGCCACCGCTCCGGCCGCATCGCCGGGCCGGCCCAGTGCGTCGCCCAGCAGCCCGATCTCCCGGGGGGCCCGCGAGGCCATGGCGGCGACCACGTGGGGCAGCAGCACCGCGTTGGTCTCGGCATGCGGCGTGCCGGCCGTCCGCACGAGGGTCTGGCCCAGCACGTGGTGCACGGCGAAGCCGGCGACGCCCAGCGCGTAGCCTGCCAGCAGGCCGCCCAGCGACAGCGCCGCGGCGTCCGGCGTCCGCAGGCCGTGCGCCAGCTGCCGCGCCGCCTCGAGGCCGGCAGCCTCGGAGAGCGGCCCGGCGGACGGGGTGTACAGCGCCTCGACCGCGTGGGCGAGAGCGTTCAAGGCGGTGGCCGTGAGCGCGGCCGGAGGCAGCGACGCCATCAAGCTGGGGTCGGCGATCACCAGCACCGGCCGCCGCCGGGGCGCATCCTCGAACCCGGGTAGCGGGCGGTGGTGGCCGTTCATCTCGGCCCCCGCCAGTGTGGTCGGCACAGCCGCCAGCGGCAGCCGGTCGGCGGCGGCCACTGCCTTGGCTGCGTCGACCACCCGGCCGCCGCCGAGCGCCACCAGGGGCCGCCCGCCGGCCGCCTGCCTGATCGCCGCGGCCGCCTCCGGCACCGGGCCGTGGGGGACGTGCGCCGCCGTCACCGCTCCGGCCGCCAGCACGGGTGCCGCCGCGGCCGCCCGCTCGGTGGTGAGCAAGGCGTAGCTGTCGAATCCCCGCTCCGCCAGCAGGGACGGGGCGTCCGCCAGTGCGGAGCGGCCGAACCGGATCAGCCGCTCGCCGTCCTGCCAGCGCAGCTCGCGATCGGCCGGATACACCTAGCCGGCGTCCCCGGTCGCCGTCCGAAGCCAGGCTCGCATGTCGGGGATCAGCCGGGAATCGATGGTGTGAGGGATGGGCGACTCGTAGTAGGTGAGGTCGACTCCCGTGCCCTCCAACCGGGAGCGGGCGTCCCAGGCGAAGTCGATCGGGATCACCGGGTCGAGCGTGCCATGCGCGATCAGCACCGGAAGCCCGCGCTTCGCCGCCGGGTCGATGTCGAGCCCCTCGACACGGGGGATGAACCCCGACAGCGCCAGCACGCCTGCGGGCGCCGGCCGGGATGCACCCAGCCCCAGCGCCAGCGACATCACGGCCCCCTGCGAGAACCCGCCGATCACGACCCGGTCGGCCGGCGCCCCGAACCGCTCGGGCACGGAGTCAACGAACTCGCCCAGACGCCGGTAGCTGTCGTGGAACGTCGCCGGGTCGGGAAAGCCGACTCGCGGCACGACATACCAGTGGGCGCCGCCCGGCGGCAGCGAGAGCGGGCCGCGAGGCAGCACACCGACCAGTCTCCGCTCCGGATCGAGCTCGTCGAGCAGCGGCTCGAGGTCGTGCTCGCCGGCCCCGCGCCCGTGCACCAGCACCAGCGCCCCCTGGGGGTCGCCGGCAGCGGGCCGGATGCGATGGATCAATTCGGGGTCGGACACGTCGCCTCCCATGCAGTTGACGTCCACGTATACCAGGCGCGGGCGGGTTTCAACCGCCCGACTCGAGCTCGTCGGGCGGGCCGGGCGCTCGTCCCCTGGCCAGCGCAACCGCCGATGCCACCAGCCCGATCCCGACCAGCTCGGCCGCGCCGGGCACCTGGCCGAGCACGAGCGCTCCGGTGATCGCCGCGGTCACCGGCAGCAGCGACAGCAGCAGCGCGAACCGCGCCCGGTCGAGTCGCCGCAGAGCCACCTGATCGAGCGCGTAGGGGATCACGCTCGAGCAGAGCCCGACCGCCACGCAGGCGGCCAGCAGGTCGAGCTGCTGGAAGGCGTCGATCGACGCCGGCACCCCCACCGGTGCGATCACAACCGCGCCGGCCACCATCGCCACCGCCAGCCCGTTGACGCCCAGGCCGCGGTCGGCGATGCGAGCGCCGAGCACGATGTAGCCCGCCCACAGCGCGGCGGCGATCAGGACGAGCCCGACTCCCGCCATGCTGCCCCCGGTCTGCGTGTCGGCGAGCAGGACGACGCCACCGGCGGCCAGCATGAGCGCCAGCCAGTCGTTGCGGGTGCGCGACCCTGCTGCCGCAACCGAGATCGGCCCGATGAACTCGATCGCGACCGCCGTGCCCAGCGGCATGCGATCGATCGCCAGATAGAAGGCCAGGTTCATCAGCGCCAGCGCGGATCCGAACGCGACCACCAGCGCCAGGTCGGGCCCCGTCAGCCGGGTGCGCCAGGGCTTCCGCCACACCGCCAGCGCGGCGGCCGCGCTGACCACCCTCAGCCAGGCCACCCCGGCAGCAGGCACCGCCTCGAACAGCAGCACCGCCAGCGCGGCACCGACGTACTGCGAGATCGCGCCCGCCACGAACAGCGCCTCCGCCGGGACGCGGGTCAGCCTCTCGCTTCGGGCCTCGACCATCGCCGCAGCCTACGCGGCGGGCGGGCCTGGACCGGCTAGCGGCCAGGCCCGCCGGACGATCAGCGGCCCGAGCTCTCGTCGAGCTCGCGCAGGAACCCCTCGAACAGGCGCCGGTGGCCCTGCTCGTCCTTGAGGATGCCGATCACCATGTCCTGGGTCACCCAGTCGACGCCGTCGGTGGTCTCGACGATCCGGGTGTAGTGCTCGATGGCGCCGGTCTCGGCCTCGATCACGCCGCGCACGACGTGTGTGATGTCGGTCTGGCGTTCGGGGGGCTGCAGGAACGACTGGGAGGCGCTGAACCCCTGCGAGCCGGTCACCACCCCGTACAGCTCCTTGATCCGCTCCGCGAACTGCTGCGCGTGGCCGAGCTCCTCGGTCACGTCCTGGGCCAGCGATTCCACGATCTCCCTGGCCAGCAGCCCGTCGGGGTTGACCGAGCAGGCGATGTAGTTCATCACCGTCTCGATCTCCATCCAGTACGCGGTCGTGAGCAGTTCGACGACCTCTTCGCGCTTGTCCCGGTTCTCGTCAGCCAGGATCCCTGTATTCGATTGCTGGACGGCCATCTCCGTCCCCCTCTCTGTCAATACGCCTTGTCGGCAGGTCGGGTACCCCTGCCGGGAGGGCCGAAAACGTTCGTGGCAGCGATCGCGCCGGCCGGCGTGTGCCGGCCGGCGCGGAACCCACGGCGCGCGGTCTCTAGGCCGCGTCCAGCTCCTCGCGCAGCACGGCCAGTGCTGAGCGGAGCAGGCGGGAGACGTGCATCTGGCTGACGCCGATGCGGGCTGCGATCTCGGACTGCGTGAGGTCGTTCGCAAACCGCAGGCGGACGATCTCGCGCTCGCGGGCGGGCAGCTTGCGCATGGCCCGCTCGAGGTCGCCGCGGTGCTCGGCCAGCGCCAGGCCGACGTCGTCGACCCGAAGCGCGCGGGCCGCGCGGCCGGAGTCGGACGACCCCTCCTCGCCCTCGCGGCCGGTATCGGCCAGCGAATCGGCGAGATACGCCTGACGGGCACGGAGCGCCTCCAGAACCTCGGCCTCGGTGTGGCCGCCCGCGGCGGCGATCTCCGCCGGGGTGGGCCGGCGGCCCAGCTCCTGATTCAGCCGCTCGCTGAGCCGCGAGACGCGCCGCGAGAGCTCCTGCAGGCCGCGGGGCACGCGGACAGCCCATCCGCGGTCGCGGAACAGGTGCATGATCTCGCCCTCGATCGTCCGTGCCGCGTAGGCCTCGAGCGGCACGCCGCGCGAAGCGTCGAAGCGGTCGACCGCCGCGATCAGTCCGATGTAGCCGGTCTGGACGATGTCGTCCAACGCGATGCCACGGCCGGCGTAGCGGCGCGCGATGGCGCGCACCAGGCCGGTGTGTCGAAGGATCATGGCGTCGCGCTGGGCGTCGCCGGTACTCGTCTGCTCAGGGGTATCCACTGCTGATCGCTGCATGTCTCTTGACCCTCTCCTTGTCGATGGCGGCGGTGTCGCCGTCGTCGTTCCCGTACCAGTCATGTGTGACGGCCGGGCAAAAATGAAACATGTGGCGTCAGTCCTCGGCTTCCAGCTCCTGGAGCGCCGCCCGCAGCAGCCGCGACACGTGCATCTGAGAGATCCCCATCCGGGTGGCGATCTCGCGCTGGGAGAGGCCGAGCCCGAACCGCAGGTCGATCAGCTGACGGCTGCGGCCGTCCAGCCGCTCCAGCCGGCTGCCCAGCTCGAGCCGCGTCTCGGCGGCCGCCAGCTCGTCGGCCGAGGCGCCCAGCTGATGCAGGGGCACGTCCTGCGCGGGCAGCGGCCGCATCGCCATCCGGCTTCGCATCGCCTCGACCACCATCTCCTCGTCAAGGCCCGACCGCTCGGCGATCTGGGGGATCGTCGGCCCCCGGCCGTCGGGGCCTGTCAGCGCCTCCACCGCATCCTCCACCGCCCGCGCAGCCTCGCGCAGCTCGCGGGGCACCCGTACCGGTGCCGAAACCGATCGGGCCAGCTTCAGCATCTCGCCCACCGCGAAGGGCGTCGCGTAGGGCTCGAAGGGCCCCTGGTCGGGGTCGTAGCGGGCGAGAGCGTCGAGCACACCGACCATGCCCGCCTGTTCGAGATCGGCCCGGGCGGCGCGGCCTGCGAATCGGCCGGCGAGCCCGGCCACCAGCGGCTGCAACCGCAGCACCAGCTGCTCCCGCGCCCTCTCGTCTCCGGTCTTCGCCCGCGTCGCCAGTACCGGCGTGGGGTCAGCTTCCGGCACGAATCACGACCCTCTCCCCGTCGACCTCCAGCCCGTCGACGAGCTCGGGGAGCAGAGCTCGTCGGCGCTCGACGCGGTCGATCGGCAGCCCGTCGATCGCCACCGTCAGCGACCCGCCGTCGACGCTGAGCGTGATCAGCAGGTCGGCGGGAGCGCGCTCGCCGAGCAGCATCTCGGTCGCCAGCGCCACCTCGTCCACCCGTTCGACCGCCAGCCCGGCACGAGCCGCCAGGCCCAGCACAAGTGGCACGGCGACCGGCGCGGAAGGCGAGCCGGCCGGGATCTGAACGCGGACATCCCCCTGGTTCACGAGGCAGGGAGTCTATCCGAGGCGGTTTTGAGCCGGGAGCCGGCGGGCACGCAGCAGGCAACCGGTCGCGCGGCGGCCTGAACAAGGAGTGCGACAGTGGGAATCATCGCTCTGCTCATCCTCGGCCTGCTGGCCGGCGCAATCGCCAAGGCAATCATTCCCGGGCATGACCCCGGGGGCATCCTCGCCACCATGCTGCTGGGCGTGATCGGCGCGCTGGGCGGCGCCTTCCTGGCGCAGGCCCTGTTCCACACCCAGCCGCTGGACGACTTCTTCGACATCTCGACCTGGGTGACCGCGATCGTCGGTTCGGTGGCCGTGCTCTGGATGTACGGGATGATCATCGGCAGCGGCCCGCGGACGTCCGTCCTGCGGTAAGCGCGGCGGCACCGCAGCCGGCGTGCCGGCCCGGCCGGTGCCGCGTGTATCGTGTCGACTATGAGTGACAGTGACCGGCTGTCGGTTACGCTTTCCTCAGCGCCGGGCAACCTCCCGCTCGTTCGTCATGCCATCCGCGGATTTCTGGACGCCAGCGACGTGGCCGACCCTCCGGCGGGCGAGGTGCTGCTGGCCGTCACAGAGGCTTGCGCCAACGTCGTCCAGCACGCGTATGTGGGCGATCCCGAGCCGGGTGCGATCGAGCTCGAGGCGGAGCTGTCGGGGAACCGGCTGGTGATCTCGGTTCGCGACCATGGCCACGGGTTCGCGCCTCGGCTGGACAGCCCGGGGGCCGGTCTCGGGCTGCCGGTGATCGCCTCGCTGACCGACCGTTTGGAGATCCGGCCGACCCCCGGTTCCGGTACCGAGATAATGATGGCTTTTGCGCTTAACGAGGCGGCCTGAGGGCGTTTCGGCGACCCTCCTGACTGGGTAACACCGGAGCATGGACGCACGACCTCGGCAGATGCCCACATTTGACCGCAGGACGGTCGACGAGCGGGCCACCGTCGTCGTCATCGAGGGTGAGCTCGACATCGGTTCGGCCGACGCGCTGCGATCGGCGCTGGACGCCGCGGCCGCGGAGGGAACGGCCGTCGTCCGGCTGGAGGCTGCCGGCGTGCACTTCCTCGACTCCTCGGCGCTGGGCGTGATCCTGGCCGCCGGCCAGCGGCTTGCCGAGCGCGGCTCGCGGCTCGAGCTGGCGAACGCCACTCCGGCCGTGCGGCGGATCCTGGAGATGACGCTGATCACCCGTACGGTTCACGTGATTCCGTAGCCCGCCGCGCTGTGGCAACCTCTCCAGGCATGGCCACCACGACGCTGCCGCTGCGCCCCGCTCCCACCGACGACGACATCGCCGGGCTGGAGGAGATCGAGCAGCGCGTGCTGTGGCTGGCGGTGCGGATCGTCGACCACGCCAACCGCGAGCGGCCCTCCGCCGATCCGCTGAAGGTGGGCGGTCACCAGGCGTCGTCCGCCTCGATGGTCAGCCTGATGACGGCGCTGTACGCGTGGGATCTGGAGCGCGAGGACCGGGTGTCGGTCAAGCCGCACGCCTCGCCGGTGCTGCACGCGCTGGAGTACCTGCTGGGCAGGCTCGACCGCCGCTATCTGTCCACGCTGCGCGACTTCGGTGGGCTTCAGGCCTACCCCAGCCGCACCAAGGATCCGTTCCCGGTCGACTACTCGACCGGGTCGGTCGGTCTGGGGGCGGCCGCACCGCTGTTCGGCGCGCTGACCGCGCGGTACGTCGAGGCCCACTTCGATCGGCCGGCCGGCGGTCGCTTCATCTCGCTGCTGGGCGACGCCGAGCTGGACGAGGGCAACGTGTGGGAGGCGATCCTCGACCCGGCCACCCGCGGGCTGGGAGAGGCGGTCTGGATCGTCGACCTCAACCGGCAGTCGCTCGACCGGGTGGTGCCAGGCATCCGCGCCGCCGGGTTGGAGGGAGGATTCGAGTCGGCGGGATGGCGCGTGGTCGAGCTGAAGTACGGCCGCCGGCTGCGGGCGGCGTACGCCCGGGACGGCGGCGAGCTGCTGCGGCGGCGGATCGACGAGATGCCCAATCAGGAGTACCAATCGCTGTTCGGCGCGGCGGAGGACGAGATCATCGAGCGGCTGGAGGGGCCGCTGTCCCCGGACGAGCGGGTGCGCCTGCGGGGCGCGCTGGAGCCGGAGCGGGGACGGATCGGGTCGCTGATCGGCGATCTGGGCGGGCACGATCTGCGCGACCTGACCGATGCCCTGGCGGCCACCCGCGAGCGCGCCGACCGGCCGACCGTGATCTTCGCCTACACGGTCAAGGGCTATCGGCTGCCGATCGCCGGCCAGCCGCTCAACCACTCCGCGCACCTGACCGGCGAGCAGATCGACGAGGTGCGCCGAGCGCTTCGTGCGGACGCCGGCGATGAGTGGGCGGCGCTCGATCCCGGCTCGCCCGGCGGACGGCTGTGCGCCGCCGCCCGCGAACGGCTGGGCGATGGCCGCCGGGCATCCGGCCGCTCGCCGGTCGCCGTCGCCCCCTCGTCCCCGTCACCGCCCCGCGCCCGCTCCACGCAGGGGGCGTTCGGCCGCGTGCTGGTCGAGCTGGCCCGCGAACAGGGAGTCGGAGAGCGGGTGGTGACCGCCGCGCCCGACGTCAGCGTGTCGACCAACCTCGGCGGCTGGATCAACCGCGTGGGCGTGTTCGGCGTCGACGCCGAGCCCGCCTTCGGCGCGCCGGAGGCGCTTCGATGGGAGGTCGGCCCCCAGGGCCGGCACATCGAGCTCGGCATCTCCGAGATGAACCTGTTCCTGCTGCTCGGCCAGCTGGGCATGTCGGCCGAGCTGACCGGCGAGCAGCTGCTGCCGGTGGGCACGGTGTACGACCCGTTCGTCTGCCGCGGCCTGGACGCGCTGATCTACGGGCTGTACTGCGGCGCCCGGTTCGTGATCGCCGGCACGCCGTCGGGCATCAGCCTGTCGCGTGAGGGCGGCGCCCACCAGTCGACCGTGACGCCGTCGCTGGGGATGGAGCTGCCCGGCATCACCTATGCCGAGCCCGCCTACGCCGCGGAGGTCGACTGGCTGCTCCGCGACGGCCTGCGGCGGTTGGGCGAGGACGACGGCGAGTCGCTGTACCTGCGGCTGTCGACCAAGCCCGCCGATCAGGCGCCGTTCGAGGAGCTGCTGGAGCGGCGGGGCGCCGAGCAGCTGCGAGCCGACGTGGTGGCCGGCGGCTACGTACTTCGCGAACCGGCACCTGGCGCCGACCAGGTGGCGCTGGCCGTGTGCGGCGCCCTGGTCGACGAGGCGCTGGCGGCGGCCGCCCAGCTGGCCGAGGAGGAGGGCATCGAAGCATGGGTGTTCAACCTGACCTCGCCCGACCGGCTGTACCGGGAGTGGCGAGCTTCCCGGCTGGCGCCGATCGCCGATGCCCGCAGGCCGGCGGCGACCTCCCACCTGGAGCGGCTGCTGTCGCAGCTGCCGGCCGGCACCCCGATCGTCAGCGTGATCGACGGGGCGTCGCACTCCCTGGCCTTCCTCGGCGGCGCTGCCGGAACCCGCCAGGTGACACTGGGCGTCGACGCGTTCGGGCAGTCAGGCGGACTGGACGAGGTATACGACGCCTACGAGGTGTCGGCGGACGCGATCGCCAGCGCCGCCGTCGCGGCGGTCAGCTGAGCGCCGGCGGGAGCGTCACAGCTCGACGCCGGCCAGGGCGTCGGCGCGGCCGGGCAGGTCGCGGCCGAAGCTGTCGGGGTTCGTGCCCAGGCCCTCGGCGGCCTCCAGGGCGATCAGCTGGGCGGCGGTCGTCAGCGGGAACACGGACAGGGGCTCGCCCAGCCCGTCGCGACGGATCACGTGGACGGGCGTGCCGTAGGCGCGCACCAGCGTGGCCAGCTCGTCCAGCCGGGCGCTCTGCGGGCCGCCGCCGTCGAAGGCGACCAGCCGGTCATCCCCGCCCAGCGCCACCGACGGGCCGTGCAGCAGCTGCTCGGCGTTCAGGCCCTCTGCCGCCACGTAGGCGGTCTCCCTGACCTTGAGCGCGGCCTCGGCGGCGGTCCACTGGTTGATCCCGGCGCCGGTGAACTGCAGCAGTCGGGCCGGCGGGGGAACGGGCTGCCAGTCGCCGTCGAGCATCTCCGAGACCGCCTCCGGCACCTGATCGAGCGGCCCCAGGTTAGCGCCCAGGTGCGCTGCCAGCTGGGCCAGCCGGGCCAGCGCCGCCAGGTGGCTGATGGTGAAGGCCGCGCTCTGCTCCGGGTCGCTGGTCACCAGGTCGGCGTCGGCGTTCTGGCGGCTCGAGATCAGCACCACCGATGCTCCGGCGGCGCGGGCCGCCGCCAGCGCCTGGCCGGTGTAGCGCTTGGTGCCGCGGTGGGACAGCAGCACGAGTGCGTCGCCCGCGGCGGCAACCGGCCCGTCGGTCGCGGCGTCGGCGGCCTGCACGGCGGTTGCGTCCAGACCGGCCGCGCGCAGCCATGTCGCACCGATCGCTGCCGCATGCCAGCTCGTGCCGGTGCCGACGAGATACACCCGGCGGTCGCGAAGCCGCTCGGCCGCCTCCGCGACCGGTGCCCGGTCGCGGAGCAGCTCCGCCAGCAGCACGGGCTGGTTCCAGATCGCCTCCCGCATGCGGCTCGCCGAAGTGGACATGCGTGAGAGTGTACGGCGGTGTCGTTCCCGCGGTGGGGACGAGGTGGAGCGGGAGGACTGACATGGCGACGGAGGCACCGGCAACCATCGACCGCGAGCGGCTGCGCAGCCTGATCGAGCGCGAGCGGGCCGCCTACGCAGAGCGCAACCCACGGTCTCGGGAGCTGTTCGCCGACACCGGGCGCACGCTGCTGGGTGGCGTGCCCATGAGCTGGATGACGATGTGGGCGGGCGGCTTTCCCCTGTTCTTCGACCGCGCCGTCGGCAGCTCGATCTCGGACGTCGACGGGCACGACTACGTCGACTTCTGCCTGGGCGACACCGGCGCGATGGCGGGGCATGCCCCCGAGCCCACCGCCGCCGCCGTCGATCGCCAGTACCGGCGCGGCACGACCACCATGCTGCCGACCGAGGACGCCGCCTGGGTGGGCAGGGAGCTGGTGCGGCGGTTCGGCCTCGACGCCTGGCAGTTCGCGCTGACGGCCACCGACGCCAACCGATGGGTGCTGCGGATGGCCCGCCAGGTGACCGGCCGACCGAAGGTGCTGGTCTTCAACTACTGCTACCACGGCACCGTCGACGAGACGGTGATCGCGCTCGACGAACGCGGGCAGGCCCGCTCGCGGGCGGGCAACGTGGGCCCGGCGGTCGACCCGGCCGTCACCACCAAGGTGGTCGAGTTCAACGACACCGAGGCCCTGGAGCGGGCCTTGGCTCCCGGTGATGTCGCCTGTGTGCTGGCAGAGCCGGCGCTCACCAACATCGGCATCGTGCTGCCGGAGCCGGGCTTCCACGAGGCTCTGCGCGAGATCACGCGGCGCACCGGCACGCTGCTGGTAATCGACGAGACGCACACGCTGTCGAGCGGGCCCGGCGGCTACACCGCCGCCCACGGCCTCGACCCCGACATGATGACCATGGGCAAGGCGATCGCCGGCGGCATCCCGATCGGCGCCTACGGCATGCGCCGAGGCATCGCAGACCAGGTGCTGGCCGCCGATGTCGACCTCGAGGACACCGGCGGTGTGGGGGGCACGCTGGCCGGCAATGCGCTGTCGCTGGCAGCCGCCCGGGCGACACTCGAGCACGTGTTGACGGATGAGGCCTTCGCCCGCATGATCCCCCTCGCCGAGCGGTTCACCGCCGGCGTGAACGAGGTGCTGCGCAGCCGCCGAGTGCCCTGGAACATCGTCCAGCTGGGCGCCCGCGCCGAGTACCGGTTCACTCCGCGGCCGCCGCGCAACGGTGGCGAGTCGGCCGCCGCCCACGACGCCGAGCTCGACGCCTACATGCACCTCCATCTGATCAACCGCGGCGTCCTGATCACGCCGTTTCACAACATGGCGCTGATGTGCCCGGCCACCACCGAGCGCGACGTCGACCGCCACACGGAGGTGTTCGCGGAGGCCGTCGACGACCTGCTGGGGGACCGGTGAGCGATCTGGTCTCGATGCAGGGCCGGGTGGCGCTGGTCACCGGCGCCGGCAGCCCGGAGGGGATCGGGCTGGCCGCCGCCCGGATCATCGGCAGCCGTGGCGGCCAGGTCGCGATCGCATCCACCACCGAGCGGATCGACCGGCGGGCCGCCGAGCTGACGGCAGAGGGGATCGACGCGGCAGGGTTCGTCGCCGACCTGACTGACAGCGGCCAGGCGGCCCGGCTGGTGGGGGGAGTGCTGGCCCGTTTCGGCCGCATCGACGCCCTCGTCAACAACGCCGGCATCGCCGCCGTCGGCGAGCCGGCGCTGTCGACGCCGTTCGTGGAGCAGGACGAGGCGGGCTGGGATCGTGACATCGCCGTCAACCTGAAGACCGCGTACAACGTGACCCGAAACGTGCTGCCGGGGATGGTGGAGAGGGGCTACGGGCGGGTCGTCAACGTGTCGTCGGTCAGCGGGCCGATGGTGGTCTACCCGCACGGGCATGGCTACGCCGCGGCCAAGGCCGGGCTCGACGGCCTGACCCGGGCGCTGGCCCATGATCATGGCCGCCACGGCGTCACGGTCAACTCGGTCGCGCCTGGTTGGATCTCGACCGGGTCCTCGAGCCAGGAGGAGATCGTCGGCGGCGCGCACACGCCGATCGGGCGGCCCGGCAGCGCCGCCGAGGTCGGGGAGCTGATCGCCTGGCTGGCCTCCGAGGCCTCGAGCTATGTCACCGGCCAGTCGATCGTCGTCGACGGCGGCAACACGATCCAGGAGATGAAGGTCAGCCTGGACGCGCCCTGACCGCCGTCAGGGCGGCGTGTCCCGCGTGATCACCCGCTCCACGCGCCCGTGGGTGAAGAAGCTGATCGACCAGCGGAGCAGCACGAGCAGCCGGTTGGCGAAGCCGATCAGGTAGGTGATGTGGATCAGGAGCCACAGCAGCCAGGCGATCACGCCGCCCAGGCGCAGCGGCCCGATCTCGGCCACGGCCCGGTAGCGGCCGATGGTTGCCATGGTGCCCTTGTCGCGGAAGTGAAACGGCCGGGTCTCGCGACCGGCGATCCGCCGCTGGATCATCTTCGCCGCGTGCGTTCCCTGCTGCATGGCCACCGGCGAGGTGCCGGGGAGGCCGGTGGCGGTCATGTCGCCGATCACGAACACCTCCGGGTGACCGGGCAGCGTCATGTCCGGCTGCACCGGTATCCGGCCGCCGCGGTCGAGCTCGCCGCCCGTGGCAGCGGCCAGGTCGCCGGCCAGCGGCGAGGCGCGGACGCCGGCCGCCCAGATCACCGTGCCGGCATCGACTCGCTCCCGGCCGTCGGGGGTGTCCAGCTCGACCCCCTGGGCGTCGATCCCGGCCACCAGCGCGCCCGTTCGCAGCTCCACGCCGAGCGAGCCCAGCGATCGGGCGGTGCGGGCCGACAGCCGCTGGTCGAAAGCCGCCAGCGCCCGGGGGCCGCCCTCGACCAGCAGCACGCGGCTGGTGCCGGTGTCGATCGAGCGGTAGTCGCGGCGAAGCGTGTCGCGGGCCAGTTCGGCGATCTGGCCGGCCAGCTCGACGCCGGTGGGGCCGGCGCCGACGACCACGAAGGTCAGCAGCCGCCTTCGCGCCCCGTCGTCCGGCTCGAGCTCGGCGGCTTCGAAGGCGGACAGGATCCCGTCGCGCACCCGCAGGGCGTCGGCGATGCTCTTCAGCCCGGGAGCATGCTGCCGCCACTCCTCGTGGCCGAAGTAGGTGTCGGTGGCACCCGCAGCCACCACAAGCCAGTCGTAGCCGATCTCCAGCGGACGCCCCTGCGGGCCGACGGCGCGCACCACCCGGCCGCTCAGATCGAACCCCGTCACCTCGGCCAGCAGCACCTGCACGTTTCGCTGCCGGCGGAGCACCCCGCGCAGCGGTGGGGCGATCTCGCCGGGGGCCAGGGAGCCGGTCGCCACTTGGTAGAGCAGCGGCTGGAACAGGTGGTGGTTGTGGCGGTCGAGCAGCGTCACGCCGACGGCCGCACGCCGTAACCCGCGCGTCGCTCGCAGGCCGCCGAAGCCGCCGCCCACGATCACGACGCGGGGCCGGGGGCTGGCTGCGGGGTCGCTCAGGGCAGGGCGTCCGCGGTCAGGTAGCGCGGCTCTGCGAACACGCGGCGAAGCATCGGCTCGAACGTCTCGACCGGCAGCGACTCGTACTCGGGGTCGAAGCAGTTCTGGTCGTACAGCTCGCAGAACTCCCTGCAGGCCTCGTAGTGCGGGTGGTCGCTGTAGCGGTCGCGGGCGTTGCGGTCGCCCCCCGTGTGGTGGGCGTAGTAGTACATCTGGAACAGGCCGTGGTACTTGACCACCCAGCAGATCTCCTCGGACACATAGGGCTTGAGGATCGCTGCCACCATCTCGCCGTGGGTGTGCGGGGCCAGGTCGTCGCCCAGGTCGTGCAGCAGCGCGGCGACCACGTACTCCTCGCTGCGACCGTCGCGGAGCGCCCGCGTCGCCGACTGCAGGGAATGCTCGTAGCGGCTGACCTGGTAGCCCGCCAGCGACTCGCGGAGGCGGTCGAGCGCGGCCAGCAACCGGTCGGGGAGGGCGTCCATGTAGCGCTCCTCGTAGCGGCCGAGCAGCTGGTAGTCCTCCGCCGTGCCCTCCGCCATGCTGGTGAAGCTGACTGTCTCCACGCACATCCTCCCGTGTCGTCGCCGTCCTCGAGCCAGTGTACAAAGCCCCGTCAGGCCAGGGCGTCCACCAGCCTGTCGAGCTGCGGGCGGAGGTGCCCGTCGATGAAGTCATCCCGCGGCAGAGCCAGCTGGCCGAGCAGGGCGCCCTCCATCGCGTCGGCCAGGATCTCGGCGGACAGCTGCGGCCGGGGCAGCCCGGCGCCCGCCACCAGCGCCGTCAGCGCGGCCATGTAGGTGGTCTCCCAGCGCTCCGCCAGCGGGCGCAGCCGCTGCCGCCGGCCGGCCTCCAGCATCAGCTCGTACTGGGCGGCCAGCGGCGCTTCGCGGTCGGCCACCTGCAGTTCCACCAGGTCGACCAGCCGGTCGACCAGCTCCGCCGGTCCCGCCGGCGGCGCACCCTCGGCGTGGCGGCGGACGAGCGCGGTCGACCGGTCGATCACCAGCTCCAGCGCCTCCTCGACCAGCGCCTCCTTGGAATCGAAGTAGTACGTCGTCGCCGCCGCCGGCACCCCGGCCTCCAGCGCCACGGCGCGGTGGGTGACGCCGTCGACGCCGCGGCCGGCGATCACGCGAAGCGTGGCCTCGAGGATCCCGGCCCGGCGGCTGCTCGATCGCTTTCCGGGCGTCGTCACGGGCATCAGATCAGCCCGTCGGCGAAGGCGCCGGCCCACAGGCCGCTCTCGATCGCCCCGTCGATGAACCCGGCCCAGCCGTTTGCGATGTCGGATCCGGCTAGCACCACGCGACCCTCCGGGCGGCGCATCTCGGCATGGTGATGGGTGTACCAGCCGGGCCGGTGGATCGCCCACGTCCCCCGCGAGAACTCGTCTCCCAGCCAGTCGTGAGCCGTCGCCTCGAGCGCCTGGTAGCCGGGCAGGATCACATCCAGCGCCCGCTGCACGGCGGGCAGGTCGGCCGGGTCGATGGCCTCGCCGTCGAGCCCGAAGCCGATCAGCACCTGCGTCCCGTCCTCGGCCATGATCTCGGTGTCCAGGTAGCCGAACTCGTGGCCTGGCTTGATCACGTTCTGATTCACTCGCTCGCCGGCGGCGCGGATGAAGATCTTGACTCCCCGCGAGGCCTGGCCGAGCGCGATCGCCTCCTGCTTGCCCTCCGACAGGCCCGGCTCGAACTCGATGCCCGGAAGCGCGTTCAGGGGCACTGCGACGACCGCCGTCCGGGCTTCCATCAGCTCGCCGTCGCGGGTCTCGACCTCGACGCCGTCCGCGGTGCCCCGCACGGCGGCGACAGGAGTGGAGAGGCGGGTCTCCTGCCGCCCCTGCCCGGCGATGGCGTCGAGCAGTCCGCGGGTGCCGGTGGTCAGCGTGACCCGCCCGCCGGTGTACTGGGTCAGCTCGAGGCTGTACCCGGATAGCGCGTGCCAGCGCAGGATGCTGACCGCGCCGGCCTCGTCCAGCGGGCCGTGGGCGACCGACTCCAGCTCAGCGGCCAGCACGTCGTACTCCTCGGCGCTCAGCCCCAGCTCGTCCAGCCGCTGCCTGATCGTCAGCCCATCCATCCGGGCCAGCGCCCCGATCGCCTGCCGCGGGAAGTGGGGGGAGGGGAGGCTTTCGTGCACACCGTCGACGAACCGGTCCCACCCTCGTCCGGCGATCGCGTCGCGCTCGGACGCCGTGCCCGAGCGCCGCTGCTCGCCGACGAACCAGCTGGCCACCTGCGGTGGGTCGGACAGCTCGACGGTCAGCCCGGCGCGGGTGATCTCCGACCAGGTGTGGGGCTGATGCCAGTGCACCCACCCGCCGCCGTATTCGATCTGATCCTCGCCCCACCGGGCGGTCCAGGTGCGCCCTCCCAGGCGGTCTCGGCCCTCCAGCAGCAGCACGCTGCGGCCGCGCAGGCTGAGCTCGCGGGCTGCGGTGACTCCGGCGAAGCCGCCGCCGATCACGATCACGTCGAACATCAATCCCTCCTCGGAGACGCACGAAAGCTGGACAAATGTACAGTACATCTGTACAGCCTGGGTCGAAATAGACTGTGCCATGGGGTTCGCGTGCTTCCCCGATCCGGCCGAGTTCGCCCGCCGGGCGCGCCCGTTGCTGGACGCCGACCCGGTGCGGCACAACGTGGCGCTGGGCATCCTCAGCTCCCTGCGCGACCACCCGGGACGCTATGCGTCGTTTGCGCTGTGGGCGGTCGAGGACGCCGCCGGGCCGGCGGCGGCGGCGCTGCACACCCCGCCGTTCTCGGCCGTCCTCGTGAAGCCGCGGGACGACGCCGGCCTGATCGCACTGGCCGAGGGCATGCACGGCGCGGGCGTCGAGCTGCCCGGTGTCGGCGGTGCCCGGCCGGAGGTCGACCTCTTCGCCGGCATCTGGGCCGGCCTGGCGGGTACGCAGGCCGTCCCGCACATGTCGCTTCGCATCCACGCGCTGGATCGCGTCGAGCCGGTGCCCGAGGCGGCCGGCGCCATGCGGTTTGCCACTGCCGCCGACCGCGAGCTGCTGCTCCGGTGGATGATCGCCTTCGCCGATGAGGCCCGCCTCGCCGACGATCGCGAGCAGGTCCAGAAGATGATCGACGCGCGCCTGGCCGCCGACCCTCCAGGGTTGGTGCTGTGGGAGCGCGGCGGCGAACCGGTCAGCGCGGCCGGCGCTACGCGGTCCTCGCTCGAGGCGGCCCGGGTGGGGCCGGTGTACACGCCGCCGCGGCACCGGGGCAAGGGCTATGCGACGTCGCTGGTGGCCGAGCTGACCGGGCGGCTGCTGGCCGCCGGCCATCGCCGCTGCATGCTGGTCACAGACCTGGCGAACCCGACGTCGAACGGTATCTACCGGCGGATCGGCTACCTGCCTGTGTGCGACTCCGCGGACTACCGATTCGAACTGACGGCGCTATCCTGAGCGTGATGCACGCGCTGCGCCTGAGGACACGGCAGATCCTGGCGGCCCGCTCCGCCGGCCTCGCCGTGCCCGCTCCGCGCCCGCCGGCGTAGGCGTTCCCGGCGCTTCGACGCGCCCCGGAACGCCGTGACGACCTCTCCGTCTCCCGCCTCGCGGCGGGTCAACGCCGACCTGGAGCGCATCGATGAGCACTAACGCCCTGCCCCGACAGTCAGACGACTTCCCCGGCTGGTATGCCGCGGTCGTTCGCCGCGCCGAGCTCGCCGAGCACTCGCCGGTGCGCGGCTCGATGGTGATCCGGCCCGACGGCTTCGCCATCTGGGAGGCCGTCCAGTCCGCGCTGGACGAGCGGATCAAGGCCACCGGCCACCGCAACCTCTACTTCCCGCTGCTCGTTCCCGCCGACGTCCTGCAGCGGGAGGGCGAGCTGGTGGAGGGATTCGCGCCAGAGGTGGCGGTGGTCACCCGCGCCGGCGGCGAGGAGCTGGCCGAGCCGCTCGTCGTGCGGCCCACCAGCGAGGCCCAGTTCTGGTCGACCTACGCCGGCTGGATCAGGTCGTACCGCGACCTGCCGCTGCTCTACAACCAGTGGGCGAACGTGGTGCGCTGGGAGCTGCGGCCGCGGCTGTTCCTGCGCACGACCGAGTTCCTGTGGCAGGAGGGGCACACCGCCCATGCCACCCACGACGAGGCGATGGCCGAGGTGCTGCGGATCCTTCATGAGGTGTACGCGGACGCGGTCGAGCGGGTGCTGGCGATCCCGGTGCTGCGGGGCCGGAAGAGTGCCGCCGAGCGGTTCCCCGGTGCGCTCGAGACGTTCACCCTGGAGGCGCTGATGCGCGACGGCAAGGCCCTGCAGTCGGCCACCAGCCACTATCTGGGCCAGCGGTTCTCCGAGGCCTACGGCGTCACCTACACCGACGCGGCGGGTGACCAGCAGCATCCGTACGGGACGTCGTGGGGCGCCAGCACGCGGCTGATCGGCGGGCTGATCATGGCCCACGGCGACGACCGCGGGCTGCGGCTGCCACCGGCCGTGGCGCCGGTGCAGACCGTCGTCGTCCCCGTGGGCAACGATCCCGGCGTGGCCGAGGCGGCAGCGTCGCTGTGCGCTGCCATCCGAGCCGCGGGGGTGCGCGCGCACCTCGACGATCGCGACCACGTGCGCCCGGGCGCCAAGTACCACGAGTGGGAGCTGCGGGGCGTGCCGCTGCGAATCGAGCTCGGGCCCCGTGACCTGGCGGCGGGCCATGCCGTGGTCGTTCGCAGGGATGCCGCCGCCAGGCGGGAGCTGGCGGTGGGCGCCCTGCCCGGCCTGGTCGGCGGCATGCTCGACGAGGTGCAGGCGTCGCTGTTCGCCGACGCCCTGGCCTTTCGCGACGGCCGCACCCTGCGGCCCTCCGGCTACGCCGAGATGCGGGACTTCCTCGCCGCCGCCGGCGGCATGGCTGTGGCCCCCTGGTGTGGGGACGCAGCCTGTGAGCGGCGGGTCAAGGACGAGACCAGGGCGACCATCCGCTGCCTGCCCGTCGACCCCGGCGAGTCGGGCGGCGAGTGCATCGTCTGTGGCCGGCCCGCGACCGAGCAGGCGACGTGGGCCCAGGCGTACTAGCGATCCCGCAGCGGCCGGGCCCTCTACGCCCTGGGCGCCATCAACTCCTGGAAGGCGGGCTCGTCGCGTATCGGGTCGAAGTCCGAATCGCTCTCCGCGTGCACGCGGAAACCATCGGTCAGCTCGATCGCCCGCCACAGGTGCTCGATCGCATCCGACTTCCGGCCGGCCAGGCTCTCGCAACAGGCGACGTTGTACAGCGGGCCGGCGTACTGGGGATAGGCCTCGATCAGCTCGCGGCCGCGGTCGGCCGCCTCGGCGTACCTGCCTTCCGCGTACAGGTGGTTCAGCGGGGCCCAGACCTCCCAGCCGAACGGCTCGAAGGCCTTGCCGGGGATGCCGCCGAGGA
>DATLLX010000209.1:0-10552 GCA_035537595.1 Gaiellales bacterium | reverse complement strand
GCCCGGGCGTCGCAGCACCGGCCCGGCCAGTCGCCGGTAGCCGTGCCGGATCCGTTGTCCGACGAGGCGCTCATGACGCTGGTCGGCGTGGCCTGGCCCGAGGACGACGGTCAACGCCGGTGTGACGGTCAGGCCGAGCAGCACCGACGCCACGATCGCCAGCGCGTAGGACAGCACCAGCGGCTCGGCCAGCATCCGGGTCGTCCCGCCGATGAAGAAGATCGGGAGCAGCGGAGTCAGCGCGATCAGCGTCGCATACCCGATCGACCGACCCGACTCGAGCATGGCTGCGATCGCCAGCTCCGACCTGGCCGGCGGGTCTCCGGCATCGGCCCGGTCGCGCATCGGCCTCAGCCGGGCGGCCGTCGAGGCCACGCAGTCGTCGATCAGCACCGCCAGCGCGGCCACGAACCCGGCCACGACCACCAGGTTGATGGTGTCCCCGCGGACGTCCAGCACGAGCAGCGCCGCCATCAGGGAGATCGACACGCCGACGACCGTGATCACCCCGGCCCGCCAGTCGAACAGCACGGCGCCGAGGAACACCAGCAGCAGCACGGCGCCCGCGATCAGGGCGGTGGTCAGGCTGTCGCGCGACTCGTCGATGAAGTCCGCCGGGCGCGAGACGCTGGAGTCGATGCGGATCCCGGTCAGGCCCGGCTGCAGCTTCGCCAGCGCCTCGTCCACCCCTCGGGTGACGTCGAGCGTGTTGGCGTTCGGGAACTTCTCGATCACGAGCAGCAGGTCGGAGCCGTTCGACAGCACCGCGTTCCCGATCAGCGGCTGGTGGCTCTGGACGACCTTGGCCACATCGTTCAACTGCAGCTGCGCGTGCCCGTCGACGGTCACCTTGGCCAGGTCGGCGGCGGTGGCGATCGGGAAGACGTGGCGCACCTCGAGCCGCTGGTTGGGCGTCTCGATCCACCCGCCCGCTCCGGGCGTCGAGGCCTGCAGGAACGTCAGCGGCGACACCCACATCGCGTTGCCGGTCGACTTGACCACCTGGTCGAGCGACACGTTGTTGGCCTCGAGCTTGCCCGGCTCGATCTGCACCTGCAGCTGACGCTCTCGCTGGCCCCAGATCGCGACGTTCGCCACCCCGGGCACGGCCAGCAGCGCGGGTCGGATGTTCCAGCGGGCGAGCACGCCCATCGTGATGGGCGAGACGGTGCCCGACGAGAGGCCGACCATCATCACCCTGTTGGCCGACGAGAAGGGCTGCAGGATCACCGGTGGCTGAGCCACGTTGGGGATCGCGATGGCCAGCGTCAGCCGTTCGCTGACCAGCTGGCGGGCCCGGAGCACGTCGGTGCCGGGCTCGAAGGAGAGCACGATCGACGACATGCCGGGCACCGACCGGGAGTGGATCGACCGCAGCCACGGGGTACCGTTCAGCAGCTCTTCCAGGTTGAGGGTGACGAGCTCCTCGACCTCGGGCGCCGACAGTCCCAGCGCCTCCGTCTGCACCTCGATGATCGGCGGTGCGAACTCGGGGGTGGCATCGACGGGCATCTGCCGGGCCTGCTGGATGCCGAGCACCAGCACGCCCGCTGCAATGGTCAGCACGACGAGCTTGAAGCGCAGGCTTGCCCCAACGAGCGAGCGAATCACCGGGATCCCACCTCCTGAGAGCCCACTTCGATACTCACCACCACCCCGGGAGATCACCTCGGCGGCCGTGGCCAACGCGGCTGGTCTACCAGGCCCGCGTCACGGAAACGTCACGGCGACGTCACCGCCCGCACATCTGCCATCGCGCTCGGGTATGGTTGCCTGTAGAGGCACATGGTCGAGGGGACGACAATGGCGGCGGGAACGGTGACACCGGGCGTGGCACCCGCGGTGGAGGTCGACGCGGTCGGCAAGTCGTTCGGCCACGCGCCTGTGCTGGCCGACGTCTCGTTCGACGTGCAGGCAGGTCAGGTGCTCGGCATTCTCGGCCCCAACGGGGCGGGCAAGACCACGCTGATCCGGATCCTGACCACGATGTACCGGCCCTCCTCGGGGCGCTTCGCGGTCGCCGGCGTGGACGGCAGGAGGCCGCGCGAGATCCGCCGTTTCATCGGCGTGCTGCCCGAGAGCGCCGGCTACCCCCGTATCCAGACCGGCGACGAGTACCTCACGTATCATGCGCGGCTGTTCGGGCTGTCCCGGGAGCAGGCCAAGGATGCCGCTCGAAAGACGCTCGAGATCGTCCAGCTGGGCGACAGGGCCGGCTCCCTGATCGCCACCTACAGCCGCGGGATGCTGCAGCGCCTCGGCATCGCCCGGGTGCTGATCAGCGAGCCGCGGGTGGTGTTCCTCGACGAGCCGACTCTTGGCCTCGACCCGGCGGGCCGTCGGCACGTGCTCGACACCATCCGGCGGATCTCGGCCGAGGACGGCAGGACGATCCTGCTCAGCACCCACGTGCTCGCCGACGCGGAGGAGATCTGCAGCCGGATCCTGGTGCTCAACCGGGGGCGGATAGCCGCGCAGGGCACCGTCGTCGAGGTCTCCCGCCGGTTCGGCGCCGACCGCCATGCCAGCCTCTCGCTGCCGCCGCAGCAGGCGGAGGCGGGGAGGGCGCTCCTGCGCTCGCTGGCCGGCGTCAAGCAGGTGTCCGCGGCGGCCGGCGAGCCCGGCGCCCTGACGGTGGTGTTCGACGGCCAGACCGACCCCGACCGGGCGATCCGGCTGGTGGTCGGGTCCCTGCTCGACGCCGGGATCGCGGTGCGGTCGTTCGAGCTCGATCGCGCGCGGCTGAGCGACGCCTTCCTCGCCATCACGCAGGACGACGCCCGATGACGGCGATCGCCGCTCCCACGCGCAGGCCGGCGGGCTGGACGGTCGTGGCCGGCAGGGAGTTGCGCGACCTGTGGGCCGGTGGCCGCGCGCTGACGCTGACCACCGTGTACAGCCTGTTTCTGAGCGTCGTCGTCTACCTGCTGGCCAGCAGCACCAACCTCAACTTCTTGGAACAGCGCGAGTCGGTGACGCTGACCGCGCAGCTGGCGATCGCCGTCGGCGCGCTGCTGGCCATGATCCTGGCCGCCGATGCGATCAGCGGGGAGCGTGAGCGCTCGACGCTCGAGGCCACGCTGCTCTCCCCCGTGTCGAGGCGCGCCCTGGTGGTCGGCAAGCTGGCCGCCGCCTTCTCGATCTGGGTGGCCGCATGGCTGATCGTCATCCCCTACATCTGGTTTCTCGGCCGCGGCGTCGACATCGTCTGGGAGGCGATCGCCTGCACCTTCGTGGTGGGCACCCTGCTGGCCGCCGGGCTGACGGCGTTCGCGATGCTGGTCAGCATCGCCGTCGACTCCAACCGGGCCAGCCTGTCGGTCAGCCTGCTCGTGCTACTCGCGCTGCTGGCGCCCACGCAGCTGCCGTCGAGTGCCCAGAGCGGATGGGCCGGAGAGTCGCTTTACCGGCTCAACCCGGTGACGGCGGGCGAGCACTACGTCGGCAAGCTGCTGACCAACGGGCACGGCTGGACGCAGGACCTCGACTGGCTGGTCTCCCCCATGATCGCCGCCGTGGCGCTGCTCCTGCTGACGGCGGTGATGGCGTCGTCGCTGACGCTGACGGGATGGAGGGAGCGGTGAGCCGACGGTCGCTGGCGGGGCTGATCGCCATGGCAGCGGCCTTCGCGACCGTGGGCGCAGCCCAGGCCGGCGCAGCCGGTCCCCAGCTGCAGGTGGACGTCGACCGGACGCACGTTCGCACCGACCTGGGCACCACCGTGTCGGTGCGCACCGTGACCCGGAACGCCGGGGATCTGGCGGCCGCCGACACGATCCTGCACCTGAACATTCTCAGCCTCGAGCGCGGCACCTACGTGGATCCCGAGGACTGGTCGTCGGATCGCACCCGCTACGTGGGCAGCCTTGCCCCGGGCGGCTCGGTCGACACCACGTGGCGGGTGCAGGCGGTCACCTCGGGGAGGTTCGCCCTCTACGTGACCGCGGTGCAGGCGGGCAAGCTGACCACCGGGCCGGTGACCGGCCCCGCGGTCGAGATCGATGTGGCGGGACGGCGCACGCTCGATCCCGACGGCGTGCTGCCGCTCGCGGTGGGCATTCCGGCCGGCCTGGCGCTGGTGTCGGCCGCCGTGCGCCGCCGCCGCAGGCGGGCCTAGCCGTTCCGCTCAGGATGCGACGTGCTGGAGCGGCCGCACCAGGCGCTCCATCAGATCGGACGGGGCCAGGCCAAGATGCCGCCGGGCCAGCGTCGCGTACAGCCGGTACTGCCTGATCGCGTCGAACGCGTTGCCGTCGGCCAGGAAGATCCGCACCACGATCCGGTGCGCGCTCTCGCGGAGCGGTTCCTGAGCGACGATCGCCAGCGCCACCTCCAGCGCCCGTGCGACGTGGCCCGAGGCGAACAGCCGCTCGGAGACGGACTCCAGGGCCTCCAGCCCCAGCTGGCGGTGCTGCTCGCGCTCGACCAGCACCCACTCGTCGTCCCAGTCGGGCAGAAGCTCGGTGCCGAGCAGCTTCCAGTCCGGATCGAGCCAGCCGCCGGCGTGGTCGATGGCGCCGTCCAGGTAGTGGTGGCCGAGCGCCTGCGCCCGTCGGAGATCGACGTCGACCGACGGATGCAGCGCGATGTACCCGTTTCCGGCCTCGACCAGCTGCCGCCCGGGCAGATGCAGGCGCCAGACCGCCGACCGCAGATTGGCGACGGCCCGTTGCTCAGGGGAGTCGAGCCAGAGCATCCCGGCGACGTGGAGCCGCCGGGTCGGCCGGGGGCGCAGGGCCAGGAACGTGAGCAGGCGGCGGGCGGACATCGGCAAGGTCATGGGCGTGCCGTCGCAGCGCAGCTCGAACCCGCCCAACAGCCGCAACTCGACCGCCGGCAGGCCGGACTTACGGGTCGCCGGGTCGAACCGGCTGTGACCGACCGCGTCGTACAAGTCTTCCCTCCCCAACGGAGCCGCACACGCACCTTACGAAACGTTCATCGAACGTTCACAATAAAGTGCGCGGTGCTACTTGTCAACCGGGCCGTCCGGGGACGTCCCGGGCAGTACGATGGCAACGTCCGCGCCCCCCTCGTCGGCGTTCTGGGCACGGACGGCGCCGCCGTGGGCCAGTGCGACCGTGCGGACGATCGACAGCCCCAGGCCGGCGCCGCCCCGGGAGCGGGCATGATCGGCCCGGGTGAACCGCTCGAACGCCTGCCCGATGAACTCGTCGTCGAACCCGTTCCCGTGGTCGCGGACGTGCAGCTCGACGCCCCCGCCGGCGGCCGCCGCGGACAGCTCGACCGGCCCGGCGCCGTACCGCAGCGCATTGTCGACCAGATTCCCCAGCGCCTGCTCGAGCCTGAGCCGGTCGCCGTTCACGTCCAGCCGGTCGGGCGCAGAGACGACGATCGCGACGCCGGTATCGTCCGCTCGCCACTCGAACCTGTGAGCCACCGACGTCATCAGCTCCCGGACATCGAGCCGCTCGCGCCTGAGCGGAACCTGCCCCCCGTCCGAGCGGGCGATCAGGAGCAGATCCTCGGCCAGCTGCGCGAGCCGGTCGACCTCCGCAGAGGATCGGCGGACAGCACCCTCGAGCTGCTCCGCCGTCCCGGGATGGCGCAGCGCCAGCTCGAGCTCCGCTCTCAGCAGGGCCAGCGGGGTGCGCAGCTCGTGGCCGGCATCGGTGACGAAGTCGCGCTCGCGTTGCAGGGCGGCCTCCAGCCGCGTCAGCATCTCGTTCAGCGTCTCCCCGAGGCGCTCCACCTCGTCATGCGTCCGCGGCACCGGCAGCCGCTCGCCGGGCCGCTCGGCGGAGATGGTCGACGCCCGCCGGCGCATCAGATCCACCTGGCGCAGCGACAGCCCGGCCAGGAAGTACCCCGCCGCCGTCGCGATCGCCAGCGCGATCGGCCCACCGATCAGCAGCTGGGTGCGCAGCGCGTCCAGCGTCTCCCGCCGATCCTCGCGCGTCGCACCGACGATCAGGACGTGCGTGCCCGTCGGCGTGTCCACGGCCTGGGCCAGGAACCTGGACGGCTCGTCGAGCCCGGGCACGGCCTCCCGGTTGAGGAACAGCCGATCGGTTTGCGCGGCCTCGAGCTCGTCACCGGTCAGCAGGGGACGGTCGGCCAGCCCGGGGGTGGCGGCGACCACGGTGCCCCGCTCGTCGAGCAGCTGGCCATACCGCTCGCCGGGCTCCACGAATCCCGGTGCGCTGGCCACCCCTGCAGGGCCGCCCTTCCGTCCCACCACCAGCGTGAGGTCATGGGCGCGCACCTGCAGCTCCCGGTCCACCGCCTCCGTCAGCTCCTTGCCGACGTCCACATACAGCAGGTAGGCCGCCCACCCGAGGACGATCGCCATCGTCACCGCGAACGCAGCGGCCACCCGGATCCTGACCGGGATCCGGCTCACCGGCCGGCCGTCATGCGCAGGCGGTAGCCGGCACCTCTCACGGTCTCCAGCGAGCGGCGCCCGAACGGCTCGTCGATTTTGTGCCGGAGGTGCTTGATGTACACGTCGACGATGTTCGAGCGAGCCTCCCGCTCCAGGCCCCAGACCGACTCGATCAGCGCATCCCGCGATACCACCTGCTCCGGGCGCCGCATCAGTGCCTCGAGCACGGCGTACTCGGTCGGCGACAGCAGGATCTCGGTGCCGTCGCGGTCGACCCTCCGTGACACCGGGTCGAGCCGCAGGTCGTCGACCTGGATCACGTCCTCGCGGGCCGGCACCCCGCGCCTGCGCAGCGCCCGCAGCCGGGCCAGCAGCTCGGCGAAGGCGAACGGCTTCATCATGTAGTCGTCCGCCCCGCTGTCGAGCCCGGCCACCCGATCCTCCACCGATTCCCGGGCCGTCAGCATCAGCACCGGGACGGCGACGCCGTTGCCACGCAGCCTGCGGCAGGTCTCGAAGCCGTCGATGCCGGGCAGCATGACGTCGAGCACGATCGCGTCATAGGAGGCCTGTCCGGCCGACTCCAGAGCGTCCTCCCCCGTCGCCGCCACGTCCACGTCGAGGCCCTCGCCCGTCAATCCGAGGCGCAGCAGCTCCGCCATCCGCTGCTCATCTTCGACGACCAGCACGCGCACAGGTGTCACACTTTCGGCCGCTTCCAAGAGGTCGAGCAACCACCATTAAAGCGGCTTCGCCGCGATACCGGGGGCGCCGGGCTATGCCGCCCGCGCCGCCTGCTTCTCGCGGTACATCGCCGCGTCGGCTGCGCGGACGAGCTCGTCTACCGTGATGCCGTCGCGCGGGTGCAGGGCGACACCGATGCTGCACCCCAGGTCGAGCCGGCGACCGGCCACCTGGTAGGGCCGCCTGAGCTGCTCGGAGACGCGGCCCGCCAGGGCAGCGCCCGACTCGCCGTCGCTGACCAGCAGGAACTCGTCGCCCCCCAGCCGGGCCACCAGTGCCTCGCCGGCCGCGTCGCGGAGCCTCCGCCCGACCTCCTGCAGCAGTGCGTCGCCGGCGGCGTGTCCGTGGCCGTCGTTGACGGCCTTGAATCCGTCGAGATCGACGAACAGCACGGCCAGCCGCTCCGCCGAGCCCAGGCGGTTCCGCAGCCGCTCGGTGAAGTGCCGGCGGTTGGGCAGCCCCGTGAGCGGATCGTGGTAGGCCAGGCGCTCCAGCCGGTCGCGGGCCTCGGCCAGCTGCTGCTCGACCAGCCGGCGCTCGGTGATGTCCGCCACCACGCCGTCGACCAGCCGGGTGCCGTCGTCGGCCACTCGAGGGGTGCAGCGCTCCCACAGCCACCGCACCCTGCCGTCGAAGCCGACCATCCGGTACTCGAGCTGCGTGTGCTCGCCCGCGCACATCCGCTGCCAGGTGTCGTCGTAGGCGGCGCGATCGTCGGCGTGCACGCAGTGCTCCCAGGCCGCCTCGGCATCCATTCCCGGGGGAATGCCGCCGAGCAGGCTTTCCACCGCCTGACCGATCCACACGCGACAGCGATACGCGCCGTCGGCCAGGGCCTCGAGCTCGTAGATGTGCACGCCGGCGGTGCCGCCGACGCGGCGGAGCAGGCTGGCGAGGGCGACGGCCTGCTCCCGGTCACCGTCCCACGGTGCGAAGGGCGAGGAGGTTGGAGCCATCTCCGGTCAGGTATCGGCATCCAGGCGCACGCCGAACACCCCCAGTCGAGTGGCTGGGAGCGGCCGGCATCCGCGAGGTGATGTGACCTAGACCGGGATGCGGGTTCGGGCCCGGCCGAAGCGTAGGTACAGCGAGGGCAGCACGAACAGGTTCAGCAGCGTCGAGGTGATCAGCCCGACCAGGATCACGACGGCCATCGGATGCTCGACCTCGTGCCCGGGAATGCTGCCGGCGGCGACCAGGGGGACGACCGCCAGGCCGGTGGCGGCAGCGGTCATCAGGATCGGCGCCAGCCGCTCCTTCGCCCCCCGCAGCACCAGCGCCGGCCCGAATGCCTCGCCCTCGTGCGTCTCGAGGTGCCGGAAGTGGCTGATCATGAGGATGCCGTTGCGCGCAGCGATGCCGAACACGGTGAGGAACCCGACCAGGGATCCCAGCGACAGCACGCCGCCGGTCAGCCACACTGCGAGCACGCCTCCGACCAGCGCCATCGGCAGCAGCAGGAACGTCAGCGCAGCCAGCCGCATGCTGCCGAAGGCGGCCTGCAGCAGTAGCAGGATCGCCACCGCCGCCGCGATGCCGAACACGGTCAGCCGGTGCTGCGCGGCGTTCAGCTCCGTCGACTCTCCCAGCACCTCGGCATGGTACTCACGCGGGAACTGCACGTCCTTCACGACGTTCTCGACATCGGTGACGACGGAGGCCAGGTCGCGTCCCTCGACGTTGGCGCCGACGTCGATCCGGCGGGACTGCAGCTCGCGCTCGATGTTGTTGGGCGTGGGCGCGACCTCGACGGCGGCGATCCGCTTGAGCGGCACCCGGCCGCCATCCGGCGTGTCGATCGGCAGGTTTTGGACGTCGGTCAGGCTGCCGCGCTGCGCGGGGAGCGTCCACACGTGCACGTCGTAGGCCTTTCCGCCGAAGAAGATGTCGCCCACCTCCTCGCTGGCGATCATCGCCGACACCTGCCGGCGGATGTCGCCGGGCTTCAGCCCGTAGCTGCGAGCGGCCTCGAGGTCGGTGGCAACGGCGACGTGCGGGAGATCTTCCGAGAACGACGGATGGGCGTCGATCACCCCGTCGACCTTCGCGATCCTGGCCGACACCTTGTCAGCCTGCTCGCGGAGCACCTCGAGGTCGGGCCCGAAGATGCGAACCACGATCGACTCGCTGGTACCCGTCAGCACCTCCTTGATCCGCTCGCGGAGGTAGGTCTGCACGTCGCGATACAGGCCCGGGTAGCCCTCGACCGTGCGATGCACGGAGGCCAGCGTCTTGTCGTAGTCCGCGTTCTTGTCGACGCTGATCCAGTTCTCCCCGAAGTAGACGCCGTACACCTCGTCCGAGAACAGCGCCTGGCCGATGTGCGACCCGCAGTTGCGGACTCCGGGGATCTGCCTGAGATCCCGGCAGGCGCGGACCGAGATCCGCTTCTCCTCCACCGACGACGTCGACGGCTGCGTGAGCCAGTGCATGAGGAAGTCGCGCTCCTTGAAGTTCGGAAGCAGCTGCGCTCCCAGCGTCGGCCAGAGAACAGCGCCCGCCACCAGGCAGACGGTTGCGGAGCCGATCGCCGGGCCGGGCGAACGCAGCAGGCGCTGGAGCACGGCGCCGTACCACCGCTTGAGCACGCGCAGCAGCGGCGACTCGCGCCGGCCCGGCGCCTCGCCGGTCAGCGACAGGCCGCCGCGCGAGAGCAGGATCAGGCAGAGCGCCGGGGTCACCGTGAGCGCCACCAGCATCGAGACCAGCACCGCCAGCCCGTACGAGAACACCAGCGGCTGGAAGAACGATCCCGACAGCCCCTCCAGGAAGAAGACCGGCACGATCGCCACCACGTTGATCAGGGTCGCGTACGTGATCGCGGTCCGCACCTCGACTGACGCGTCCAGCACGACCCTGAAGGTCGAGGCGTCCGGGTTCTCGGCCCGCGTCTGGCGCAGCCGGCGGACGATGTTCTCGACGTCGATGATGGCGTCGTCGACCACGACGCCGATCGCGACCACCAGCCCCGCCAGAACCATCACGTTGATCGGCACGTCCCGCAGGTTGAGGACGACCAGGGCGGCGATCAGCGACAGCGGGATCGCGAGCAGGCTGATCAGCGCGGTCCGCCACTCGAACAGGAAGCCGGCGATGATGATCACCACCAGCGCCACGCCCAGCAGCAGGGCACGCGTCAGGTTGTCGATCGACTGCTCGATGAACGTCGCCGGCCGGAAGATCGTGGTGTCGATCTCGACGCCGGGCAGACCTGGGCGGAGCTCCGCCATGGCATCCTCGACGTTGCGCGTGACGTCCAGCGTGTTCGCTCCCGGCGACTTCTGGACGATCAGCATCAGGCCCGGGCCGTCGTTCACCACCGCCTCGCCCCACACCGGGATGTGCGCCTCGAGCACATTCGCGATGTCGGCGAGTCGTAGCGTGCGCCCGTCGCGGGCCACGATCGGTGCATCGGCGAGCTGGTCGGGGGTGACGATCGACTGCACATGGCGGATGTTCAGG
>DATLLX010000208.1:0-3573 GCA_035537595.1 Gaiellales bacterium | reverse complement strand
CTGGCCGATCACCTGGCGGCCCTGAGCGCGACCCGTGATCGCGGGTCGCTGTGCTCGGCGGCCTGCCGGGCGGCGGGCGAGCTGCTCGGGCTCGACGGCGCGTGGATGGCCTGCCGCCGGCGGGGTCGGGTGGGTGCGGAGGCCGAGTGGCTGCGTGCCGGCGCCCGTGCCCAGCGGCTCGGCGGGGCCCGGCTCGAGGAGCTGCTGCTCGAGGCCTCGCAGGCCGGCGGCCCCGTGGTCGGCACGGCCGGCCGCCAGGCCACGGTCGCCATCCCGGTGCGCGTCGCCGGCCACCTGCAGGCCGCGCTTGTTGGCGCCGTGTGGGACGGAGGGGCGATGGACGCGGAGGCGATCGCGGTTGCCCGGCTGCTGGGCGTGCACACAGGCGCCTGCTTGGAAATTGTGATGGCGACCACCGCGGCCCGCGAGCTGGCGATGCTCGAGATGTCGTCGGCAGCAGTCGCGGAGGAGGCGCCGCGACCGCCCGTTCCGGCTCCCGGCCCGAGGTTCGACGTGCTGCGCTCGCTCGCGACGATGCTGGCCGGCGCCCCCAGCGAGACGGCGATCGCCCACGCCGTGGTCGGCGAGCTGCGCGGGTTGATCGAGTACGACTCCTGCCGCTTCTACCTCCGAGCACCGGACGGCGATCTGCTCGTCCCGCTCGCCCAGAGCGGGCTGGCTCCGGTCTATTCGGGCGACTCGGCCGAGGCGCTGATCGTCGCTGTGGGCGAGGGGATCACCGGCCGCGCGTTCGCCGAGGGCAGGCCGCTTCGCATCGACGATGCGGCAGCGGTTGACCACAGCGTCGAGATCCCCGGCACGGAACCGATGGACGAGTCGATGCTGGTGGCGCCGATGGTCGCCGAGGGCGGCCCGATCGGGGTGCTGGTGACCGCCAGGGCGGGGCTGGGCGCGTTCAGCGACGAGGACCTCGACCTGCTCCAGATCGTGGCCGCGCAGGCAGCGGTCGCCTGCGAGGGCTTGCGGCTTGCGGCCGAGCACCGGGAGGCGCAGAGCGTCGCCGAGGCGCTGCTCGAGCTGGGCGCCGCGCTGTCGCTTCAGAGCTCTGTGGAGGCCATCGCAAAGATGTTGACGCTGGCCATCGACCGGCTGCTGGACAGTGCCGGCATCTCGCTCTGGCTGCGCGACGGACACCAGCTGGTTCCGGCGATGGCCGTCGGCTACACGCCCCAGGAGCAGGAGCGGCTGATGGCTGCGCGCCTGCCCGTGGTGACCGAGCCGTTCGCCGCCGCCCAGGAGACCAGGCGGATCACCACGATCGCGGTCGACGACGCGCCGCTCTTGGCGGGCTGCCTCGACGCCGCGCCCGGGGGCACCAGTTTCGCGATGGTGGCCGTCGGCGAGCGGGCTGCCAACCGGGCGGTGATCGTCGTCCAGCGGGGCCCGCGGCGCGGCGCGCTGACCTACCGCGACGAGGAGATGCTGATGGGCATCGCCGACCAGGCGCTGCTGGCGATGACCAACCGCAGCCTGTACGACGAGCTGGAGACGTCGTTCCTGGCCACCGTGGAGGCGCTGGGCAACGCCCTCGACCTGATGGACCAGTACACCAACGACCATGCCCAGGCCCTGGTCGGGCTGTGCACGGAGGTGGCCGAGCGGATGAACCGAAGCCCGGAGGAGATTCGCGACATCCGGTTCGCGGCCGCGCTGCACGACATCGGCAAGATCGGGATCCCCCGCGAGATCCTGAACAAGCCCGGCCGGCTGACCGAGGCCGAGTTCGCGGTGATGAAGCAGCATCCCAGCCTGGGAGCGCGGATCATCGCCCCGGTTGCCGCTCTGGCCGGCGCCCGCGAGCTGGTGCTGGCATGTCACGAGCACTGGGACGGCAGCGGCTACCCGCGACGGCTGCGCGGGGATGAGATCCCGGTGGGAGCGCGGATCCTCCTGGCCTGCGACGCGTTCCACGCCATGACCAGCGACCGCGTCTACCGCCAGGCGATGACCGTGCCCGAGGCTGTGGCCGAGCTGCGCCGGTGCTCGGGCAGCCAGTTTCACCCCCAGGTGGTCGACGCGCTGGTCGCTGTCATCGCGGCGAGTGGCGCAGAGTCGGCACGGTGACCGGCCGGAACGCCCGGCCGTCCCACCGCCGCGTCTCGAGCACCGGCCCGCCGGCGGCCGCCAGGTGGATCACGTTGTAGCCGTTGGGCTGTCCGCGCCGACGCCGCGAGACCGCGGTGCTTGCCTGCACGGACAGGAGGCCGGGCCGCTCGTCGAGCAGCCCGCTGTAGCCGAGGTGCAGATGCCCGGACAGCAGCAGGTCGACGCCCGCGTCGCGCAGCGCGGCCAGGGCGGTCGCCCGGCCTCCCACAACCGCCAGCCTGGGCTGATCCGGCGGGGGGATGAACGGATGGTGGGTGACCACCACCTTGACCAGGCCGTCCTCCAGGCCGCCCAGCCGGGCGCGGATCAGGTCGGCCTGGGCCGGTGAGATCTCTCCTTCCTTCCAGCGGGCCGGGCGGGTGGTGTTCAGGCCCAGCACGGCGAGCTCGCCGTCGCGGTGGAACGGGCACAGGTCGGGCGTGATGTACGACCGGTACCGGCCCAGCGGGGAGACGATCCGTCTGGTGACGTCCCACAGCGGGATGTCGTGGTTGCCCGGAACCACCAGCACCGGAGCCGGCAGAACGTCGACGAACCTGCGGGCGGCCGCGAACTGCGCTCGCCGTGCACGCTGGGTGAGGTCGCCGCTGATCACGGTCAGCCGCGGCTGGAGCTCGCCGAGCTCGACCAGCAGCCGGCGCACGAGCGCGGGATCCTCCGTGCCGAAGTGGAGGTCGGAGAGGTGGGCGATGGCGTTCACGGCGGTGCCACCACCTCGAGCACGGCGGGCCGTATCCTGTAGCGGAGCGGCGTGTCCAGCCGCATCACCTCGCCGTCCACGGCGACGTCCAGCGCCGGCCGCCTGCTCCCGACGGTAGCTGCGGCGGCACTTGCGAACTCCACCTCCGGATGGCGCTCGAGCCTCCCCCGGACCGCCCACCATGCCAGCCGCAGCAGCCCCATCCGCCCCGGGTCGCGGGCGGCGTAGATGACGAGGTGACCGCCGTCCAGGCGCTCCCGGCCGCCGGCGCCGGCCATCGACAGGTCGTAGCGGTTGTTGCCGACGAACACCAGCGGCGTGCTGCATGCCCGCAGCGTCTCGCCGGCCTCGATGCGCACGTCGAGCAGCGGATACCGGCGCAGGGCGCGCACGGTCGCGATCGCCATGGCCGGCCACCTGGATGCGCCGCGCCGCTCGGCGGCGTCCCGTTCGCGTACCGCCTCGGGGTAGAGGCCGATCGACGAGTTGTTGAGAAACACCCGGCCGTTGACCTCGCCGACGTCGATCCGCCGTGTCGGGCCGTCCCGCAGCAGGGCGACGGCGCCGTCCAGGTCGTCCGGCACTCCGAGGTCGCGGGCCAGGTGGTTGAGCGTCCCCAGCGGAAGCACCGCCAGCGCTGCGTCGGTGCCGACGACGCCGTTTGCCACGGCGTTGACCGATCCGTCGCCACCGGCCACGCCGACGATGGGCGTCCGCGCGGCCAGGTCTGCAGCGGCGTCCCGCAG
>DATLLX010000207.1:0-2447 GCA_035537595.1 Gaiellales bacterium | reverse complement strand
GTGTTGCAGCGTGCGATAGCAGCCGGCCGGACTGGCGTTGGATCGGCCACCCACCGCCACGAGCAGGTGTTCACCGACCGCGGCGGGACGTTCTGGCGCCGCTCGAACTTCTCCCGCCGCGCCGTGCGCCCGGCCGTCGACGGCACCAGCCACCACCCCCGCCCCGCGGTCGTGCTGGCGCCCGCTGCGCCGGGGCTGACCTTCCACGGGCTGCGGCACAGCCATAAGACCTGGCTGATCGCCGACCAGATCCCCGAAGTCGGGCAAGCTCGCCGGCTGGGTCACCGCATCCCCGACAAGATCCAGCACGTCTACAGTTGCGTCGCTCCCGAACTCGAAGCGCGCCTGCTCGACGCCCTGCAGCAACGCTGGATCGCGGCCCTGACCGAGCTGGCCGCCACGAGTTGGGCCGCTGCGGTCAACACCACCGCGCGCTGCCGGTCGCCGCCGACACTCTCACCGCGGCAACCGGCGGCTACCCCTCCGCATCGTGAGGGGTGCACCCTGCGCGTGCGAATGCGCGCCTGGCGGTGCACTACGTCGTGTTCGACGTGCTCTCACTGCTGGAGCTGTCCTACGGCATGCGGCGTGAGCTACTGGACGAACTAGCACTCGACCGGCCCGGCCTGCGGGTGCCGGTCAACTTCACCGACATCACCGGCGACGTTGTCCTGGCCGCGGTCAGACAGCAAAGCCTGGAGGGTGTGGTCGCGAAACGACTGGTCTCGACCTATCAGCCCGGCCGCCGATCACGGGCAAGGATCAAAACCCGATCCGCCACACCGCGGAGGTCATCGTCGCCGGCTGGTCGCCCAGCACCGGCAACAAGAATGTGCTAGGCGCGTTGCTGCTCGCCGCCCACAACCCTGGACGGCGACCAGGGACAGGCGGTGCTGGTCCGCGCGCCGCAGATCGCGTCAGCGGCCCGTTCGCTGGCGCCAGTCCTCGTCCCCGCTCAACATCGCTTCAACGCCGTTGACGGGCTGCGCGCCAGAACCGCTCGACCGTCTCGTTGAATTCCGGCGCGCGCTGCACGGCGTGTCCGGCGCCGCGGTGGATCGTCCGGGTCACGACCGGCCCCAACTGCTCACCGAGCCGGTCGGCCACCAGCTCGAAGACCGGGTCGTGTCCGCTGGTGAGGATCAAGCAGGGGATCCGCGCCGACCGCAGCGTGTCGAGTGGCAGCTTCGCCGCCCACGGACGCCGTTCGCCGATCAGCAGTCGAACGTGGCTGGCGCTCGAGCTCTGTGATCGAACGTCGAGGCTCGGGCGCGCCGCGTGCCCGGAGCATGCCCCGGTACACGGGGTCTGGGTCGTCGAGCCGCACCAGTTCTTCGTGCCGCGCGATCGCGTCTTCGACTTCTGCCACTCCTCGGGCGGGCTGACGGACCGGGGGTTCAACCACGGTCAGCGATTGCACCGTGTCGGGTGCGGCGGCGGCCATCAGCAAGGCCACGACCGCGCCATAGGAGTGGCCGACCAGGTGCGCAGTCGGTGCGAGCAAAGTCGACGAGATCGTCGGCGTCGCGCTCGAAGTCGGAGGGGTCATCCGGAGGGTTGGGGGCGAAACCACGGCGATCGGGCAGGATCAGCCGCCACCGCTCAACGAGCTCCTCTTGGGCCGACCAGGTGCGTGCGGCGTTGAGCATCGCCCCGTGGACAAGGACGACTCGGGGGCCCTCGCCGATCTCACGAACGTGCAGGGGCGTCATTGGTCCCGCCGGATGTTGGCTATCCGCGGCTGGCTTCCTCGCACCGAGCGTCAGCTGGCTCGCCGTTCGGCATGGGCTGCGTATCGGATCCGGCGTTCGGCCTCGGCCGCGACGCCGCGGAGCAGCGCCGCCTGCCGGCGGACGTCGAATCCGCTCGTTGGCCCGCTGATCGCCAGAGTGGCGACGGGCCGGCGAGTCTCATCAAGCAGTGCGATCGCGACGCAGCTCAGCTGGGCGCGCGCTTCCTGATCGCTGATCGCGATGCCGCGCTCGCGGATGCGCCGCAGCTCCTGCCGGAACTCGGTCGCGTCGACGATGGTGTTGGCAGCGCGCGGCGCAAGTCCGCGGGCGAGGAGCGCCTCGGTCGCATCGACGTCGTGGGCGAGCATCGCCTTGCCCATCGCGCTGCAGTGGGCGAGGAATCTCGAGCCGAGTCGCAGGATGTGCGGTGCGGTGCGCCGCCCGTGCAGCCGGCCCAGGAGCGCGACTTCGCCGTCCAGGAGCACCCCGAGGTGCACCGTCTCGCGCGAGCGCTCGTACAGCGTGGTCATCACCGGGGTGAGCAGTTCGTGCAGGCAGCCCGGGCGGGGTTCGTAGACCTTACTCCTGGATGAGGCCGCCGAGGGGGTCGCGTCGTTCGATCTCGCAGCTCGCCGTTTGTGTACGGTGGGGGACTGAGCGTGCGGGAGCAGCCTGTCCCATAGCCACGCCGAGATCTGGGCCACACGTCACGGA
>DATLLX010000206.1:0-2507 GCA_035537595.1 Gaiellales bacterium | reverse complement strand
GCTCCCGGCACGACGCACGGAGCCGCCCTGCGACCTGCTGCAGGAGGTAGTCGCCCGCCTCGTGACCGAGCGTGTCGTTGATGCGGCTGAAGTGATCGAGGTCGATGAACAACGCAGCCACCAGCCGCCACGGCCGGCTGGCGTCCTCCAGCGACTGCGCCAGCCGATCCTTGTAGGACAGCCGGTTGGGCAGGCCGGTCAGGCTGTCGACGTAGGCGAGGGTGCGTACCTGCTGCAGCATCCGCGCGTTGGCCAGCGCGATGACGACCTGGTCGGCCACCCGGCGGGCCTGGATCCGCTCGTCGTCGTCGGCCGGTCGCACGCCGCGGTCGCCCAGCGCCACGACGCCGACCAGCTGGTGCTGGTAGCGGAGCGGGAGGACGCAGAAGGAAGCGGCCCCCAGCGCACCCAGGGGCGCCAGGTAGGCGGGCAGGGGATCGTCCTCGGTGCGCTGCACCAGTCTGACTTCCGGCCCTTCGAGCAGATCCTGGACATCCGCCGCGTGGAGATCCACCCGGGAGTCGTGGCGGACGTTGCCGGCGTAGTCAACCGTCACGGCGGGGAGGGACTTGGCACCGTCCGGGGCCATCAGGATCACACCGACGATGTCGCAGGGGTAGATGTCGGGCATCCGGCAGAGCAGCGTGCCTACGATCTCGTCGGTATCGGTCGCGGCGAGCACCGCCCGGTCGATCTCCGCGGCAGTGGACAGCGCCTGAAACTGGCGGTCGAGCCGCCCCGCCATCGCGTTGAACGACTCGGCCAGCTCCTCCAGCTCGTCCCCGCTCCGCACCGTGACCCGGCTGGCGAAGTCGCGCTCGGCGATGCGCCGGGTGCCCTGTTGGAGCGCCTGCAGAGGGGCCAGGCTGCGTCGGATCTGGTCGTTGCTCACGATCAGCACCAGCACGCTCGCCAGTATCACGAGGAGCAGGAACATGCGGGTAAAGCTCACCATCGGGCCGAGCACGTCTTCCCGCGATTGGCCGAGCACGAGGCTCCAGACCGGCCCGGAGAAGACTTCATCCAGGTAGATCACCTGGGTGGACGAGATGTACGGATCGCTCCCCGGCGTCGGTTTCGCCGGAGCGAATGCCGCCAGCTCGGCGTCAGGCTCCCAGCCGGCCTGCGCGGCGGTCGACGCGAACAGCAGATGTCCCGAATCGTCCCGGATGGTGATGCGGGTGTCGCGCGACGGCAGGCCGAGATCCAGCGAGCCCCAGAGAAACTCCGGCCTGATCTCCCCGACCAGCAGCCCTTCCGACTCACCCGGCCGGCCGATCCGACGGAGGAGATACACCAGACGGTCGCCCCGCGGCGTGGGCCGGGTGACGATCAGGGGAAGGCCGGCCGCGAGATCGTCCCGCTCGGCGGTGCCCAACGGCGGCCGCGCCGCCATCTGGCCGAACACCGGCGTGCGCCGGCCGTCGTCCGCCACGAATTCGAGGGCGACGAAGCGCCGGCTCGCCAGGAGGTCGAGGCCGGTGCTCAACAGCCGGTTGGCGTCGAGGTCGGGGTGGCGCTCGCTCCCGAGTCGGCTGGGTGGTCCACTCCGGCGCTGATTCCGGATCTGTGGGGCAGGCTCCGGCCGGATCGGCGGTGGCGTGCCGGCCTCGCGGAGCTGCGCGACCGCGCGAGGAGGGATGTTTTTCAGCGTGGCGTCGAGCAGGAGCAGCCGCTCGAACATGGCCTGGGCCAGCGCCTCCGAAGCGTGATCGAGGCGGCTACTGCTCTGGGCTTCGAGATAGCGGGTGACGTGGCGGTAGGAGACCGACGCGACCAGCGCGATCGGGACGACCGCACAGCCGACGAACAGCACGAGCAGACGGCGACCGAACCTGGACCTCAGTGGCCGGGGCTGTAGGGTCACGAAATTTTCCAGGCACGAGTTCGGGGGTCAGACCCACGGGGCCGCGACCGAAGTCGCCCCCGCGCTTCGGTGGCAACTCCCGTGCCCGTCAACGATTGCGTCGTTAGCGTCGGAGCGGCGACAAATGAACGTCTGGGTCTGGCAATTCGCGACCGGAGGAGGGTAGGCCAAACGGCCCAGCTACCTGGTCTAGGGTCGCCCGGAGCCACTGCAGGCTGTGGGGATCGAGCGTCCCGGAGCGGCCACCCCGGCAGGCGGCGCCCCGGATGCCGACGACGTCCGGCTCGACATCCCGCAGGATCGCGAGGTCGTCCGCAGTGAGGCTCCCCGCCAGTGCCGTCAGCAGATTGGCGCGTCGCGCCCGGATGACCCAGGCGGCCAGCGCAGCCAGGGACAGGTGCCGCAGCAACCCGCGGCCGTCCTTGATCCAGGTATCGATCAAGACTCCTGCGGCGCCGACGCCGATGGCGGCGTCGAGGATGCTCTCGTGCGACAAGGTCCGGGCCCGATCGCAGTCGGCGTTCGACGCGGCGATCACCCTGACCGACGGGCCGAGCTCGCGAGCGCGATCCACGGCCCGCCGAAGGACGGCTGCAACCTGCTCCGCCCGCGATACGCCGGCGAATCCGACCTTGAGGAA
>DATLLX010000205.1:0-2022 GCA_035537595.1 Gaiellales bacterium | reverse complement strand
GGCGAAGGTGTGGTACGGCGGCGCTGATGGCCTATTACTTCGCCCCGCCGTACCACACCTTCGCCATCGACGACGGCACGATCATCGGCTCGACCATCGCCTTCCTGCTGGTGGCGGGGTTCGCGTCGCTGCTGATCACCGGCGAGTCCTGGTCGCGGCAGACCGCGGACGATGCGCGGCGGCGGCTGGGGCTGATCGCGGAGGCCAGCGGCGAGCTCACCGAGACACTCGACGAGCGGCGGGCGCTCCAGGTGCTGGCGGAGCTGGCGACAAAGACGATGGCCGACTACTGCGTTGTCGATGTGCTGGAGAACGGCGAGCTGCGGCGGACGGTGGTCGCCGGCGGCGCCGCCGGCAGCGAGCTCATCCAGCGCATGGAGCTGCTGGGAGCCTCCCGCAAGAGCCCGGTCTACGCGGTTGTCGAGACCGGCCACCCGGTGCTGATGGGCGATCCCGAGTCAGTGCGGCGGGCCGCCGCGGCCATCAGCCCGGCCCACGCCGAGACCACGGCCGGCGCCGGCGTCCGCTCGTCGATGATCGTCCCGCTGTCCTCGCCGGAGGGCGTGCTGGGGGCGATGTCGCTGGTCGTCACCGACGGCGACCGGCGATTCGTCAAGGACGATCTCGACGTGGCCGTGGAGTTCGGCCGCCGTGCCGGCGCCGCCCTGTTCAACGCTCGCCTGTACCGCAACGCCGAGTCCGAGCGGGCACGGCTCACGACGCTGCTCGAGCGGCTTCCGGTGGGTGTGATGATCGCCGAGCCCGACGGCACCATCAGCATCCGAAACGACGTGGCCAACCGGCTGTGGCCTCAGGCGGCGACCGCCGGGCCGCGCTCGGCCGACGACGCCGGGCCGCTGCATCGCGCGCTCGAGGGCGAGATCATCGACCGCGAGGAGATCCGGGTCGAGCACATCGACCGCCAGGTCACCTGGCTGAGCGCGTCGGCCGCGCCGATCCGCGACTCCGCGGGCGAGGTGCTGGCCGCCGTGGTCACGCTGTACGACCTCACCGAGCACCGCGAGGCCACCGCCCGGCTGGAGTTCCTGTCCGAGGCCAGCCGGCTGCTGTCATCCTCGCTGGCGTACGAGGAGACCCTGCAGCGGCTGGCCGAGCTGGTCGTCCCAAGGCTGGCCGACTGGTGCTCGATCACGGTCTCCGACGAGGGCGGCCTGCGCAACGTCGCCGTCGCCCACCGCGATCCCGAGAAGGTCAAGTTCGCCCGCGACCTGCAGGAGAAGCTGCCGCCCGACCCCAACGCCGCGCAGGGCGCGCCCCACGTGATCCGCACCGGCCAGAGCGAGTTCATCCCGATCATCTCGGAGCAGCTGATCGCCGATGCGGTGCCCGACGAGGAGCTGCGTGAGCTGCTGTACGAACTCAAGCTGCGGAGCGCGATCACCGCTCCGCTGTCGGCCCGGGGCAGGACGTTCGGCGCCATCTCGCTGGTGCAGGCGGAGTCGAACCGCCGCTACACGCAAGCCGATCTGCTGCTCGCCGAGGACCTGGGCGCCCGCTCCGGCCTCGCCATCGACAACGCCCGGCTGTACTCCGAGCAGGCGGCGATCGCGCGCACGCTGCAGCGCAGCCTGCTGCCGGCCCGGCTGCCCGACGTGGCCGGCGTCGAGGTGGCCACCCGCTACAACGCCGCCGGCCAGGGCAACGAGGTGGGCGGCGACTTCTACGACCTGTGGCGGATCGACGACGAACGGTTCGGGTTCTGCATCGGCGACGTCTGTGGCAAGGGCGCGCCGGCCGCCGCCGTCACCGCGCTGACCCGCCATACGATCCGCACGGCGTCGCTGGTCGCGCCCCGGCCCGATCCCGAGGTGGTGCTGGTGGCCGCCAACGACGGCATCCTGCGCCGGCTGGAGGAAAGCCGGTTCTGCACGGTCGTCTACGGGTACGGCACCCGCCGGCCGGGCGGGCTGGTCGAGCTGGTGCTGGCCTCCGCGGGCAATCCCCCGCCGCTGGTGGTGCGGGACGGGCAGGTGCTGCGGCCGACCAAGCCGGGGACCCTGC
>DATLLX010000204.1:0-2777 GCA_035537595.1 Gaiellales bacterium | reverse complement strand
TCGCAAGCGTGCCCGCGAGCACGAGGCTAGCCACGAGCCGGCTCACCCAGGACCCAGATCTGCCCGAGGCCACGGTCAGGCCCCCTTTCGGCGACGAAGCTTTTCGCGAAGCTGCTTCGCGCGCTCCGCGCGTGTTTCCTGGCGCGCCCTCGCGACCGCGAACCCGTCAGCGGGAACGTCGTCGGTGATCGTGCTGCCGGCGGCGATGATGGCGCCGTCGCCGACCGACACCGGTGCGACGAGGGCGGTGTTCGAGCCGATGAACGCACCGGCGCCAATCTGCGTCTGGTACTTGCCGAAACCGTCATAGTTGCAGGTGATCGTGCCGGCGCCGATGTTGGCCGCAGCACCGATGCTGGTGTCGCCGAGATAGCTGAGATGGCTCGCCTTGGCGCCCGGCCCCAATGTTGTGTTCTTGGTCTCGACGAAATTGCCGACCTTCGCCCCTTCGCCGATGTGCGAACCGGGCCGCAGGCGCGCGAAGGGGCCGATCTCCGCCCGCTCGGCGACCGTCGAGCGCTCGAGGTAGGAGAAGCTGTGGACATGCGCGCCGGCACCGATCCGCACGCCCGGGCCGAGTACCACATAGGGCTCGATCACCGCCCCCGGTCCGATCTCGCTGTCGAAGGACAGCTGCACCGTGTCCGGTGCGAGGAAGACGACTCCCGCCTCGAGCAGCCGCCGCCGCAGACGGGCCTGGATCACCTCTGCGGCTTGAGCGAGCTGCGCCTGGGAGTTCACCCCTTGGGCCTCCTCCGCCGGGCCATCCACCGCGACGCAGGCCCACCCGTGCTCCGTGGCGAGCGCCACGGCATCCGTCAGATAGTACTCGCCGCTCGCCGGGTGCAGCGGCAGCGCGTCGAGCAGCACCGACAACCGGGCCGCGTCGAACGCCATCACCCCGGAGTTGCAGGCGGCGCTCGCCTTGAGGTCGGAATCCGCGTCGGCATCCTCGACCACCGCCAGGAGCCGCCCCCCCTCGGTCCGCAGCCGGCCATATCCAGCGGGATCGGCCGGACGCATGCCGAGTACCGTGACCGCGGCATCGGTGGTCTCGCGTGCCGCCAGGAGCGCGCGCAGCGTTTCGGCCTCGATCAGTGGAGTGTCGCCGAACAGGACCAGCACCGTCCCCTCGGACGGCAGAAGCGGGGCGCAGGTACGAAGCGCATGCCCGGTACCGAGTGGCGGGTCCTGGACGACGATCGCAGGCATCAGCGCCGAGCGGGCGGCGATACGCGCGACCTCGTCCATGTCGTCGCCCAGCACGAGCAGGGTGCGAGCCGGTGCGAGCTCGGCGGCCACGGCCAGCACATGCTCGAGCAGCGCCCGGCCGGCGAGCGGATGCAACACCTTGGGCAACGCATTGCGCATCCGTGTGCCCTTGCCGGCGGCGAGGACGGTGACGGATAGACTGGCGGCCATGCCTGTGGTTTCTCCATCGGGCAAGTTCGGTCGGCTCGGCCGACAGCGAGATTAGCGATTTCGCGCGCGTGCTCAACCCGAAGCTTGCCGCCCTGCCCGACGTACCGATCGCCGTCGTGTTCGATCTCGACGGCACGCTGGTCGACACCGCGGCCGATATCCATGCGGTGCTGGCCGACGTGCTCGGCGAGACGGGCCACCCGGTGCCCGACCTGCCGGCCGTGCGCAGCATGATCGGCGACGGCGCACGGGTGTTGATCGAGCGGGCGGTGAGCCATGTCGCCGCCGCAGACCTGGACGACCTGCATCGCCGATTCACCCTGCGCTACGCCGAGGTGCCGTGCCGGCACAGCCGGCTTTACCCGGGAGCTGCTACAGTGCTCGCCGAACTTTGCGCCAAGGACGCGCGACTCGGCCTGTGCACGAACAAGCCCCAGGCGGCGACAATCGGCCTGCTCGACGCCCTCGGGCTGGGCGACTCGTTCCACGCGGTGATCGGAGGTGACGCGCTCGGGGGCGTCCGCAAACCAGACCCGGGCCACCTCGCCGCGGTGCTGGACGCCCTCTCGGTCCCGCCCGGCCGCTCCGTCATGGTCGGCGACAGCCGGAACGACCTGCTCGCCGCCCGTGGTCTCGGTGTACCCTGCGTGCTGGTCAGCTTCGGCTATACCGCGACCCCGGCGCGCAAGCTGGGGGCTGACGCGGTGATCGACGAACTGCGGGAGCTACCAGCACTGGTCGCGCGGATGGCCCTCGCGATTTCCGGTCCGTCAGTTGCCGCCGAAGCCTAGCCGGGCTCCCTGGCCGGCCGCTGGCCCCATTGGTGTCCCGCCGGCGGTCTTGACCCGGCTCGTCTGAACATCCGCGCGGCGGACACGGTAGTACTCTCCTTCGACTACGATCTCCAGCCAGATATCGTCGATCTCTTCGCTGATGCGGATCGGGCCGGTGATATCGCTGGCCGGGACTCGGTAAATCGGACCACTTCCGTCGCTCGCGTAGACCTCAAGCGGGTCGGTCAGCACCCCGGTGATGTATCCCGCCGCCCGGCCGGCGCTCGGCGCTCCCGCCACCAATGTGGCCACCACAATTGCCCATGCGCGAATACGCATGCCGTCCTCCCTTACTGCTAATCTGTCGATATTCTGGCCTCGCCAGCGGCGGCGCGCAGCTTCGCCCCGCACAAGCGCCGGCCTCAGAGCGGGCGACTGAAAGAGCTTGGTGCCGACCGCCGTCGCCCATTCGATGACCCTCGGGACCCCCGCGGAGAAGGCGACAATCGCGAGCCAGTTGATCGGGGCAAGGTCCAAATAGAGTGTGTAGACGCCACCGAGGAACAAGCACAGAGCCAGCAG
>DATLLX010000203.1:0-9265 GCA_035537595.1 Gaiellales bacterium | reverse complement strand
CCTCGAGCCGGCCGTCGGGGATCGGCTCACCGCTCTCCACCGAGAGGCCGAATCGACCCTCACGAAGCCGCTCCTCCGCCCGTTCCAGCGCCGCCAGCCGCGTCCTCAGCTCGTCCAACCGGCCCTTGTCGAGCTCGTTCTGGTACAGGTCGGAGGCCGAATCGGCGAGGTCGGTGGTGGACAGGTCGTCGCCCTGCTCGAGGCCGAGGAAGCCCACCTCGTCGACGATCCGCTTGCGCTCCGCGGCCAGCAGCTCGCGTGCCCGGGCGTCATCCACGAGTGCTCCGCCTGCCGGTGGTCGGTCTCATGGCGCGAACCGTATCAGCATCACTGGCGGGCTCCCGCCCCGACCAGCAGGAACTCCACGAGCTCGCGAAGCTCCGGGTCGTCGGCGGCATCGTCCACCGCCGCCGGGCCGCGCGCGTCGACCAGGTCGGCGGCCTGGCGCAGCTCGTTCAGCCGGGCCGCGTAGGCCGTCGCGTCGAGCACCTCGTCGCCGTGCCCCTCCACGGCGGCCGCCACGGGGAACCGTTCCAGCGCGTCCAGCAGCGCTCGCACGCCCGCCACCGTGAGCAGCGGCTCCGGCGCATGCAGCCGCTGATACAGGCAGTCGCCGAGGAACAGGACATCGTCTCCGGGCACATGCACGACGCAGGAATCGGCCGAGTGGTCGCCGCCGACATGGGCGAGCACCGCGGCAGCGCCGCCCAGGTCGACGCGGCGCTCGGCATCGACGATCTGGTCGGGCACGACGATCCGCAGGCCCGACCGGTCCGGCAGCTCGAGCCGGATCATCTCGGCGCAGAACGGGATCTCCCGACCGTCGCGAACGCGGGCGTCGAGCGCCTCGTCCGACCAGTCGTATCCGGCCTGCACCGCGAGCTCGGCGGCGGTGTCGCGGTGGGCCAGCACCGGGGCGCCGGCCGCGGCGGATCCGAAGCTGTGATCCCAGTGCCAGTGTGTGAGCGCGATCGCGGTCACCGGTGGCCGCTCGCGGGTTGCCAGCTCGGCCAGGAAGGCGCTCAGATGCGCCGCCGAGGCCCCGCCCTCGACGAGCAGCGTCGCGTCCCTGCCGTGCACTGCGCCCAGCGCCGGACGGTCGGTGCGGTCGTCGGGCGTGAACCAGTCCACGTGCTCGGTGAGCTGCTGGAAGCGGGAATCGGGCACGGCACGGGCCATCGTCCCACACTCCCTTTCGAGAAGGTGTGCCGATCGTCGGTCAACGTTGCGCCGCGGGGGCTGGCACTCCTCAGGCATGGCACGTGTTTACGGTGCCGACAGGAAACTATAGTTGCGTTCCCCTTTGCGTTATTCACCAATGCCTGCCATACTGCCATGGCGCGCTCCTGTCGGGACGATGACCGCTGACACGTGGCCCCCGACCTTCCGAGCGCCGCAGGGTCGCAGTACTCTCGGTTCCCCCAGGGCAACCGCCTGCACGAACACCAACGCGACTGACGCTCTGGATCTACTAAGGAAGGGAGCAGGACATGTATGCCCTGATCCGCAAGTACGAAGGTCTCGACGCCAACACGCGTGAGACCGCCACGAAGAAGGCGAACCTCGAGTTGCGCCCGATTCTGGCCAAGTCGAACGGCTTCGTCTCCTTCGAGCTGATCACGCCTGACGACAAGGACAGCGCCGTCGCATCGATCAGCGTGTTCCAGACGCGTGCCGACGCCGAGGCGTCACACAAGGTCTCCGAGGAGTGGGTTCGCACGAACCTGCCGTCGATGACCAAGCCCACCAGGATGTCTGGGGAGCTCGTCTCCCACTAGGCGTACCTCTCGTGGGGCGGTGCGGCGTCGCACCGCCCCACGAGCATCTGAGTTCTTGATACGTAACATGGCCGGCTGCTCCGTTCGCCTTGTCACGTATGAAACTGCGCGCTCCGGGTATTCGGTCTTGGATCCCTGATTGAAGGAGGCGCGTATGGCGGTCAAGAACGAGAAGCAATACGAGGCGCTCAAGGACAAGGGCATGTCCAAGGAGCGGGCGGCGAAGATCGCCAACTCGCCCGACGCCTCCAAGCACGGGGGACAGCGGTCCGGCTCCGGCGGTGACTCGAGCCAGGGCGGGACGACCGCCCAGAAGAAGGCGGCCGGGCGGAAGGGCGGCAAGGCCACCGCCCGCAAGAACTCCTAGCGGCCGGAACCGGGCGCCCGCCCGTCGATCAGCGCGGGCGGGCGGCCACCCACTCCTGCACGACCCGCAGGTCGCGGACGAGCTCCTCCATCGCCCGCTCACGGTCGGCGTCGCGGGCTCGCAGCACCGAGGACGGATGCACGGTGGCGAGTGCCGGCACGCCGGCCGGCGATTCGATCACCCCGCCCCGCTCGCGGGTCACCCGGAAGCTGCCGCCGAACACCGACTTGGCGGCCACGGCTCCCAGCAGCACCAGGATCTGGGGGCCGAGCGCCTCCAGCTCGGCCGCGAACCACGGCTGGCAGGCGACGATCTCGATCTGACCCGGCGTCTTGTGGATCCGCCGCTTGCCGCGGGCCTCCCACTTGAAGTGCTTCACCGAGTTGGTGGCGTAGACCTGGTCGCGGCTGATCTTCGCCGACTCCAGGGCGCGGTCGAGCAGCCGTCCGGCCGGGCCCACGAAGGGTCGGCCCTGCCGGTCCTCCTGGTCGCCCGGCTGTTCGCCCAGCAGCATGATCGGCGCGTCCGCCGGCCCCTCGCCGAAGACGGTCTGGGTCGCTTCCCGCCACAGGGCGCAGCCCTTGCACCCGGCGGCGGCGCGGCGCAGGCTCTCGAGGTCTCGTCGCTCGGGCAGGAACTCGGTGGCGGACATCCCGCTTGATGCCTACCCGGATCGCCCGGGCGGCCAACTCGACAGCGGGCCGGTCGATGGCGTAGCGTGGCATGCGTCTCGCAGGCGACGGGGAAAGGTCGACGAATGGACGACACCGGGTTCGTGGCGGTCACCGGCGGCAACGTCTGGTACCGGCGGCTGGGGGAGGGGCCGGCGACGCCGGTGCTGATGCTTCACGGTGGGCCGGGCGCCGGGCACGACTACCTCGAGCCGTTGGCCGAGCGGCTGGCGGCGCACCGGCCGGTGGTGGTCTACGACCAGCTCGGCTGCGGGCGCTCGGACGCGCCTGACGACCCCTCGCTGTGGACGGTCGACCGCTCGGTCGAGGAGCTCGACCAGGTCAGGAATGCCCTCGGCCTCGAGCGCACCCACCTGTTCGGCCAGTCGTGGGGCGGCTGGCTGGCGATCGAGTACATGTGCCGGCGACCGGAGGGCATCGTTGCGCTGGTGCTTGCCAGCACCTCGGCCAGCATCCCCCAGTTCATGGCCGAGGCCCGCGGCCTGATCGAGGCGATGCCCGAGCCGGCCCGGGGCACGCTGCTGGAGCTGGGCGATCGGGGCGAGTACGACCACCCCGACTACCAGGCCGCCGTAATGGAGTTCTACCGGCAGCATCTGTGCCGGCTCGACCCGTGGCCGGACGCGTTCCAGCGAAGCGCTGACCAGATGGACGGAAACCAGGTCTACCTGGTGATGAACGGCCCCACCGAGTTCGACGTCATCGGCAGGCTGCGGGAGTGGGACCGCACCGCCGACCTGGCTCGGATCACCGTGCCGACTTTGATCACCTGCGGCCTCTACGACGAGATCACCCCGGCCTGCTCGCAGACGATCCAGGCCGGCATCCCCGGCTCGATGCTGCAGATCTTCGAGCACAGCTCTCACGTCGCCCATCTCGAGGAGGGCGAGCGCTATGCGGAGGTGATGGAGGGATTTCTGGCAGGCGTCGAGGCCCGCCTCAGCCGGGTCGAGGAGGCGACGTGAACGGCGACATGGCCGAACGCCTCCGGTCGGCGATGAACGACCATGACATCGACCGGTTCGTGGGGCTGTTCGACGAGCGCTACCGCAGCGAGCAGCCGGCCCATCCCGACCGGGCGTTCACCGGCCGCGAGCAGGTGCGGGAGAACTGGTCATCGGTGTTCGCCGGCGTCCCCGACTTCCACGCCGAGCTGCTGGACAGCGCCGGGGACGGCGAGACGTTGTGGACGGAGTGGCGGTGGACCGGCACCCACGCCGACGCCAGCCCGCTCGACATCGCCGGGGTGATCGTGTTCGGCGTGCGCGATGACCGGCTGGCCTGGGCGAGGCTGTACGTCGAGCCGGTCGAGCAGGCGGGGGCGGGCATCGACGCCGCCGTCCGGCGGATGGCGGGCAGCGAGTGACCGGCGTCAGTCCGCCTCGGCCGGAGAGCCCTCCGGCGCCAGGTTGAGCGCAGCCGAGTTGATGCAGTAGCGCAATCCGCCGGCCTCGCGCGGGCCGTCGGGGAAGACATGCCCCAGGTGTCCGCCGCAGCGCTTGCAGGTGACCTCGGTTCGCACCATCCCGTGCGAGGTGTCCTCGTGGACATCGACGTTCTCCCGGTTCGCCGGCTCGGTGAAGCTGGGCCAGCCGGTGCCGGACTCGAACTTCGTGTCGGACGAGAACAGGTCGGCGCCGCAGGCCGCGCACTGGTACATGCCGGACTCCTTGGAGTGAACGTACCGGCCGCTGAACGGCCGTTCCGTACCCTTGTTGCGAAGGACGTCGAACTGCTCGGGGGTGAGGCGCTCCCGCCACTCCGCCTCTGAGGTGGGGATCTCGCTGGCCATGCCTGCTCCTTCGGTTGGCGCGTGTACACCCGTATGGTGGCACGCCGGCGTCCTTGGGGTGGCTTACGATCAGCTGCTATGTGGCTGCGGATGACAGTCAGGGTGGGGCTGCTCGTGCTGGTCGCCCTCGGCTGCGCGCCGATCTCGGGGATCCCCGCCCCGGCGCCGGCCCGGCCTGGCGACCCACCTGGCTCCGGCCCGGCGTTCAGGGCGGCGATCCGGCCCGCCACCCGCCAGGAGCTGCGCTACTCGTGGCATCGCGGGTGTCCGGTCAGCTGGCGCCGCCTGCGGGTGATCCGGCTCACACACTGGGGCTTCGACCGGCGCGTGCACACAGGCCGGCTGGTCGTCCACCGCGACGCCGTGCGGTCGATGGTGGCGGTCATGCGAGGGCTGTTCGATCGCACTTACCCGATCAGACGGATGCGGTTCGTCGACGCCTACGGGGCGGATGACCACCGGTCGATGGCGGCCGACAACACGTCCGCGTTCAACTGCCGCTTCGTGGCCGGGACGTCCCGCTGGTCGGAGCATGCGTTCGGCCGGGCGATCGACCTCAACCCGGTCGAGAACCCCTACGTCGACGGCTCGCACGTCTCGCCTCCCAACGGGCGGCCGTACGCCGACCGCTCGCTGCGCCGGCGGGGAATGGTGCATGCTGGCGACGCGGTGGTGCGGCTGTTCGCCCGCCAGGGCTGGGGCTGGGGCGGGTCGTGGACGGGCGCCCGCGACTATCAGCACTTCTCGGCCAGCGGCCGCTAGCTTCGCCACGAGCCGGCGCCGGCGCGGCGACGCCCCCTCACGCCTCGGCCATCCGTCCGCCCGCCGTGCGCCGGACCGAGCGGGGGAGCAGCGGCTCGATGGCCACCGATGCGAGCCCGGCAAGCACGCAGACCGACCCGGCCGCGAGCCAGAGCAGCGGCGGCGACACGCCGAGCAGGAAACCGCCGATTGCGGGGCCGGCCGCGAACCCGACCGACCACGACAGCGCCGACACCGCCATGTAGCGGCCGAGCAGCCGCTCGTCCGAGAGGTCGACCACCAGCGGTCCCTGCACGGCGCCGTGCAGACACTCGCCGACCGCGAACACCATGCCGGCGATGCAGAACAGGCCCGCCGCGAGCACGCCGTCTGCGGATGCGCCGACCAGCGGCACCGACAGCCAGGCGGCGCCCCAGGTCAGGCCGACCCCGAGCATCGCGGGCATCCGCCGCCGGCCCTCCAGCCACTGCGACACCGGCAGCTGCGCCAGCACGATCAGGACGGTGTTGACGGCGAAGACGATTGCCACCCCGCGCTCGCTGACGCCGGCCTCCGACGTCATGTACCCGGGCCAGATCTCGAACTGGGCGATCCCCGCGGTGACGAATGCCACGTTGAGCGCGATCACGAGCATGAAGGGCCGGTGGCGGAGCAGGGTGCCGAACCCGCCGGCCGGCTGCTCCCGCTCGCGCGGCTGCCCGCGGTCGGGGACGAGCCGCAGCACCAGGCCGAAGATGACGAACGTCGAGGCGTCTGCCAGGAAAAGCAGGGTGAAGCTGCCGGGGGCGGAGGTGGAGGCGATCAGGCCGCCGATCACCACGCCCAGCCCGATGCCCAGGTTCATCACGATCCGCTGCATCGCGAACGCCGCATGCATCCGCTCCGGAGGCGTCAGCCCGGCGACCAGGGTCGACTGGCTGGGCCAGAAGCCGCCGTTTCCCAGCCCGGCCACCGCGGCGGCCAGGAAGCCCTGCCATGGCTCGTGCACCAGCGGGTAGCTGGCGAACCCGCAGGCCATCAGCCCTAGGGCGATGGTCAGCGTGCGGCGGGGGCCGATGCGGTCGATCAGGGCGCCGTATGCCGGTCCGGCGACGATGCTGACAGCGCTGTTGGTGCCCACGATCAGGCCGCTGACCGCGGGGGACATGTCCCGCACCTCGTGCAGGTAGATGAACAGGAACGGCAGCACCAGGCCGTTGCCCAGGGCGTTCAGCAGGCCGCCCACCTGGAGGATCTGCACGGAGCGGGGGAGCTCCGGATTGAGACCGCGGATGTACGCGCCGACTCGCCGCATGGCGGCGAGGATAGAGAGGAGGGTGAACAAAGGTGTCAGACACCCGTGTCCACCCGCGGCGATCGCGCGGCGACCACGGCGGCGGCACGGGGCTTTATGCCTCTCAAGGGTGACGCACGAACCGCCGATGACGCCTCTATGGACTCTCGGCCGAGAGACCGGTCACGCTCGCCCGAAGCGGGCCCCGGCAACGCTCCTCCCACCCGGCTCCCATCCGCCGATCGCTGGATCGATCGGTGGCTGGCCGCCGTCGCAGACCTTCGCGATCTGAAGGCCAGCCATCCCATGCTCGATGCGGTGATCGACGAGGTCGACGGCCGCATGATCAGGATCGGCCATCACTGGCTGGCCGACTTCGCCTCCTGCAACTACCTGGGGCTCGATCTCGATCGCGAGGTGATCGAGGCCGTGCCCGCGTATCTCGATGCCTGGGGCACGCACCCCAGCTGGTCGCGGCTGCTGGGCAGCCCCGTGCTGTACGAGCAGATCGAGGAGCGGCTGACCGCCCTGCTGGGCGCGGACGACTCGCTCGTGCTCCCCACCATCACCCACATCCACATGTCGGTGATCCCGCTGCTCGCCGGCGCCGGCACGATCTTCCTCGACAGCCGCGCCCACAAGACCATCTACGACGGCTGCCAGGTGGCCCGATCGCACGGGGCCACCGTGAGGCGGTTCCAGTTCGAGGACCCGGCCGACCTCGAGCGGCTGCTCAGGCAGGAGCGCGGCACCCCGCGCCTGGTCTGCATGGACGGCGTCAACAGCATGACCGGCAACGCCCCCGACCTGCCCGCCTTCGCCCGCATCGCCCGCGAGCACGACGCCCTGCTCTACGTCGACGACGCGCACGGATTCGGCGTCATCGGCGAGCGCGGCCCCGACGAGCTGTGCGCCTACGGCAAGCGGGGCAACAGCCTCGTCCGCTACGCCGGAGAGAGCTACGACAACCTCGTGCTGGTGGCCGGATTCTCGAAGGCGTATTCGTCGCTGCTGGCGTTCATCGCCTGTCCCACCGAGATCAAGGACATGATCAAGGTGGCCGCGCCTCCGTACCTCTATTCCGGCCCCTCACCCGTCGCGTCGCTGGCGACCGTGCTGGCCGGCCTCGAGGTCAACGAGAAGCGCGGCGACCAGCTTCGCCGCGACGTGGCCGTCCGCACCGCACGCGTGCTCGAGAACCTGGCCCGGCTGGGCGTCCACACGCCCAACCGCTCGGGCTTCCCCGTGATCGAGGTGCCGCTGGCCCGGCACGAGCTGATCGGCGATGTCGGCCGGTTCCTGTTCGACCGCGGCATCTACGTCACGCTCGCCGCCTACCCGCTGGTGCCGCGGTCCGAGGTCGGATTCCGCGTGCAGGTGACCGCTGCCAACACCGACGCCGAGATCGAGCATCTGAACCGGACACTGGCCGAGCTGGCCGACCGCTTTCCGCTCCAGCAGGCCGGCGAGCGGGCGGCCTGATGGAGGACATGCGAAAGCACCTCTGGCTCGGCTACCTGGGTGCCGGCCTGATCCTCTGCCTGCTCTACGACCTGGTGCCGCCGGTGGCCGGCAACGGTCTGATCGTACCGGCGGTCGGCATCTCGTCGGGGATCGCCATCCTGGTCGGCGCGCGCCTGAACGCCCCGGGGCTGACGCTGGCCTGGATGCTGTTCTCGGCTGGGCAGTTCCTGTTCGCGCTGGGCGACGTCTACACCTACAGCTACCCGCGGCTGCTGGGCGGCGAGGTGCCGTTCCCGTCGGTGGGGGACGCCTTCTACGTCACCCTCTACCCGCTGCTGTTCATCGGCATCATCATGATCGCCCGCAAGCGCACGGCGGGCCGCGACTTCTCGACGCTGATCGACTCGCTGATCCTGACCGTCGGCCTGGGCGTGGTCTCCTGGGTGTTCCTGATCGCGCCCTATGTGCACGACGACTCGGCGATCATGGTCAAGCTGGTCTCGATCGCCTACCCGGTGATGGACATCCTGCTGCTCGCCGGCGCGCTCCGGCTGGCCATAGACACCGGCAAGCGCCAGCCCGCCTTCTACCTGCTGTCGGGCAGCATCGTCACCCTGCTGGTCACCGACTTCGTCTACGGCCTGTTCACCCTGAACGGCACCTACAACAACCAGGTCTACCTGGACTGGGGGTGGATGGCGTATTACCTGCTGTGGGGCGCCGCCGCGCTGCATCCGTCGATGAGCTCGCTCGAGGAGCGGGCCCCCGAGCGCGAGACCCGGCTGACGCCCGCGCGCCTGGCCGTGCTCACGGTCGCTTGCCTGGTCGCCCCGGTGGTGCAGGTGATGACGGCCGACGACAACAGCGACATGCTGGTCATGATCGCGGCCTCGGTGGGGCTCTTCCTGCTGGTCGTGGCCCGGATGGCGGGGCTCGTCCGCCAGCAGGAGCGGTCGATGATGCGCGAGCGGGCGCTGCGGTCCGGCAACGTCTCGCTGGTGGCCGCGGCCTCCCGCCGGCAGATCGCCGCGGCTGCGCTGGAGACCGCACGCGAGCTGGCGGGCGGCGGCTTCGACGCCAGGCTCTGCCTGCTCTACGGCGACCGCCTCGAGCAGATCGACGAGCTCGACGGGACAG
>DATLLX010000202.1:0-11125 GCA_035537595.1 Gaiellales bacterium | reverse complement strand
ACGGCATGGAGGGCGGCACCGGTGCCTCGCCCGACTCGCTGATGAACCACACCGGCATCCCCACCCTGGCGGCGGTGGTCGAGGCGGTGACCGCCATCCGTGAGATGAAGCTGGACGGCGTGGTCAACCTGATCATCTCCGGCGGCATCAGGAACGGCGTCGACGCGGCCAAGGCGCTCGCCCTGGGCGCGGACGCCGTGTCGATCGGGACGGCGGCGATGATCGCGCTCAACTGCAACCGCAACCTGTACGCCGAGGACTACCGGCGGATGGGCACCGAGCCGGGCGCCTGTCACCACTGCCACACCGGCCTCTGCCCAGTCGGCATCACCACCCAGGACGAGGAGCTGATCGCCCGCCTGCCCGTGGACGAGGCGGCCGACCGCGTCGAGGGCTTCCTCAACTCGATGACGCAGGAGCTGCAGATGTTCGCCCGCGCGTGCGGGAAGAACGACGTCCACGACCTCGAGCCCGAGGATCTGCGGGCGATGACGATCGAGGCCTCGGCGATCACCAACATCCCGCTGGTGGGCACGAACTTCGCGTTCAGGCCGGAGGCGTTTGCCGCAGCGGTGGTGGAGGCGATGGCAGCATCCGGCTCGAGCAACGGCAAACCAACGACCCAGAAGGTGCACCATTAGCTACCTACTCGCGTGTCCAAACTGCGGGCCGCGCCCTGTCGACGAATATGGCTACGGCGGTGAGGTCACCTTCCGCTCGACGTCGTCGGAGGACGAACGGGCGCTGTTCTCGTACCTGTACTTCCGCCGCAACGTCGCGGGGCCGCAGAAGGAGTGGTGGTTCCACACCTCCGGATGCCGGGAGTGGTTCCAGGCCGAGCGGGATACGCGCGACAACACCGTGATCGAGGTCGCCAGGGCCGGCGGGCTGGGCGGCGCCGGCGAGAGCCCGGCAACCGCCGCCGCCGCGTCGGAGGCCGCCGATGGCTAGCGGCCGGCTGGTCGAGCGACGAGGCGAGGCCATCAACCGCAACCGGACGGTCACGTTCAGCTGGGAGGGCGAGCAGTACACCGGTTACGAGGGCGACACCATCGCCTCCGCGCTGTATGCGGCCGGCGTCCGCGTGTTCTCGCGGTCGTTCAAGTATCACCGCCGGCGGGGCCTGATGTGCGTGGCCGGCCAGTGCCCGAACTGCATCTGCCAGGTGGACGGGGAGCCGACCAAGCGGGCGTGCATGACGCCGGTGGCGCAGGGCATGGAGTCCTCCCACCTGAACGCCTGGCCGTCGCTCGAGCGCGACCTGCTGCATCTGGTCGGGCAGGCCACACCCGGGTTCGGAATGCAGGTCGGCTTCTACTACAAGACGTTCATCCGCCCGCGGCGGCTGTGGCCGCTGTACGAGAAGGTGCTGCGCAACGCAGCCGGCCTGGGCAAGCTGGACGAGGACCACCGGCGTACCGACCGTTACGAGAAGGTGCACCGGCATGTGGACACGCTGGTCATCGGCGGCGGCGAGGCCGGCCTCGAGGCGGCCGTCGAGGCTGCCCAGGCGGGGCGCCACACCGCGCTGGTGGAGGAGGGGCTGCAGCTGGGTGGAAGCCTGGCCTGGAGCCACGACGGCCATCCCCGCCGGCAGGAGCTGGCGGATGCCGCCCGGGCGGCCGGCGTCGAGCTGTTCCAGCCCGCCTATGCCGGCGGCGTGTACGAGGGGCTGCTGGTACCGGTCTTCCAGGGCACCACCATGTACCGGTTCCGGGCCGCGGAGCTGGTGCTGGCCACCGGCGCGATCGAACAGCCGCTGGTCTTCGGCAACAACGACCTGCCCGGCATCATGCTCGGCGGCGGTGCCAGGCGGCTGGCGAACCAGTTCCGGATCCGGCCGGCCGACGAGGCCGCCGTGGTCACCTCGGGCGAGGAGGGGATTCTGGCCGCTCTCGACCTGGCCGCGGCCGGCGTCGAGGTGGTCGCGGTTGCCGACACCCGCGAGGGGCCGGCGGATCAGCGGCTGGAGGACGCCGAGATCGAGCACCTGACCGGCTTCTCCCCGCTGGAGGCCAAGGGCCGGGGTGCGGTCAGCGGCGTGATCGTGAAGCGGGGCGGCGAGAAGCGGACGCTGGCCGCCGACCTGGTCGTGATGAGCGGCGGCAGCGCCGGCAACACCGCCTTCCTCAGCCAGGCGGGCGGCAGCCTGCGCTTCGACCGCGACCAGCAGCGCTACGTGCCCGACCGGGTGCCGGACGGCATTCGGGTGGTCGGCGCCGCCGCCGGCGCCGCCCGCGCGGGCGGCGCCGTGCCATCCAAGTCGGCCAGCTCCTGCAAGCAGGTGGTGTGCTTCTGCGAGGACGTCACAACCAAGGACATCTCGCTCTCGCTGGAGGAAGGGTTCCGCTCCCTCGAGCTCTCGAAGCGGTACACGACGGTCACCATGGGCCCCTGCCAGGGCCGGATGTGCCATCGCAACTCGGGCCTGGTGATCGCCGACGGGCTGGGGCTGGATGCCGACGCCCAGCAGGTGGGCGTGACCACTGCCCGTCAGCCCCACAACCCGACCAGTTTCGCGCACCTTGCCGCGCGCGGGTACGAGCCGGTGAAGCGCACCTCGACCCATCACTGGCACGCCGAGCACGGCGGCCGGATGCTCTGGGCCGGCGACTGGAAGCGCCCGTACGACTACGGCCGGGCCGACGGCGAGGTGGCCGCCGTGCACGACTCCCTGGGCCTGATCGACGTCTCCACCCTGGGCAAGCTGATCGTCCGCGGGCCGGATGCCGCCGGGTTCCTGGAGCGCATCTATCCCAACCGGTTCGGTGACATGAAGCTGGCCCGCGTGCGCTACGGGATCGTCTGCGGCGACGACGGCGCGATCCTCGACGACGGCACCGTGGCCCGGGTGTCGGAGCAGGAGTACTACGTGACCACCACCTCCTCCGGCGCCGGCGCGATGGAGCAGTGGTTCAAGTGGTGGAACGCGGTCTGGAAGATGGACGTTCAGATCGTCAACGTGACCTCGGCCATCGCCGCCTTCAACCTGGCCGGCCCCAGCGCCAGGGAGGCGCTGCAGCCGCTGACCGGCTTCGACCTCTCGAACGAGGCGTTCCCGTACCTGGGCGCCGGCCACGCCGAGATCGCCGGCGTCCCCTGCCTGATCCTGCGGATCGGCTTCGTCGGCGAGCTGGGCTACGAGATCCACCTGCCGACGGCCGCCGGCGAGTACCTGTGGGAGATGCTGATGGCCGCCGGCGCCGACCACGGCGTGCAGCCGTTCGGTCTCGAGCCCCAGCGCGTGCTGCGGCTCGAGAAGATGCACGTGATCGTCGGCCAGGACACCAATGCCGAGTCGACGCCGCTCGAGGCGGCCATGCCCTGGATCGTCAAGCTGGACAAGGACAGCGACTGGATCGGCCGCTACCACATCGAGTACATGAAGCGGCGGGGCGACCGCAACATGCTGGTCGGGTTCGTCTGCCAGAACGGCAGCACGCCTGTGGAGGGCTCGCAGGTGATCGGCGATGACGGCGACCCCTGCGGCCGCATCACCAGCTCCCGCTTCTCCGAGCGGCTGGGCCAGTCGATCGGCATCGCCTGGGTGCCGGTGGCGAAGTCCGAGGAGGGTACGAGGATCGCGATCTCCGATCCCGGCGGCGAGCCGATCCCGGCCAGTGTCACGCACAGGGCGTTCTACGACCCCGACGGAGAGAGGTTGCGTTCATGAGCGACGTGTTTGCGTTCCTGTCACCTGCGGCGGTGCGCCGCGACGGCGACTACGAGCCGTTGCTGCGAACGCCCATGGAACGGAGCCACATCGCCGCCGGCGCGACCGTCGAGGAGGTCGACGGATGGCGGGTGGCCTCGTATGACGCGCGTCCCGGCCGGGCCTGGATCGCCGACGTGTCGCCGATCGGCAAGATCGACATTCGGGGCACCAGGCAGCGGATCGCCGAGCTGACCGCCAACGCCGAGCTGGGCACGGCCAGCCTCCACGACGACGTCTGGACGCTGCGGCTGACCGAGACCCGGGCCGTGGTCGTCTGCGCGAACGACCGGGTGGCGACGCTCAGCGAGCGGATCGGGTACGGCGCCACCGACATGACCTGCGCCTGGGCCGGCGTGGTGATCGTCGGCGCCGGGGCGCACGGCATGGCGACCGCCTATTACCTGGCCAAGCGCCACGGGCTGAAGCGGATCGCAGTGCTCGACAAGAGCTACATGGGCGCCGGCGCCTCCGGCCGCAACACGACCATCGTGCGGTCGAACTACCTCACCCCGGAGGGCTCTCGTTTCTACGAGGCGAGCGTGAAGCTGTACGAGAAGCTGTCGCAGGAGCTCAACTTCAACATGCTGTTCTCCCAGCACGGACACCTGACGCTGGCTCACTCCGACCGCTCGTTGAACACCATGATGGAGCGAGCCGAGGTGAACCGCCTGGTGGGGGTCGACTCGAAGGTGGTCACCCCCGACGAGGTGAAGGAGCTGTGCCCGCAGCTCGACACGTCCGAACACCCCACCTTCCCGATCCTGGGCGCGCTCTACCACCCGCCGGGCGGCGTCATCCGCCACGACGCCGTGGTCTGGGGCTACGGCAAGGAGGCCGACCGGCTGGGCGTCGAGATCCACCAGTACACCGAGGTGACCGGGATCGACGTCGAGAACGGCCGGGTGACCGGCGTCCAGACCAACCGCGGCCGCATCGCCTGCGGCACGGTGATCTCCTGCGTCGCCGGGTGGAGCACCCTGGTCTGTGACATGGTCGACGTGCCGCTGCCGATCACCACCCACATCCTCCAGGCCTGCGTGACGGAGCCGGTCAAGCCGCTGCTGGACAAGATCATCGTGTCGGGCACGCTGCACATCTACATCAGCCAGTCCGACCGCGGGGAGTTCGTGATGGGCTCCGAGATCGAGCCCTACTCCGGCTACTCGACGAAGTCGACGTTCCGGTTCATCGAGGACCTGGCGATGCACATGATCGAGCTGTTGCCGATGCTCGGCCACGCCAAGATCCTTCGCCAGTGGACCGGGTTGTGCGACGTGTCTCCTGATTACTCCCCGATAATGGGCCTGACCGAGGTCGAAGGGTTCGTGATCGACGCCGGTTGGGGAACGTATGGCTTCAAGGCCTCGCCCATCGTCGGGTATACGCTCGCCGACCTCGTCGGCACGGGCACCACGCCCGATCTGATCCATCCGTTCCGCCTTGCCCGCTTCTACGAGGACGAGCTCGTCTCGGAGCGCGGGGCCGCGGCGGTCTCACACTGACCCGGGGGTATCGCCGAGCATGAGCACCACTGAGATGAAGAGCAGCCTCGAGATCGCCCAGGAGGCGACGCTGCGCCCGATCATGGACATCGCCCGGGAGATGGGCCTGGAGGAGGACGAGGTCGACCTCTACGGCCGCTACAAGGCGAAGGTCGACCTGTCGGTGATCGATCGCATGAAGGACGCCAAGGACGCCAAGATCGTGTGCGTCTCGGCGATCACGCCGACCAAGGCGGGCGAGGGCAAGACCACCACCTCGGTGTCCCTGACCCAGGGCCTGGGCCACATCGGCAAGCGGCCCGTGCTGTGCCTGCGGGAGCCCTCACTGGGCCCGATCTTCGGTATCAAGGGCGGCGCGGCAGGCGGCGGCTACACCCAGGTCGTGCCGATGGAGGATCTGAACCTGCACTTCACCGGCGACTTCCACGCCGTCGCGGCGGCGAACAACATGCTGGCGGCGTTCGTCGACCGCCATATGTTCTACGGCAACGAGCTGCGAATCGACCCGCACCGGGTGACCTGGCGCCGGGCGCTCGACATGAACGACCGCCACCTGCGGAACATCGTCTCCGGCCTGGGCGGCCCCACGCACGGGCTGCCTCGCGAGACCGGCTTCGACATCGTTGCCGCCTCCGAGATCATGGCGATCATGGGCATGGCCACCTCGCTGTCCGACCTGCGGCGGCGGATCGGAGCGATCACGGTCGGCTACGACCAGGACGGCAACCCGGTCACGGCCGAGCAGATGGGCTGTGCGGGCGCCATGACGGTGCTGCTCAAGGATGCGCTCAAGCCGAACCTGATCCAGACCCTCGAGGGCCAGCCCTGCTTCATGCACATCGGGCCGTTCGGCAACATCGCCCACGGCAACAGCTCGATCGTCGCCGACCTGGTCGGCCGCAAGGTGGGCGACTACTTGATCACGGAGGCCGGATTCGGCTCCGACCTGGGCATGGAGAAGTTCATGGACATCGTGTGCCGGGCGGGCGGCTTCGCGCCCAGCGCGGTCGTGATCGTGGCCACGGCGAAGGCGCTCAAGCATCACGCCGGCCAGTTCGAGGCGACCGGCGCCGAGGGCCTGCGCGCGATCGAGGAGGGCGCCAAGAACCTCGAGCGCCACATCCAGAACGCCAGGACATTCGGTGTTCCCTGCGTGGTCGCCGCCAACCGCTTCCCCACCGACACCGACGACGAGGTCGCGCTGGTGCAGAAGCTGGCGATGGAATACGGCGCGCACGCCGCGGTGCTGAACGAGGGCTTCTCCGAGGGTGGCGCCGGCGCGGCCGAGATGGCCGAGGCGGTGGCCGATGCCTGCGAGCAGCCGAGCAACTTCGCCTTCGTCTACGAGGACTCGGATCCGATCGACGTCAAGATCGAGAAGATCGCCACTCGCATCTACCAGGCCGAGGGGGTCGACTTCCTGCCCGCGGCACGGCAGAAGATCGAGCAGTTCACCCGGGACGGGCTGAGCGGCCTCTCGATCTGCATGGCCAAGACGCACCTCTCGCTGTCGGCGGATCCGGCGCTCGCCAACGCCCCCACCGGCTACCGGATCCCGGTGCGCGACATCCGGCCCTACACCGGCGCCGGTTTCCTGACCGCCCTGTGCGGCGACATCATGCAGATGCCGGGCCTGGGCAAGACGCCGGCCGGCTTCAACGTCGACATCGACGAGAACGGGAAGACCGTCGGTCTCTTCTAGCACCCGCACCGATCCGTATCTGGAAAGCACCGTCCAGGCGTTCCTGGACAGCCTTGCGGCCCGCTCCCCGGCTCCCGGCGGGGGAGCGGCTGCGGCGCTGACCTGCGCCATGGCCGCCGGCCTGGTCGAGATGGCCACGTCGTTCGCCTCCGCGCACGGGCTGGAGCGGATCAACCGGCGGGCGGCTGAGGTGCGCGAGGAGGTGGCGGCGCTCGCTCACGCCGACGGCGAGGCCTACGGCGAGGTGCTGGCCGCGCTGCGCGCCGAGCCCGGCGACGAGCGGCATCGCCTGCTGGACGACGCCGTGGCCGGCGCCATCGCCGTGCCCATGCGGGTGCTCGAGCTGGCGTCGGAGGTGGCGACGATGGCCGCCGACGTGGCCGAGACCGGGAACCGGAACCTGGAGGGCGACGCTCTGGCCGGTTCGCTGCTGGCCGAGGCCGCGGCCCGGTCGGCGGCCACGCTGGCCCAGCTCAACGCCAGCCTGCTGTCGCCGCACGCGGTGGTCGCCGCCCACCTGGAGCGGCTGCGGCCGGCGCTGGCCAGGGCCACCCGGGCGCGCGAGCGGGCGGTGGAGGCCTACGCCGGGCTCTAGAGTGGCGCCGGGATGGCTGGCCCCGGGTGTACGCTCGGCTGAGTGCCTGAGCTGAGCCCTCCCTCATGGGCCGCCACCAGCGGCCTGCCGGAGCTGGACGCCGTGCTGGGCGGCGTCTACTGGGGAGACAACGTGGTCTGGGAGCCCGACGGCTCGAGCTCCGTTGAGCCGTTCTACCGCGCCGTGTCGCACGACACCGAGGGCTACCACTACGCCGGCTACATCACCCTCGACCGCTCGCCGGAGTCGATCCGCGAGCTGTACCCGGCGCTGGAGGTGATCGACGCCCGGCCGGGCGCCGAGTTCGCACGGCCGACCGACCTGCTGGCCGCCATCCGCCAGCGCTGCCGGCGGTTCGAGCGCGACCTGCTGCTGTTCGACTCGCTGGAGGGGATGGCCGCAGCCTGGGGCGCCGACGTCGCCCGCCGGTTCTACACCCGCTGCTGCCCCTTGCTGCTCGACCTGGGCGCCGTCGCGTACTGGTCGATGGGCCGGCGGCTGCCTGCCGCCGTGCGGCGGGGGGTGGAATCGGTCGCCCAATGCGTGATCTCCGTCACGCCCGACAGGGTGCGGATCGCCAAGGCCGAGGGCCGGCCGCCGCGGGTCGAGGGGACGGTGCTCCGCTACCAGCTCGAGGACGGCGTGCCGGTGCTCAAGGATGCCCCCATGATCACGCGGCTGGGCGCCGCCCTGCGGTCGGTGCGCAGCGAGCGCGGCCTCACCCAGACCGAGCTGGCCCAGCTGGCGGGCATCTCCCCCAGCGCCGTGTCGCAGGCCGAGCTCGGCCGCCGCGGCCTGGCGTTCGAGACGCTGCTCGACCTGACGGCCAAGCTGGGCATCTCGATGGACGACCTGATCCGCGGCCAGACCCGGCCCGGATACCGGCTGGCCCGCCGTCATGACCCCACGCGCCGGGGCGACAACCGTCCGCTGCCGCTGCTCGACGACCCCCGGGTCGGGCTTCGCGCGTACCTCGTCCGGCTGCAGCCCGCCCAGTCGGGAAGCCCGGACGTCGCCCACACCGGCGTCCAGATGGTGGCGGTCGCGTCCGGCCTGGTCGAGGTGGCGCTGAGCACCGGGCTGCCGGTGCTGCGCGAGGGCGAGGTGCTGACGGTCGACCACGCGAGGATCTCGGGCTGGCGGAACCTCGGCGAGCACGAGGCCCTGATGTTCTGGATCCTCCGCGACGCCGGCCGCCCCGAGCCCTGACGGCTCAGGGCCGCATGTGCCTGCGAAACCAGCCCAGGATCCGCTCGGCCCGGTCGACGCGCCGGTCCGGCCGGGCGGTGTACGACATCACGTGGGCGCTCTCCGGGTACAGGCAGTACTCGACCTCGCGGCCCAGCATGCGCAGCGCCACGAACAGCTGCTCGTTGTCGGACGGCGGGCAGCGCAGGTCGGATTCGCCCTGCAGGATCAGGAGCGGAGTCCGCACCTCGGCCACGTTTCGCAGCGGCGACTGCCGCCAGAGCAGGTTGACGCCTCGGGCAGACAGCGGGCTGCCGAGGCCGTCGTGGTCGTTGTAGATGGCGCCGACGTCGCAGTTGGCATAGGCCGACACCTGGTTCGTGACCCCGTTCGACGACACCGCTGCGGCCAGCCGGTCCGTGGTGCCGACCAGCCAGTTGACCATGAAGCCTCCGTAGGAGTTGCCGTACGCGCCCAGCCGGGCGGGATCGGACAGTCCCTGGTCGACCAGGTGGTCGAGCACGGCGTTCACGTCCTCCGCGTCGACCTGGCCCCAGTGGCCCTCCAGCGCCTTGATCCAAGCCGCTCCCTGCTGGTAGGAGCCGCGGATGTTCGGCCGCACCACCCGGTAGCCGGCCGCGACCCACAGCATGGCGTCGCGGGACGGTGAGGGCGACCAGGCCCAGGTGGGGCCGCCGTGGATCTCGACGATCGTGGGCAGCCGGCGGCTCCGCGCACCGGGCGGGGAGAACATGAACGTCTGGATCGGGCCGGCCGGGCCGGGGATCGCGAGCTCCTCGTAGACCGGGCGTGGGGCGCGGCCCATCCACGTCTCTCCGACCCGGGTCAGGCGCCGGGGCGGGCGGCCCGGCTCGAGCGCATACACATCCGGGTTGCAGACAGGGCCCAGGGTCATCAGGGCCGCCACCCGCTCGCCCGCCGTGGCCAGCGCCACCGCGGCCGGTGCCAGCTCCCTGTCGACCAGCATCTGCGCGGAGCCGTCGTCGGCGATCCGGTGAGGCGCCTCGACGCCGCCGTCGGCGATCACCGTCACCCGCTCGTCGTCGGACTCCGCCTGGCCCGAGAACCGGTCGAGGCCGCCGGTCAGCGCCAGCCCCGAGCCGTCGGGGTTCACGCGCCAGGTCATCACCGGGTTGTGGGAGCGAGCCGGGCGGCGCCCCAGAGCCGCCGCCACCGGCGTGCCGTCGGCGTCGAAGCTGAAGCGGAACACCTGGCCGGGAAGGTTCGACCGCTGGCGTACGCGGCCGGTCAGGCTGACCACGTGCACCTGCTCGTTGGGCGCCACGTCCCGCTGCCCGGTGCGATCGGCGATGAAGCCGATCGACCGGCCGTCCGGGTGGGGGCGGACATTCGACGCCGACCAGTCGCCCTTCGTCAGCCGCCGTGCCCGCCCGGACAGCGCGACCAGATGCACGTGCCGCGGATGGTCGAGCAGCCCCTCGCCGTCCATCCGCCAGTCGATCCGGCGCAGCACGCGAACGGTGGGGGTGCCCTTGTCGCGCTCGCCCTGGAGCACCGGCGACTCGTCGTCGTGGGCGATCACAGCCAGCGACCGGCCGCCGGGCATCCACTCGAATTCCGAGACCCCGTGCTTGAAGTGGGTCAGCCGCGCCGGCTCGCCGCCCTCCAGCGGCAGCAGCCAGATCTGCGGCACCTCCCCCTCGCTCTCGCGGGTCGAGGAGAACGCGAGCGTCCGGCCGTCGGGCGAGAAGCGGGGCCGGCCGTCCGACCACTTGCCGTGGGTCAGCCGCCGCGGGCGGCCGCCGCGAAAGGGGACGATCCAGATGCTGGTGCGGTCGGCGCCGTCGACCACCGTCCGCTCCGAGTAGGCGACGGTCTCGCCGTCGGCCGAGATGGCGACGGCGTCGATCAGGCGTTCGCGGAGCAGGGCGCGGGGCTCGAGCCGGGGAGTTCGTGAGGTGGGCATCGCGTGAGTATCCACGGAAACGCGCTAGCGTTGTGGCAGTGGATGCACTGGCCGAATTTCTCGGCCGCTTCGCGCCGTTCCAGGGCGCCGAAGCCGCCGACCTGGAGCGCCTCGCCCAGGCGTCGACCACCGAGACGTTCGCGGCCGGCGACACCATCCTGCTCGAGGACGGCGCTCCGGCCACGGCGCTTCGCGTGATCCGCTCGGGAGCGGTGGAGCTCGTGCACGACGACGAGGTGGTGGCCGTGCTCCAGCCCGGAGAGCTGTTCGGGCACCCGTCGCTGCTCTCCGGCCGGGCGCCGGCATTCACCGTGCGCACGCGCGAGCAGAGCGAGATCATCGCCATCCCCAGCGCCGCCGCCCTTCGCTACCTGACACCGGAGTTCGTGGCGGCCACCCTGCGCCAGCGGATGGTGCGGGCCGGCGAGGTGGTGCATGCCCGGGGCGACGTGCGCACGGCGCACCTGGGCGACCT
>DATLLX010000201.1:0-2858 GCA_035537595.1 Gaiellales bacterium | reverse complement strand
GCGAACGGCTGGGCGGGATGCTCCTCGACCGCGAGCGTGACGGGCCCGGCCGCCAGCGCATCTGCGACCTGGCTCAGGTACTCGTCGACCTCCTCCGGGTTGTACCCGGTGGGCGTCAGCGAGAACGACGCGTTGCGGACGTCGCCGGGATCGGCGGCGCCGAGATCGTCGGCCAGCTCGCCGAGGTAGCGGTCGACCTCCTCAGGGTTGTACCCGGTGGGCGTGAGCGTGAATGAGGCGTTGCGGATGCTCGCCGGATCGACCATGTGTACGTGCCTCCTGGAGCGGCGGGGGGATGCCTGGTTCAAAGGTTCGTTGCGTTATCGGCCGCCGGTCGATAACCCTTTAGGGGGTGATCGTCCCCGCGGGCGCACGGCCTGTAGTGTTCGCGTCTCGTGACCGCTGAACCGTCATCGCGGGGCGACCGGTCGCCGGTCGGCGTGATCGGGGCCGCGCTCGACCTCGGCGCGGGACGCCGCGGCGTCGACATGGGCCCGTCGGCGATCCGCTACGCGCAACTGGGCGAGCGAGTCGCCGGCCTCGGCTACACCGTGCACGACCACGGCAACGTCAGCACGGGGATGGTCGAGGCGCTGGACGAGGGCGATCCGTCGGCCCGCTACTGGGGCGCCATCCGCCGCACCTGCGAGGACCTGGCCGATCACGTCGCCGCGGCCGTCACCGACGGCGAGTTCCCGCTCGTGCTGGGCGGCGACCACTCGATCGCGATCGGCACGCTGGGCGGCCTGGCCAGGGCGCACGAGGGACCCGGCGGGGTGGTCTGGCTGGACGCGCACACCGACATCAACGCCCCCAACTCCTCGCCCAGCGGCAACGTCCACGGCATGCCGCTGGCGGTGGCGCTGGGCCTGACCGGCGACCCCCGGTTCGAGGACCTGCCGTGGCCGACGCCGATGCTCACCGATCACCGCACCGTGCTGGTCGGAGTGCGAAGCGTCGACCAGGGCGAGCGCTCCCAGCTTCGCAAGGTGGGCGTGCACGTGTTCACGATGGCCGACGTCGACCGTCGCGGGCTGAGGCAGGTGATGGAGGAGGCGCTGCGGCTGGCATCCGGCGGCCCCTTCCTGCACGTCTCGCTCGATATGGACGTGCTCGACCCCGACCAGGCGCCGGGCGTCGGCACCGCCGTCAGCGGCGGCATCACCTATCGCGAGGCCCACCTGGCGATGGAGATGCTCGCCGACAGCGGCCTGATCTCCTCCCTCGAGGTGGTCGAGGTGAACCCGATTCTCGATCAGCGCAACGCCACGGGCAGCCTGGCGGTCGAGCTGGTCTGCTCGGCGCTCGGTTCGACGATCCTCTAGCCGCTCAGGCGGCCGAGATCCGGAACTGCGAGATCACCATCTCGAGCTCGCCGGCGGTCTGCTTGAGGCGCTCCGCCGAGGCGACGATCTGGGCGGCCGAGGCCGTTTCTCCTCGCTGGCCGCGGACACCTGCTGAACCGCTGCTGACGACTGCAGGGCCAGTACTGGGATCCATGGTGGCGACCAGGTTCGCCTGCGCCATCATCTGCACCTCGGTGCCGTGCACCTGATCGGTGGCGCCCTTGGTCGCTGCCTGCCAGCGCTCCGTCTGCTTCCACGCGTTCTGGGCGGAGGCGGAGTAGACGAGCGTCAGCCCGAGCGCGAGCAGGAACACCGCCACGACCAGCCCGAAGCCGATGCCCAGGCGCTTGCCGAGTGACCATCCATTCAATCGCTCCACGGTTCAGCTGCTCCTCGCTCGAAGACCTTTCCGAGGGTCATCGGTGGCAGGAGCGTCGAATTGAGGAGCGGTCAGTCGTCCTCGTAGTAGCGCGTGCCCGCCAGCTCGTCGGGCAGGTACTGCTGCTCGACCACCCCGCCGGGATAGTCGTGCGGGTAGCGGTAGCCGACGCCGTGGCCAAGCTCGCGGGCACCCTTGTAGCTGGCGTCGCGGATCGGTTTGGGCGGCCGCAGGGCGCCCATCTCCTTGACGTCGGCGAGCGCTTTGGAGATCGCCCGGTAGGAGGCGTTGGACTTCGGCGCCCGGGACAGGTAGGCCGCCGCCTGGGAGAGGTTGATCCGGGCCTCGGGGAGTCCCACGAACTCCACGGCGCGGGCCGCGGCCACCGCCACCTCGAGCGCCCGAGGGTCGGCGTTGCCGACATCCTCGGACGCGAACACGATCATCCGTCTGGCGATGAACTTGGGATCCTCGCCGCCGGCGATCATCACCGCCAGGTAGTAGATCGCCGCATCCGCGTCCGACCCGCGCATGCTCTTGATGAACGCCGAGGTGACGTCGTAATGGTGGTCGCCGCTCTTGTCGTAGAGCAGCGGCCGCTTGCGGGCGGCGTCGCGGATGTGCTCGACCGTCACCTCGCCGCCGGACGCCGCCGCCGCAGCCTCGAGGATGTTGAGCGTGTTGCGGGCGTCGCCGCCGCCGGAGGCGACCATCGCGTCGCGCACCTCGTCGGTCAGCGTGAGCCCCAGCGCAGCCTCGCCGCGGCGGGCGATCCGGGTCAGCTCCTCCCGGCTCAGCGGGTTCAGCTCGAACAACTGGCAGCGGGAGAGCAGCGCCGAGTTGACCTCGAAGTACGGGTTCTCGGTGGTTGCCCCGATCAGCGTGATCAGCCCCGACTCCACGGCCGGCAGCAGCGCGTCCTGCTGGGCCTTGTTGAACCGGTGGATCTCGTCCAGGAAGAGGATGGTCTTCTGGCCGCTCTGGCCCAGCCGCTGCTCGGCCTCGGACAGCACCCGGCGCACCTCGCTGATGCCGACCTGGACCGCCGACAGCTCCTCGAACCAGGCCCGGGTGGCGTGGGCGACGATGCGGGCCAGCGTCGTCTTGCCCGTGCCGGGGGGGCCGAAGAAGAT
>DATLLX010000200.1:0-5918 GCA_035537595.1 Gaiellales bacterium | reverse complement strand
TGCCCTGCCACTCGCGGTGAGGATGGTGCCGCGGCTGACCAGAAGCGCGGTCTGCCGCCACTCGGTGGGGCGGGCGGTGTTCCAGGCCGCGATGCAGGAGGCCAGCGAGACCTGCTCGGCGGAGAAGCTGGCCGGCTGGTCACTGGTCGGCGTTGACGGCGGCGTCACCGTCGGCGCCGGCCCGCTGCTGGCGGCGTTGCCGGACTCACCGCAGGCGGTGGCCATGCAGGCCACGAGCGCGCAGAGGATGCCCGGCAGCCGGGTCATGGGCAAAGTGTACGGCCGGGGCGGCGCGCCCACCGTGCGACTATGACACCTCCTCGAGCAGCGACAGCTGGCGGTGCCGTTCGAAGCCGGAGACCCCCGCCCCCACCAGTCGCAGGGCGTCGGGGCGGGCCTCCAGCGCCCGGTCGAGCAGCGCGCAGGCGATGTCGCCGATCAGGCCGGCATCGTCGATCCCCACCGGCCCGCTCTGCGACCGGGTGACGATCGAGAAGTCGTGGTAGCGGAGCTTGGTGGTGACGGTGCGGGCGGTCATGCCCTTGCGCACCAGCCCGGCCGCCAGATCGTCGGCCATCGACCGCAGCCGGGCATGCAGCTCCTGGCGGTCGACCACGTCGCGCTCGAACGTCTCCTCCGACGACATCGAGATCGCCTCGCCTGGGTCGCCGTCGACCGGCCGGCGGTCGATGCCGCGGGCCCGGTCGCGCAGCTCCTCGCCGACCTTGCCCGAGAGCAGCGAGGCCAGCCGCTCGTCGGTCAGCTCGGCCAGGCCGCCGATGGTGATGATCCCGGCGGCGGCCAGCCGCTCCTCGCTCTTCGGCCCCACCCCGGGCAGCCGGCGGATCGGCAGCGGCGCCAGGAACGCCGCCTCCTCGCCGGCCGGCACGTAGGTGATGCCGCCCGGCTTTCGCATGTCGGAGGCGATCTTGGCCACCACCTTGCAGCTGGCCACCCCCAGCGACGCCGACAGCCGCACCTCGCTGCGGATCGCCTGCTGGATCCGCGCCGCCTCCTGGGGCGGGTCTCCGTCGGGCAGCACCAGGTAGCCCTCGTCGATGCCGATCTTCTCGACCACCGGCGCCAGGTCGCGGACGAGCCGCCAGACCCGCTCCGACCAGGCCCGGTACTCCAGGTGGTCGGGGCGCACGAAGACCACGTGCGGGCAGCGGCGCAGGGCCTCGGCGCAGCTCATGGCCGAGCGGATGCCGTACTTGCGGGCGTCGTAGCTGGCGGTGGCGACGACGCCCCGGCCGCGCGGATCGCCCCCCACCACCAGCGGCCTGCCACGCAGCTCCGGCCGGCGGTGGAGCTCGACCGCCGCGAAGAACGCGTCGAGGTCCAAGTGGGCCAGCACACGACGAGAATAGTCCCTGGCCCGGGCGGCCTCCGGCACCGATCCAGCACGCTGCTCTGGCCCTCGATTTGCCGGGCACCGGTAAACTTGGCTTTCGCCCTTGACGCACGACGCCGACAAGCTCATCCGCCAGCTCTCCCTCGTCGCGTACCTGATGGCGGAGCAGCGACCCGTCACCGCCCGCGACGTTAAGAGCAACGTCGAGGGGTACGCCAACATGGGCGACGAGGCGTTTGCCCGCCGCTACTACGCCGACCGTTCGGAGCTGCAGGGGCTGGGCGTGCCGATCACCTCCGGCCGTGACGAGTTCACAGGCGAGGAGCTCTACAACCTGCGCGAGGAGCAGTACTTCCTGCCGCCGATCGACCTCAGCGACCAGGAGCTGGCGGCGCTGACCACCAGCTTCTACCTGCTGGAGGGCCAGTTCGCCTACGCCGAGCCGCTGCGCCTGGCGCTGCAGAACCTCGCCCTCGGACGGGCTCACCACCCCGTCGATCCGGGGCCGAAGACCGCGTCCGTCGAGCTGCTGGGCACGCTCTACACGCCCGACATCGCGCAGCGGCTGGCCAAGCTGGAGCAGGCGATCTCCAAGCAGCGCACGGTGCGGTTCGTCTACCGGTCGATGTCCGGCGGCGACCAGCGCGAGCGCACCATCAACCCTTACGGGCTGTACGAGATGCGCGGCAACTGGTACGTGGTCGGCGACGACCTCGAGCTGGGCGACGACGGCCAGCCGCCCAGAAAGACGTTCCGCGTGTCGCGGATGGGCGGCGAGATCAAGTTCGCCACCCGGCGCGAGCGCGACTTCCGGACGCCGGCCGACTTCAATGTCACCGCCTACCGCGACCGGCTGCCATGGCACCTCGAGGAGCAGACCCAGGGCACCGCCGAGCTGGGCGTGTCGGCCGACGCCACCTGGCTCGTCCGCCGGCTGTACGACCGCGGCGGCAGCGTGTTCACCGAGCACCCGGACGGCACCGCCACCCTGACCACGCCCTACTCCCACCTGGGGCCGCTGGCGGAGACCGTGCTCCAGCACATGGGCAGGCTGACGGCGCTCGAGCCGGATGCGCTGGTGGACGAGGTCGAGGCGTCGCTGGAGCGGGTGGCGGCGCTGCACGAGGGCGAGCCCACCGAGCCGGTGGTCGTCCCCCGCCGCAGCGAGACCCTACCCGCCGCACCGGCCCGCTCCCAGGGCCCGGTGGCGCCGGAGCGGTTCGCGCTGCTGCAGGCGCTGCTGGCGTTCCTGCTCGAGCGCTGCGGCGAGGAGGCCTCGGCCACGGTCGCCTCGTCCGACGTCCGCGAGCGCTTCCACCTCACCCAACAGGAGCTCGAGGAGCATCTCGACCTGCTCAACCTGGTCAACTTCGGGGGCGGCTGCTACGCCGTCTACTGCTCGACCGAGAACGGCTCGATCATGGTCGACAAGGAGCTCTACGGCGACACCTTCCGCCGCCCGGCGCGGCTCTCGCCGCTGGAGGCCAAGGCACTGCTGCGCGCGCTCGACGTGGTCGCGCCGTTGGTGGCCGCGGAGGCGCACACCTCGCTCGACACCGTGCGCTCGAAGGTCGACCAGGCGTTCGGCGCCTACGAGCTGCGCGACACCCCGTCGCCCTCGCCGGCCGGCGGCGAGGAGTCAGCAGTCAGCGTGCTCAACGACGGCGTGCGCGACCGGCGGGTCGTCCGCATCGGCTACCTGTCGCGGTCGAGCAGCGAGTTCTCGGAGCGCGACATCGAGCCCTACCTGCTGCGCCGCGACGAGCGCGGCTGGTACGTCGAGGCCTGGGATCTGTCCAAGAACGGCCGGCGGACGTTCAAGGTCGAGTACGTGCGCGACGCCGAGCTGCTCGATCAGACCTACGAGCCGCGACCGGAGATGGACGACCTGTCAGCCGGCCTCGACGCCGCCGGCACCGCCACCGTGCTGTTCGCGCCCAGCCGTGCCGAGCGCGAGCTCGAGCAGCGGGCCTCCAGCTCGGCGACCGGCGACGGCGGCGCCCTGGCGCAGGTCGGCTACGGCTCCCGCGACTGGCTGATCTCGGAGCTGCTGCGCTATCGCGGCGACGCCGAGCTGCTCGCCCCGGCGCCGCTTCGCGACGCCGTCCGCGAGCAGGCGCTGGAGCTGCTGCACGCCTTCAGCGGCGCCCGCGCTCGCTGACGTTGGCCGCCGCCACCCGCGCGTTTCGCTGCAGCAGGCGGCCGTCGCGGTCGGGCACGTACAGGCGGCGGTAGCGGTCGGCCAGCGCCTGCGGGTCTGACTCCAGCCACTCGGCCAGGCGGGGGTAGGCCGCGTCGGGAGCATCGAGCTCGAGGCCCTCGGCCCGCCGCTCGGCTCCCCGGTTCCAGGGACACACGTCCTGGCAGATGTCACAGCCGTACACCCGATCTTCGAACTCCCCAGCGAACGGCAGCTCCGCCAGCCGCGACTGGGAGAGGTACGACAGGCAGCGACGGGCGTCAAGCACGCCGTCACCGACGATGGCATCGGTCGGGCAGGCGTCGATGCAGGCCCGGCAGCTGCCGCAGGCATCCCACGCCTGCTGCTCCGGATCGTCCTGCGTAGCCGCCAGCTCGGCGTCGGTGACCAGCACGCCCAGCACCACCCAGGAGCCGTGGCGGCGGGTGATGGCGAGCGTGTTCTTGCCGAACACGGCGATCCCCGAGCGGGCCGCCGCCTCGCGGTCGACGTGATGGTTGGCGTCGACGTAGACCGCGAACCGCGAGCCCGGCGAACGAGCCTGGAGGTGCCTGCCCAGGGCGCGGAGCTTGCTGCGAAGCAGCGCGTACTCATCCCGGCGGGCGTAGCGGGGCATCCGCCCGCGGGGCTCGTCGTCGGGCCGCACCGGCTCGGGCCGGGCGTAGCTCTGGGCGGCCGCCACCACCGAGCGCGCGTTGCGGAGCAGCGTCTCTGGATGGCACGAGCGGTCGGGCCGGCGCATCGTGAAACCCATGTCGGCGAAGTAGCCGAGCGCGCCGCGCTCGGTGATCGCCCGCTCGGCCCGGGCGTAGGGCTCCGCCCGGCAGACGCCGCAGGCGTCGATGCCGAGCCTGCCCGCCTCCTCGAGCACCGCCTCGGTCAGCTCGACGGCATTCACCCACCGCACTGTACTCTCGCAACCGCGGGCGGGCGGTTGCGCGTCCCACCGAGCGTCAAGCGGATCGACGACCACAACCCGGAGGCTTCAATGCAGCAACGGAGTGCCAGCTTCACGCGCGAGAGCGCGCTCCCCGACGTCGGGCTGATCGCTGGCGCGGCTGCGCTGACGGCCGTCTGTGCGCAGATCTCGTTCGGCTATCCGGTGCCGACCACGCTGCAGACCTTCGCCGTGTTCGCGTCCGCAGCGCTGCTGGGAGCCCGTCGCGCGGTGGCCGGCCAGCTGCTGTACCTGGGTGTCGGAGCGGTCGGCCTGCCGGTGTTCGCCGACGGCCACTCGGGGGTCAGCTGGCTGACCAGCGCCGACCCGCTGCACGCCAGCGGCGGCTTTCTGTGGGGCTTCGTGCTGGGCGCCGCGATCGTCGGTGTGGCCAGCGACCGGCTGGGCAGGAACTTCTACATCACCGCGCCGGCGATGCTGCTGGGCAGCGTGGCGGTGTACGCGGTCGGCCTGACCTGGCTGCACGCCGCCATCCCGGTGCCCTGGACGGGCGTCGGCGCGACCGTGCTGCACTACGGGCTGTGGCCGTTCGTGGTCGGCGACATCGCCAAGATCCTGGCCGCAGCCGCGGCCGCCGACTCCAACGCCCCCTGGGCGCCGCTGGTCGACCGCTTCGTGCCGCGGAACACCGGGGTCTGACCCCGTTGTTCCGCCGGCGGCTCTAGAAGCCGAGCACGAACTTGGCGTCGTCGGACATCATCTCGGGCGTCCACGGCGGCGTGAAGGTCAGCTCGGTGGAGACGTTCTCCACGCCCTCGATGCTGGCGGCGACGTCGTGGATCTGCTCCTGGATCTGCTGCCCGGCCGGGCAGCCCATGGAGGTCAGCGAGTAGATCACCTTGACGTCGGCGCCATCGATGATGACGTCATAGACCAGGCCGAGGTCGACGACGTCCATCCCCAGCTCGGGATCCTCGACCACTCTCAGCGCCTCGAACACGTCCTCTGAAGTCAGGCTCATGGCCGAAGCGTAGCTCAGGTGCCGTCGCCGTTGGCCGCACGCCGGGCATCCCACAGCTCGGCGAACCGCTGCCGGTGCGCGTCGACCGCGACGCCGGGGTGAAGCAGCGGCTTGGTGGCGGCCACCGACTCCTTCGTCGCCCGCCCCACCCGCAGGGCTAGCGCCTCGGCGCGGCCGCGCAGGCGATCGATCGAGACGACACCGTCCAGCAGCCCCAGCTGGCGGGCCTCGTCGGCGGACATCAGCTCGCAGGTGGCGAACAGCCGCAGCGCCGTGCCCGGCGGCACCAGACGGGCCAGCCGCTGAGCCCCGCCCCACGGCGGGCAGTAACCGAGCTCGTTGTGGATGAACCGCAGCTTGGTGCCCTGGGAGGCGATCCGCCAGTCGCAGGCCAGCGCCAGGTCGATCGCTCCGCCGACGGCGTGACCGTTCAGCAGCGCCACCG
>DATLLX010000199.1:0-9665 GCA_035537595.1 Gaiellales bacterium | reverse complement strand
GCCCCACCACCGAGGCCAATCTGGGCGACGGGTTCCTGCCCGCCGCCGAGCTCCTGCAACGCGGCATCCCGGTCTGCATCGGCAGCGACTCGAACACGGTCGTCGACCCGATCCTCGAGCTGCGGGAGATCGAGGCCTGCGCGCGGAGGCTGGTGGAACGCCGGAACGTGCTGGTACCGCCCGGTGACGACGGGCCCAGCCGCTACCTGCTCGAGATCGGCACCGTCAACGGCGCGCGTGCCCTGGGCCTCGAGGCGCCGGTGGGCGAGGTCGAGATCGACGCCTCCCATCCGTATCTGCAGGGCGTGGCGGAGCAGGATCTCCGGCCCGCGCTGCTGTTCGGCGGCACGGCCGCCGCGCTGATACCGCGTCCCGCATCGAAAGGATCCGCCTGACATGGACTTCACCCTCAGCCCTGAGCTGCTCGAGCTGCGCGCCCGCGTACGCCGGCTGGTCGACGACGTGCTGCAGCCGCTGGAGCTGGAGGCCGAGGAGCAGCACGGCCGGCTGGCGGCCGAGACCCACGCCAGGGTCAAGCAGGCCGTGCTCGACGCCCGGCTGAACGCCGCCAACATCCCGGTCGAGCACGGCGGCGGCGGCTTTAACCTCACCCAGCAGATCGTCATGCACGAGCAGCTGGGCCGGCTGACCAACTGCCTGTGGGTGCTGGTCTGGAGCCCGGGCAACGTGCTGGTGCACGGGACGCCCGAGCAGATCGAGGACTACCTGCTGCCCGCCGTGCGGGGAGAGAGGGCCTACGCCTACGCGATCACGGAGGAGCACGCCGGCTCCGACCCGCGGGCGATCCGTGCCGAGGCGGTCAGGGACGGCGACGACTACCTGCTGTCCGGCGTCAAGTGGTTCGTCACCGACGGCGACGTGGCCTCGTTCTTCATCGTGCTGGCGTGGGCCGTGGACGGCGAGGAGCGGCGGCCGGCCCTGTTCATCGTCGACAAGCACCTTCCCGGCGTGGAGATGACCGACGACCCCGACTTCACCCACAACTTCCCCTACCGGCACCCCGAGTACACGTTCACCGATGTCCGGCTGCCGGCCTCGAGCGTGCTCGGGGAGGTGGGGCAGGGCTTCGATCTGACCGGCGAGTGGTTCATCGAGGAGCGCGTCCACATCGCCGCCCGCTGCTGCGGCGCGTGCGACCGGCTGATCGAGCTGGGCACGGAGTGGGCGCTCGACCGCGAGCAGTTCGGCACCCGGATCTTCGACCACCAGGCGATCGCCTTCATGCTCGCCGACTGTGCCGCCGAGACCACCGCCGCCAGGCTGCTCACCTACTACGTGGGCGACCTCTACGACAGCGGCGCCGACCCCAAGCTGGTGCACGCGAAGGCGTCGATGGCCAAGCTGATCGCCTCCGAGACGGCCGGCAGGGTGGCCGATCGGGTGGTGCAGATTTTCGGCGGCCGCGGCTACATGCGACGAAACCCGGCCGAGCGGCTGTGGCGGGAGCTGCGGGTCGACCGGATCTGGGAGGGCACCTCCGAGATTCAGCGGCTGGTCATCTCCCGCGGCCTCGAGCGCCGCGGCGTGCCGAAGATCCTGGAGCTCTAGCTCCGAGCGGCGAGCACGCCGTCTGGATCACTGCGCGAGCAGTCGGTGCAAAGATACGATGAGGGCGCGGCCGGCGCCGTTTCGCACCAGATGCAGCGGCCGGACTCGAGCAGGGCACGAGCGTCGTGAAACGCGGTGCCGATCGTCGCCGGGCGGATCTGGGTCGGGGCGTCGTTGCGCATGAAAGGTGACATTCGCCATTCGTGATCGTCCCGGTGATCCGCAATCTGAGGTATCCGCTCCCCGAACTGCGGTATCCGGCCTCAAGCCCGGCGTCCCAACGTTCGATGCAGAGATAGAGAACATGTCACCATCGGAGCTCAACAGAAAGATTGCCGACATCGAGGAGGGGCTGCGCTCCGCGTTCACCGCCTGCGCCTCACTGATCGTTCTGGCGGTGCTGTCGGTTGCCGGCGGGTTCGGCGTCCACCAGCTGTCGCAGGGCATCGCTCGGACGGTCGCCGTGATCGCCGTGCTGGGCGCGATCGCCTCGCTGGGAGCGGCGATCGGCCTGCGCTGGCGTCGCGCGGAGGTGTACGAGGACGTGATCGTGGCCGGCTTCCGGCACGTCAGCTCGCATGAGGTCGCCCGCCGGGCTGCGACTCTGGTGCTGCCGTCACGTCGCCGCCAGATGGCCGAGGCGCTCGACCGGTTGGCCGACGTCGCCATCACCGGCGAGCGCACGCCGGTGCCGGTGCACCGCGAGGCGCTTCGCGTCTGCGAGGGCCAGCTGCGCTCGATCGCTGTCGCACTGCGGCACACCGACACCGAGCTTCGTGCTGCCGGGATGGTGCTGCTGCGACGCCTGATCTGCGACGGTGCCACCAGCCCGGTGTTCCGGGTCGAGGCGCCGCCGCGTGAGCTCGAGCGACTGCTGGACGTGATCGCCTCTGAGCTGTTCGGATCGAGCAGCCGCGCCCAGAGCGTGCTCCAGCCCGCCGCGTAGCCGCCGCCGGCCATAGACTGACTCCGTGAGCCTGGCAACCACGGAGCAGCAGACAGGCCGCAGAACCGCTCCCGTCCGTTCCGCCCTGGCCGGCGACCTCGCCGCGTTCGGCCTGGTGGCGGTGCCGGTCGGGGCGATGCTGTGGCTGGCGACGCACGGCGGCGGCTACACGATCGACGAGTGGGGCGGATCGGGGATCCTGGTCTGCCTGGCGTTGGCCGCCGCGCTGATCGCGATCGACCGGCCGGCTCCCGGCCCATTGCAGCTGGCGGTGCCGGTCTGCCTGTTCGGGCTCGGCGGGCTCAGCCTGCTCTCGCTGGCGTGGGCCGACTGGCCGGAGAACACGCTGGTGGAGGTCGCCCGCTATCTGTTCTACGGGTTCATCGTGCTGCTCGCCCTGCTGGCGCTTCCCCGGCCGGCGGTGCGGCGGGCGGCGGTGGCGATGACCGCCGGCGCCTCCGGCCTGCTGGCACTGGCGATCGCCTACGGACTGTGGCGGAACAGCGCCGGGGCGGATGCCTTCATCCAGGGCCGGCTGATGGGGTCGATCGGGTACGGCGGCGGGATGGCGGCCGTGATGGCGGTCGCGGTCTGGCCGCTGGTCGGCTTTGCCAGCGACCGGCTGACCGCGCTCTCGCTGCGCGCCGCCTCCGCGGCGGGCGCCGGCGCGGCGCTGGCGCTGGTGATCCCCACCGGGGCGCGGGCGGCGCTGATCGCGCTGGTCGTGTCGGGGCTCGCCTACCTGGCCCTCAGCCCGACGCCGCTTCGCTGCGCGGCCATCATCCTGCCCATCGTCGCCACCATCAGCCTCCGCTGGAGCGACCTGAACGCGGTGTTCGCGGGTGGCGTCGGCGGCGGCCAGGTGCATGCCGCCGGCCGGGCGGCGGTGCTGGTGGCGGTGGTCGGCGGGGCCGCCGGCCTGGCCCAGGGCCTGCTCGACACCCGCGTCACGCTGCGCGGTCGAGCGCGCGAGTGGGCGACCCGGGCGGGCGCAGTGGCGGCCGTGATCGCGGCCGGCGCCGTGCTCGGGGTCGGCCTGCACGCGACCGGTGGAAACCCGGCCTCGTGGATCTCCGGCAGGTGGCACCACTTCCAGCAGTCCGGCAACCCCTACCGGGGCGACGTGGACACCAGATTTTCCTCCCTGGGCGGCGGCCGCTACGACCTCTGGCGGGTTGCCGCCCTCGAGTTCCGGCGCCACCCGCTGAGCGGGCTGGGCGCCGGGAACTTCGCCCGTGGGTACTTCCAGGAGGGCCGGTCGCCGTCGCAGCCGCAGCAGGCGCACAGCGAGCCGCTGGAGGTGGCGGCCACCCTCGGCCTGCCCGGGCTGCTGATGTACATGGCGGTGGTCATCCTGCCGGTCGGCTTCGCCGTCCGCTCCCGGCTGCGGGCGAGACTGCCGTCCGACCGCCTGCTCGCGGCCGGGATCGCCGCCGCGCTGATCGAGTTCACGGTGCACAGCTGGGTGGACTGGACGTGGCACATCGCAGCCGATGCCATCCCGGCGATGGTGCTCGCCGGGGCGGCGCTGGCCACCGCGTCGCCGAGCCCGGGACGGCCGTCCGCCGCCGGCCGGCGGCGGCTGATGGTGTCGGCGGCTGCCGCGCTCGCCGTGGTGCTGGTCGCCGTGCTGCTGATCCTGCCGGCCTGGCTGGCCCAGAGGGCGCTCGTCCGCTCCTACGGGGCGACATCGGGTGATGCGCTGTCCGCGGCCGACGATGCCGCCCGGTATGACCGGCTGTCATCACGGCCGCAGCTGGCGGTGGCCAGGGCGCAGCTGCGGTCCGGGGACGCTCGCGACGCACTGACCGCGGCCCGCCGGGCGACCACGGACGAGCCCAACTTCTGGATCGGCTGGCAGCTTCGATTCCTGGCCGCCCGCCGGCTCGGACTGGGGCAGGAGGCGAACACCGCGCTGGACGAGGTGGCGCGCCTCAACCCGTCGCTGCCCCTGGAGCTCCGCTTCCGCGTGCCGCCCACCCGCTACGACCACTACTGATCCCGGGCAGGGCCGTTAAACACCGAGGGGGGCTGTCCGGAGACAGCCCCCCTCGAATGCTTTGGCTCGGCGAGCTGTTAGCTCAGCGAGCGGCGAGACGACAGCGCGCGGAGCGCGAAGCCGCTTGCGATGACCGCGACGCCAACCACGACGTAGAGCAGCAGATCCTGCCCGGTGAAGGGCAGATTGCCCCCGCCGCCGGTCTGCTCGCCCGCGACGTTGCCGGAACCGCCCTCAGCGAAAGCCGAGGTCGCGGTGACGGCCATGACCATGGCCGCAGTGGCGAATGCGATCGCACACCGAACTACCTTCCTCATTTCCGAACCACCTCTCCTGTAGAAAAACCCAATGAGGCCGAAGGAGCACTCACACTCTGCACGCGAGTGTTCCCCACGAGAATACGGGGCTAACCGGATGGATGCAAGCCGAAGGCGAAAAACTTCGGACAGGAGCGCGCCCGCGAGCGAACGGCGCCCGCCGTACGGCTAGGTTCCGGCGTCCGCGGCCTGGCCGCCCGACCAGCTGTGAAGGCCGCTCACCTGCCACGGCAGCGGGGCGAAGATCGGCCGCCGCTGCTTCGCCAGCTCGAGGGCGCGGTCGATCGGCATCCCCTCCAACCTGGCCAGCAGAGCGACGGCGACGGTCGCAGAGCGCTCACGGCCGCCGCGGCAGTGCACGTACACGGTGTGATCGCCGGCCAGCGCCACCGCGGCGTCGAGCACGCCGGCCGGCACCGTCGAGCCGTCGATCACGGGCAGGTGGTGCTCGGCGATGCCGTGCTCCGCGTACGCGGCGGCGATCAGGTCTCGCTCGCCGTCCCAGTACTCACGCTCCTGGCACAGGTTGACGACGGCGGTCACCCCCTCGGCTCGCAGGGCGGCCACGTGGTCGGCGCGGAACGGCATGGCGCCGGCCAGCAGCCTGTCGCCGATCCGGGAGTAGTTGAGCCGAGCCATGCAGGGATTCTAGGGCCGCGGCTCGTCGGCCATCCTGGCCGCCGCCTCCGCCCGGGCATCGATCTGCGCCCGCGCACGCCGCTCCAGCCGGCGAGCCAGATCCTTCTCGCGGCGGCGTCCGAGGAGCCTTTCGAGGACGCGCACGTGCATGCAGCAATGATGCACCTTCGGCATCGAAAAATCCACCCTGTGCAGGGGTTTCGAAGACTGTCCGGCTGCGGGCTCTAGACTGCCGCGGGTGTCCACGACCGACGATCTGCTGGCCCTCGCCCAGGCGGCCGGGCGCGAGGCCGGGGAGCTGCTGTCGGCGCGGTTCCGGCAGCCGGCGACCGGTGTGGACGCCAAGAGCACGGCCACCGACCTGGTCTCGGATGCCGATCGGGACGCCGAGGCTCTGCTCCGTGAGCGCATCCTGGCCGCCCGGCCCGGGGACGCGATCCTCGGCGAGGAGCAGGGCGAGCAGTCCGGCGGGTCGGGCTTCCGGTGGGTGGTCGATCCGCTGGACGGCACCATCAACTATCTGTTCGGGCTGCCCGGCTGGTCGGTCAGCATCGCCTGCGAGGACTCCCAGGGGGTGCTGATCGGGGTCGTCCACGATCCGCTGCGGGACGAGACGTTCACCGCTGTGCGGGGCGCCGGCGCGGCCCGAAACGGCCGACCGATCGCGGTGTCCGCGGCCGCGTCGCTCGAGACCGCCCTGATCGCCACAGGCTTTTCCTACCATCGCGAGGAGCGGGCGGTCCAGGCCCGGGCGCTGGCCAGCGTGCTGCCGGCCGTGCGCGATATCCGGCGGCTGGGCTCGGCGGCTCTCGACCTGGCCTACGTTGCCTGCGGCCGGTTCGACGGGTATTACGAGACCGGCCCGTCGCACTGGGATCTGGCCGCGGGCAGCCTGCTGGTCACCGAGGCCGGCGGGGTGGTGTCGCCGCTGCGCGGTGTTGGCTCTTCAGGCGACGGGGTGGTGGCGGCGGGCCCGGCGCTCCACGACTCGCTGTCGGAGATGGTCGATGCGGCCCTGAATCGCTCAACGCAGGAGAATTCGCTACACTGAGACTGCTCCCGGAGCCGCCACGCCGTTGGCGCCCGCATGACCCGGTAGCTCAACTCGATGACTTTGGGGATCAAGGCCGATCTTGAGGCGGCTGCGCACCGTGTATCAGCGTGGTGCGGGGAGCCGCTTCTCCACGAAGGCGAAGACGCCGACGTAGCCCTGGCGCCGGGCACTGCCCGCCGCGCCGCACTCGACGCTGCGCTCGAGGAGATGGAGCGGGGCGGTACCGAGCCGAGCTACGACTGGCGCCGGGACTTCGCGCTGATCCTGGGCCTGGAGCGGGTGCTGAACGATCCGCAGCCCAAGCTGGCCTCGGGAACGACTCTGCGCCGCCATCAGGTCGATGCGCTCGCCGGCCAGCTGGCGGCGCTGATCGGCGACCTGGAGCGCGGCGAGCAGGACGACGAGGACGAGGATCCGCCGGCCAACGGTAATGGCAACGGCAACGGCTCCGACGACGAGGACGAGGTGGAGGCCGAGGGCTACGACGTCACGGTGGCCCACGTCGCCGACCCGGTAGAGAGCGAGCAGACGGCCGGCCAGCCCGACCCGGGGGCGCGGCGCCGCTATCGGTTCAAACACCCGACCGCGTCCGGCAAGACGATCGCCGCCGCCGGGTTCGTGGAGGCGGCCCGGACGACCGGCGTGCTGATCCTCACCCACCGCCGGCTGCTGGTCGACCAGTTCACTCGCGACCTCAGCAAGGAGGGCTACAGCGCCCGCATCCACGAGCCGGTGCTGACCGGGCACATCACCCCGCGCAAGCCTCCGCTGACCATCAACACCTACTCCTGGTTCATCAAGCACGCCGACCAGCTGAAGGACGACGTCTACGGCGTGATCGTCTGCGACGAGGCGCACACGGCGCTGGGCGACAAGACGGCGGCGGCCATCCGGCGCGTCTCCGAGCCGGTCTACATCGGCATGACCGCCACCGACCAGCTGCTGCAGAAGCACGTCGGCGACGTGTTCCCGGCCGAGGTGGCGGATTTCCCGCTGGCCGAGGCGGTGCGCCGCGGGGTGGTGGCTCCCCTGCGCTGCAGCCGGGTGCGCCCGATCGCCTCGCTGCGCCAGGTCGAGATCGTCGGCGGCGACTTCGACCAGGGTCAGCTGGCATCCGCTCTCGACCTCGACCCGCTCAACATGGCGGCGGCCGACCTCTACCAGAGCCGCTTCGGCGACACGCCGGGGATCGTCTACGCGGCCGGCGTCGATCACGCCGAGCGGGTGGCGGCGGCGATGAAGGCGATCGGCATGAAGGCGGGCGCCGTGTCTGGCAAGACGCCTCCGCGCGAGCTGGCGGAGACGCTGGCGGCCTACGAGCGCGGCGAGATCAACGTGCTGGTCAACGCCCAGCTGCTGGCCGAGGGCTGGAACGCGCCCCGGGCCACCGTCTGCATGCACCTCGCTCCCACCGCCAGCCGCCGGGTGTACCAGCAGCGGGTGGGACGGATCATGCGGCTGCACCGCAAGAAGGAGGCGGGCGTGGTCGTCGACTTCGCCGAGCCCGGCGCGCCGCATACCGAAAGAGTGATCACTCTGCACTCGCTGCTCGACGTGGACGCCTACCGGCCCAACGGGCTGGTCACCCCTCCGCCGCCCCGTCGCCGGCGCTGGCGCCGCCGGCCGCCCAAGCCGCTGGTCAAGGAAGCGTCGTGGATCGTCCCCGTGTCCGACAACCCCGAGCGGCGGATCGCCGTGATCGCCAACCTGTGGCGGCTGGTGGACGCGTCGAAGCTGCCGCTGGACGAGCAGCGCGCATGGGGCGTGGTCGCCGCCCGCTCCGTGTCGCCGGCCGACGTGCACATGCTGGCCGAGCGGATCGCCGGCCTGCAGCCCGAGGCCCGGGAGCTGTTCTTCTTCACCTGCGCGGCCGAGAACAAGCACCGCAAGCTGCGGCTGCAGGCGCTCGGCGACCTGGCCTCCCACAACCCCAGCCAGACGACGTTTGCGATGGCCTGCCGGCTGGTCGAGGCGGCGCCCACCTGGCAGCAGGACCGGGGGCAGGGAGCGCGTATCCTGCTGCTGGCGCTGGGCGACGGCAAGATCGCGGCGCCCGACGACCGGATCGTCGCCTGGACGTGGCAGCTGGCGCGGGCGGCCCGCGACCACGAGTACCGGTATGCGGGCAGCCACGTCGAGGACGGCCGCAGCCTGCTGGGAGCGCTGGCGGCAGCATCCTCCGACCAGGCCCACGTCGAGGCCGCCGCCCGGCTGGTGCAGGTGGCGACCACCGCCCCGCTGGAGGCCGGCGCCGCGATCCTGGCCGTCGCCTCCCCACGGCGGAACACCACGGCCGAGCGGCTGGTGGAACGGGGTAGGGTGGCGCTGTCCGCCGACTCGCAGCGGCTGGCCGCGGCGCTGGGCTCGAATATTCCGGCGCCCACCGCCCGGGCCAAGCAGCCCAAGCGGGCGAAGCAGAAGGAGCGGCCGGAGCGGGCGGAGACGGTCTCGTTCAACGGCGCCGTGGTCGGCTCGACGCCGCCCGCCGTGCCGCTCCGCCGCGAGGATGACCAGGGGTTGGTCGAGATCCCGGCGGCGATCGCCGTGCGGCTGCGCGACGACGCCGATGGCGTGGTGGCGGCCCGGCTGCCCGAGGGCATGCGGCTCACCTGGCAGCTGGCCGACGACTCCAAACGTCGGTACGAGACCGCCGGCGAGGTGCGCAGCGCTGCCGCCGAGGTGTCGCCGCTCGAGATCTCGGTGGGCAAGCTGCTGGGCGATCCCGAGCGCGGCGACCGCAAGGCCCGGGTGGCCGTGGAAGGCGCCGGGCTGGTGGTGCCACTGACCCGCGAGGAGGCCGAGGTGCTGGTCGACGACGCCGCCCGCCGCGTGCTCGGCCAGCTGAAGGGCGCCGGCGTCCGCGGACGCGTCCGGGTCGAGTTCGAGCTCGAGGACTCCGATGGCAACCGTGTCCGCGACTCGCGGCCCGGGGCAGTGCGCAAGATCTCGCGCGGCGAGCCGGTGGGCGCATCCTCCGAGCGCCGCGACCGCCGCCGGCGGGCCCGCTCACGAGGCCGGCGGCGACCCGAGGACGGTGCCCCGGAGCAGCCCGCAGAGGCGGTCGAGGCGGCTGCCACAGCCGCGGACACGGTTGCCATCGGAGTCCTCGAGCTCGAACTCGACCCGGACGCGTCCGCGGAC
>DATLLX010000198.1:0-2784 GCA_035537595.1 Gaiellales bacterium | reverse complement strand
AGGGCGCTCGACTGGCACCTTGTGCCGAGCCATTTCGCGGAGCGGATCTACCTGTTCGTGATCATCGCGCTGGGCGAGTCGATCCTCGCCACTGGAACGACGGCCGCACGGCTCGAGTTGACACCGGCGCGACTGCTTGCGGTCGTCGTCGCGATCGTCGTAGCCGCCGCGTTCTGGTGGCTCTACTTTGACTATCACGCCCAGCGGGCCGGCGAAGAGCTACGGCGGGCGGGGAATGAGCGCGGGCGGCTTGGCCGTGATCTCACGTACGTTCACGTGCCGCTGATCGCCGGGATCATCGTCGCCGCGGTGGGGAGCCATCTCGTTGTCGCGCACCCGGGGGAGCGGTTGGAGGGGCCGGAGCTGGTTGTGCTCGCGGCCGGGCCGGTGCTGTATCTGCTGGGCGGGCTGGCGCTCAAGCTGCGGATCGCGGGCGTGGTCGCGACCCAGCGGATCGGTGCCGCCGCACTCATCTGCATCGCCACAGCGCTCGGCGCTGAGCTGCCCGCCCTCGCCGTCTGGGTAACCGCTCTTGCGGTACTGGTCGTGCTGGCTGCGCTCGAGACCCAAGAGCGCTTCCGAGACGCGGTGCAGCGCTCGGTCTAAGGCGCCGTCCGACCATCCATACCTGAAGGTACGTACGCTCCCGAGCCCGAGACCATCCGAGGCTGGAATTGTGGTGCCCGGGTGATGCCCGGCCCTCCTCCTTGAATGGGAAAGCCCTGCAAAGCAGGGCTTTCCTTTAGCCGATCTGTAAGCGGGATTCTGTCCTGGACAGCCATCCATCTGGGCCGGCCGTTGCCGGCCGGCTCGTGCCGCCTACCTGGAGCTCGGCGGGCCGCGTCATCGCTCCGATTGGCGTTGCACCGGGTGGGGCTTGCCTAGCCGCCCCCGTCTCCGGGAGCGCTGGTGGTCTCTTACACCACCGTTTCACCCTTACCGGGGGCGTTCACGTGGTACGTCCCAGGCGGTCTGCTCTCTGTTGCGCTTTCCATCGGGTTTCCCCGTCCGGGCGTTACCCGGCACCCTTGCCCTGTGGTGTCCCGACTTTCCTCGACGCTTTCACGCCGCGGCTGTCTGATCGACACCCGAATTGTACCGGGATCTCAGGGAGTTGGATTTTTCGGCTTGACGAACACCACGCCGCCCGGCGCCGAGTACTCGCGGCCGCCGACCAAGAACCGCACCGACAGGTTCAGCGGTCCGCCCTCGGTGCGGGGCTGGAAGCTGGTCTGCCAGAGCGTGCCGTTGCGCGCCGCCGGGTAGCGCTCGGTGGCCGCGATCACCGCCACCTTGCGGGCCTTGCGCGGCAGCCCGGCGATGCCCACGGTGACGGTGTCGCCCGCCGTCGGCTCGGACGGACGGGTGACCACCACGGGAGCCCGCCCCTCCCACGTCTGCACGCCGGTGCTGGCAGGATGGAGCAGCCCCAGCGAGCTCAGCAACAGCCACAGCAGCGGCGCGATCACAGGGCCAGATCCTGCCAGATCGCCCGGCGCTTCCCCGCCGATGCCACCGACACGTCGGGCGCCACCATCACCTCGCTCGACCCGGGCGGCGGGTAGACGCGCGGGTCGCGGAGCAGCGATCGCTCGACCAGCGGACGGGCCGCCGCGACCGGCGTCGGTCGCCGGGTGGCCTCGGACTGCCCGGCGGCGACCGCCGGGTTGAGTGCATTGGCCAGCCACGCGTTCGCGCTGACCGGGTGCGGCGCGTAGATCGGGATCGCCCAGCTGCGGACGAGCACGGCAGAGCCCTCGCTGGGCAGGTAGAACCGGCTCCTGCGGCCGGTCTCGACCGCCTCCAGCGATCGCACCATCGCAGCCACCGCCCTGCCCGGCCCGATCGCCGGCGGCCGCCGGCTGACGCGGATCACGCCGCGCAGCGGCGCCAGCAGGTCGACCACGTCCTCGAGGTCACCGTCGTCGTCGGAGTTCCAGTCGTGTCCCGTCGCCAGCAGGGCGGCGCCGATCACGACCTCCGGCTCGTCGGGGATCGTCACCTGGAGGGGATACGTCTTGGGCAGCGCGAAGAACGCGCGCCACGAGAGATCGGACAACGAGAGCGAGCGGCGGATGGCGACGCCCGGGTACGCGAAGTCGAGCGGGACGCTGTGCTCCAGGTTCGGGTCGGCCGGCGGATCGGAGAACGGCGCCTCCAGGGTCGACCGGTCGGCGACCAGCGCGCCGTCCACCGGCTCCACCTTCGACTCCGACACCAGGTACCCCAGAGTGTCCGCGTCGACCAGGATGGCGTCGAGCCGGCCCTGGGCTCCGGCGGCCAGCGACAGCAGCAGATCGTCGTCGGTGCCGAAGGTCTCGACCGTCACATCGACGCCGGTGCGCCGCTGGAACGACTCGATGGTGATCGGCGCGGCGGCGCCGGCCGGCATGCCCAGCCGCAGGGCCGAGTCGACCGCCGATGGCCCCGAGACGAGGCCCGGCCCGAACGTCTCGACCTGGTCGGACTGCCCGTGGAGCCCGCAGCCCGCCGCGGCGACCAGCGCAGCGGCGCCGGCGATGAAGTCGCGTCGCGTCGAGCGCACCGATGCATTCTCGCAGGAGCGGCCGGGCCGCCCGGGGATCAGCTCACGAGCCGGAGCTGGCCCACGCTCGCCGGCGGCTCGTCCACGAGGACGCTGGCGCAGTCGCCGCACACCAGATCGTGCGGTTCGAGCTGGACGCCGGGAGAGGCGACCGCGAGCCGCCGCATCGTGCCGCCACACACCGGGCAGTCGGCCGTGCGCGCTCGCCGGCGCGACTGCCGCAGGGCGCCGACGATCAC
>DATLLX010000197.1:0-7184 GCA_035537595.1 Gaiellales bacterium | reverse complement strand
GGCCTACGGCGGCGAGACCAGGGACGTGCTGGCGGACGCGCTCGTGATCGGTCCCGGCGGCGGCCGGCGTGCCGATCCCGACGGCCTCGAGATGACCTACCGCCGGTCGAACGTCGGCCCGGGGGAGATCGTGGCCGAGGCGCGGCTGCGACTGCGGCCCGGCGACCGCGACGAGATCCGCCGCACCGTGCGCGAGATGCAGGACCGGCGGCGGGCGGCGCAGCCCCAGAAGGTGCGCACGTTCGGCAGCGTCTGGAAGAACCCGTCGGCCGACCTCACCGCCGGACGCCTGCTCGAGCAGTGCGGGCTCAAGGGCTACGCGATCGGCGGCGCCAGGATCTCGCCCGTGCACGCCAACTTCATCGAGAACACCGGCGGCGCCACGTCGGCCGACGTGGTGGCGCTGATGGCAGAGGCCCGGCGGAGGGCCCGCGAGCTGCACGGCATCGACCTCCACCACGAGGTGCAGATGCTGGGCCCGATCGGGCTTCCCGGCGAGCGGCCGGCGGCGCCGGGAGGAGCGGGAGCCGCGGCGGCGAACTGACGCCTCATGCAGCTGGTGGCGGATCTCGACAGCGTCCTTGCCGACCGCCGGCGCGCGCTGCAACAGACCCGGGGCAGACGGCGGCTGGTGCTGGTGGCGGTGGTCGCGGCGGCGGTGCTCGGATTCGGCGGCTACAAGCTGCTTGCGATGTCGCCGGCCTTCTCGGTGACGGCGGTCGACGTCAGCGGGGCGACGCCTCAGCTGAGCGCCGAGATCACCAGGGAGCTCGATCACGACGGCGCCACCGGCAAGAGCCTGCTTGAGACGGACGCCGGCGCGCTCGAGACACGCCTCGAGAAGCTGCCGTACGTGAAATCGGCGACCGTCGACCGGGCCTTCCCGCACACGCTCGCGGTGTCCGTCGACGCCTACTCCCCGGCGGTGTTCGTGCAGTCCGGTAAGACCGGGTGGCTGGTCGCCCAGGACGGGCGGGTGCTGGCCGAGGCGGCCACCGCTCCCCGCCGGGTCGCCCGGATCACGATCCCCCCGGGCGCGGTGCTCGAGGTGGGCGACCTGACCGGTGATGCAGACGTGTCCAGCGGGCTGCTGCTGCTGCGCGCCGCGCCGCGCGGATTCCACACCTCGGTCGGCCGCGTCAACCGGCTGATCTCGCGGTCCGGCACCATCACCGCCGTCGTCGGCCACCACATCCAGCTGCGGTTCGGGGAGCCCGTCGACCTGCCGCTGAAGATGGCGGTGGTAGAGCGTGTCATGCGTCGTATTCACGGTGGACAACGCCGCGATCTGGCGTATCTCGACGTCTCGGCGCCCGGTCGCCCGGCCCTGGGGCTGCGCACCACACCGCCAGTCTCAACTTCAGGTTGATGGTTAGAGACGAAGGGTTAAGGTTCCGCTTGACACAGAGGGAGCAGACGGGTACCCTGGCGTCGGTGCCCCCCGGCGGTCGAGGTGATTCGGCCTGCCGAGAGGGCATGACGCATTTTTGGGACAAGCCTCACGTTCAGCATGAGGAGGAGGCGGCATCGCCGCCGGCCACGGAGGTCAGACCACGATGAGAGATCAGAGCGGCAACTACCTGGCGGTCATCAAGGTCGTCGGCGTGGGCGGCGGCGGCACCAACGCTGTCAACCGGATGGTCGATGCCGGCCTTCGCGGTGTCGAGTTCATCGCCGTCAACACGGACGCGCAGGCGCTCCTGATGTGCGACGCCGACGTCAAGATCCACATCGGCTCCAAGATCACGCGCGGCCTCGGCGCCGGCGCCGATCCGCAGATCGGTCAGGACGCGGCGATGGAGAGCCGCGACGAGTTGAAGGAGGCGCTGAAGGGCGCCGACATGGTCTTTGTCACCGCAGGCAAGGGCGGCGGCACCGGCACCGGTGCGGCCCCCGTGATCGCCGAGATCGCCCGCGAGCTGGGCGCGCTCACCGTCGGCGTCGTCACCCGCCCGTTCGCCTTCGAGGGCCGCAAGCGCGGCGACCAGGCCGAGCAGGGCATCCGCACGCTGCGCGAGAAGGTCGACACGTTGATCATCATCCCCAACGACCGGCTGCTGCAGGTGGTCGAGAAGCGGACGTCGATCGTCGACGCCTTCCGGATCGCGGACGACGTGCTGCGCCAGGGCGTCCAGGGCATCACCGACCTGATCACCGTCCCCGGCCTGATCAACCTCGACTTCGCGGACGTGCGCACGATCATGCGCGACGCCGGCTCGGCGCTGATGGGCATCGGCGTTGCCAGTGGTGAGAACCGCTCGGCCGAGGCCGCCCGGGCCGCCATCTCCTCGCCGCTGCTGGAGGCGACCGTGGAGGGCGCCACCGGAATCTTGCTCAACATCACGGGCGGTGCGGACATGGGATTGTTCGAGGTCAACGAGGCGGCGGAGATCATCTCCAGCGCCTCCGACCAGGACGCCAACATCATCTTCGGCGCGGTCGTCGACGAGGGAATGGGCGACCAGGTGCGGGTGACCGTGATCGCCACCGGCTTCGACCGCCGGGGCGCCATGCAGCAGCGGCCGGCGGCCGCTTTCGCGAGCAGCTTCTCCCGTTCCGAGGAGGCTGCGCCGGCGCCGTCCGGAGATCCGGCCTCGACACACGAGTTCGACGTCCCCAACGAGGCGCTCGAGATCCCGTCGTTCCTGCGCGACGAGTAGACCGGAAAGGGTAAGGGTTGAGGCTGCTGGTGCCGAAATTGCAGCCATGGCCCCCGCCAACCGTTTGCAGGCCCTGTTCGAGCTGTCGAGCGCGCTCTCGTCCACGCTCGAGCTGGACGAAGTGCTCGAGCAGTTCTCGGCCCGCGCCGCGGAGCTGACCGGGGCAACCGCCGCCGAGCTGTCACTGCTGCACCCCGACGGCGACACGATCGTGATGTTGACCGACTGGTCAGGCAACTGGACGGTCAGCCTGAACGAGCCCTACAGCGAGGCGGGTGAGGTCTACTCGATCCGCAGGTTCGAGACGATCCGCCGGGTGCTCGAGCAGCGGCTGCCCGAGCAGGTGCGGGTCGCCGACCCCGACGGCGAGGCGGAGCTGCGGGATTCGATCGCGCGCTACGGCGTCGCCACCAGCCTGATGCTGCCGCTGATCTCGCGCGGCAGCTCGATCGGGCTGATGGAGATCGTCGACACCCGCGACCGGGTGTTCGATGACTACGACGTCGAGTTCTGCATGGCCCTCTGCAACGTGGTGTCGCCGGCGATCCGAAACGCGCTCTTGTTCCGCGAGATGCGGGACATGACCCTGCGCGACGAGCTGACCGGGCTGCTCAACCGCCGCGCGTTCGACGAGGAGCTGGCCGGTTTCGCGCGCGAGCAGGCAACGCGCCCGTTCGCCCTGCTGCTGATGGACATGGACGGGCTGAAGCGGATCAACGACACCGGCGGCCATCTGGCCGGTGACCGTGCGCTCCGCCAGGCCGCTGAGGCGATCCGCGACTCGCTGCGCGACGGCGACCTCGCCTTCCGGCTGGGCGGCGACGAGTTTGCCATGCTGCTGGCCGGCGCCTCGGCCGCCGACGCCGTCCAGGTCGCCTCCCGGATCCAGGCCGCCCTGACCCGGCTCAGCGCCGGCCGGCTGACCATCTCCGGTGGCATCAGCTTCGGCGGCTTCCGCGAGTTCGACGAGGACGAGCTCTACCGCCGGGCCGACCGCGCGACCTATCGGGCGAAGGGATTCGGCGGCGGCCGCACGGAGCTTTCCGCCGCCGCTTAGCCAGCCGACCGCGGACGGCATACAATGCGTGCTCAGCCGACGAGCGCATCCTGCCTCCCGGTTGACCCTTGACGCGGGTGTCCCGGCGGCGCAGGCCGCCGGGGCGCCTGGTCAGGCACGAACCCAGCCCCTGGAGCGCCGGACCCCACGGTCCGGAGTAGACTTGCGCTCCGGATGCCTGAGCAGACGCTCCGCCGGACGCCGCTCTACGACCGCCACGTGGCCGCGGGGGCGCGGATCGTTCCCTTCGCCGGCTGGGAGATGCCGGTGCAGTACGAAGGGATCATCGCGGAGCACCGGGCGGTGCGGTCGCATGCGGGCGTGTTCGACGTCTCGCACATGGGCCAGCTGGAGATCCGCGGCGCGGGCACGCTCGACTTCCTGCAGCGCGCGCTGTCGAACGATCTGGAAAAGATCGGGGAGGGCCGGGCCCAGTACACGCTGCTGCTCGACGAGCGCGGCACGCCGATCGACGACCTGATCGCCTACCGCTTCGACGACGACCACGTGCTGCTGGTGGTCAACGCCTCCCGGGTCGACGACGACCGGGAATGGATCGTCGAGGCGCTGCCGTCCGGCGTCGTGCTGGACGACCGCAGCGACGAGCTCGCCATGCTGGCGCTCCAGGGGCCGGCGGCGCTCGAGCTGGTGGAGCTGCCCGACCTGGAGCCGTTCGGCTTCACGCGGGCGACCGTGGCCGGCGTTCCCGCCATCGTTGCCCGCACGGGCTACACCGGCGAGCCGGGGGTCGAGCTGATGATCGAGCCGGAGCGGGCCGGCGAGCTGTGGGATTCGCTGGTGGCCGCCGGCGCCACACCCGCCGGGCTGGGCGCGCGCGACACGCTGCGGCTGGAGGTCTGCTATCCGCTCTACGGCAACGATCTCGATCGCGAGCACACTGCGCTCGAGGCCGGCCTGCGCTGGGTCTGCGCGCTGGACGCGAAGGATTTCGTCGGCGCCGCCGCTCTCCGCGCGCAGGGCGAGGCCGGCGGCTACGACCGGCTGGTCGCTTTCCGCGCCCTCGACCGGGGCGTGCCGCGGCAGGGAATGCCGATCGGCCCCGGCGGCACCGTCACCAGCGGGACGATGTCGCCGTCACTGGGTATCGGTATCGGCATGGGCTACGTTCCCGCAGCCTCCGCAATGCCGGGCACCCGGCTCGAGGTCGACGTGCGAGGCCGCACGCTTCCGGTCGAGGTTGCCAAGAAGCCGCTGTACGTCAAGGAGAAGACATGAGCGACGCCAACTATCCCGACGACCTGCAGTACATCGAGGAGCACGACTGGGCTCGGGTCGAGGGGGATACCGCCACCTTCGGTATCACCTGGTACGCGCAGGACACGCTGGGAGAGGTCGTGTACTTCAGCCCCACCGCCGTCGGCGAGACCGTCAGCAAGGGCGGCGAGTACGGCGAGCTCGAGTCGACCAAGGCGGTGTCGGCGCTGATCGCCCCGCTGTCGGGTGAGGTGATCGAGGTGAACGAGGGCCTGCAGGGCAGCGAGTCGACCGTGAACGACGATCCCTACGGCGCCGGCTGGCTGGTCAAGGTGCGCCTGTCGGATCCGTCGGAGGCCGAGTCGCTGCTCGACGCCGACGCCTATCGCCGCCACGTGGACAGCCAGTGAGCTTCACCTCCCTCACGGCATCGGATCGCGACGAGATGCTGAAGGCGATCGGTGTGTCGTCGATCGAGGAGCTGTTCGCCGACATCCCCCAGGGCCTCCGCCTCGACCGTCCGCTTGACGTCGGGCCTGCACTGACCGAGTCCGAGCTGGTCGCCCATCTGTCGGAGCTGGCCTCCCGCAACGTGCACGTCGACCGTGAGCTGTCGTTCCTGGGCGCCGGTATGTACGACCACTACGTGCCGGCGGTGGTCGACATGCTGATGCAGCGCGGCGAGCTGCTGACGGCCTACACGCCGTACCAGCCGGAGATGAGCCAGGGCGTGCTGCAGGCGATCTTCGAGTACCAGACGGCGATCTGCGAGCTGACCGGGATGGACGTCTCGAACGCGTCCGGCTACGACGGCACCACGGTGGCCGCCGACGCCTGCTATGTGGCCAAGCTGGCCACCCGGCGGCAGAAGGTCGTGCTGGCCGAGACCCTGAACCCCCAGGCCCGCCAGGTGGTGCGCACGTTCGCGCCCGGGTTCGGGATGGAGGTGGTCGAGGTCGCGCAGAAGGACGGTGTGATCGACCCGGACGAGCTGGCCGCCGCCGCCGACGGCGCCGCGCTGGTGATCTTCCAGCAGCCGAATTTCTTCGGCATCCTGGAGGACGCTCCGGCGCTTGCCGCCGCGGCGAACGGCGCCGGCGCGCTGGCCGTGGCCCACGTCGACCTGATGAGCCTGGGCGTGCTCGAGGCGCCCGGCGTCTACGGGGCGGACATGGCGATCGGCGAGGGCCAGTCGGCCGGCAACCATCTGTCGTACGGCGGCCCTCACTACGGCTTCCTGGCGTCCAAGACCGATCTCGCCCGTCAGCTGCCCGGCAGGATCGTGGGCGAGACGGTCGACCGCCAGGGCCAGCGGGCGTTCGTGCTCACGCTGCAGACCCGCGAGCAGCACATCCGCCGCGAGAAGGCGACGTCCAACATCACCTCCAACCAGACGCTGCTGGCGCTGGGCGGCCTGGCCTACCTGTCCTGGCTGGGCCCGCAGGGGCTGGCTGAGGTGGGGGAGCGCTCGCTTGCGCTGGCCGAGCACGCCAAGAAGCGGCTGGGTCTGCCGCCGGCCTTCGACAGGCCGACGTTCCGCGAGTTCGTCGTCCGCACCGGGCGGCCGGCGTCCGAGGTGATTGACGAGGCCAAGCGCCGCGGTGTGCACCCCGGCTACCCGATCGGCCGCGACTACCCGGGTCTCGACGATGCGCTGATGATCGCGTTCACCGAGAAGCGGACGGCCGACGACATCGAGCGGCTGGCCGACGTGCTGGCCGGCGCGGGGGTCGAGGTGCACGCATGAAGCTGATCTATGAGAAGTCGAAGCCCGGCCGCCGCGCGTCGGCGGTGCCCGATCCAGGGCTGCCGGCCGGCGACGTCCCCGAGGGCCTGCGCCGGTCCGCGCCTCCCCGGCTGCCGGAGATGGCCGAGCCCGAGCTGGTGCGCCACATCACCGAGCTCTCGACCCGCAACTTCGGCATCGACACCGGCTTCTACCCGCTGGGCTCGTGCACGATGAAGTACAACCCGCGCGTGAACGAGCGGGTGGTCGGCCTGCCCGGGTTCCGTGACCTGCACCCGCACCAGCGCGACGAGGACGCCCAGGGGGCGCTGGAGCTGATGTGGCGGCTTCAGGAGATCCTGGCGGAGGTGGTCGGCCTGCATGCGGTGACCCTGCAGCCGGCGGCCGGGTCGCAGGGCGAGCTGACCGGGCTGACGCTGATCCGCGCCTACTTCGAGGACCGGGGAGAGGGCGACCAGCGGCGCGAGATCGTGATCCCCGACACCGCTCACGGCACCAACCCTGC
>DATLLX010000196.1:0-5980 GCA_035537595.1 Gaiellales bacterium | reverse complement strand
CACCGCCCCGGTCGGCTCGCCGGGGTCTCCGGTGCATCTCAACTCCGCCACGCTGGAGCAACTGCAGGAGCTGGACGGGATCGGCCCGGCGCTGGCCCAGCGGATCCTCGACTACCGGGCCGAGCACGGCGGCTTCCGGTCGCTGGAGGAGCTGGATCAGGTGAGCGGGTTCGGGCCCGCGCGGATGGCGGCCCTGCGGGGACGCGTTGCGCTGTGACCTGCCGACCAGGGTCGTGCTGGCGGCCCTGGCAGGCCTGGTCTGTGCGGCGCTTCGGGTGCCGGAGGCCGCGGTGCCGGCGGCGCTGGTTGCCAGGCCGCGGGCGGCACTGCTGCTCGCAGCCGCGGTGGCGGCGGGCTGGGGCGCGCTGCGGGTGGAGGCGCTCGACCGCCACCAGCTGGCGCCGGGACGGATCGCCGGCGAGCTGGTGGTCACCGGCCGGCCCGACGGCGGCCGGGCGCTGGGCCGGCTCGCCGGCAGCCACGAGGACGTGCTGGTGATCGCGCCGCAGCCGCTTCGACTGGGCGGCCACTACCGGATCGAGGGCACGGCCAGACCGATCGACGGGCCGGCCGCCGGCTACTACGCCGGGCAGGGTGCGCACCTGGAGCTGCGCGCCGGCACGATCGACTCGATCGGCCGCCGCCGCGGCGGGTGGGGCCTGATCGACGCCCTGCACCACGGCGCGCTCGCTCGGCTGGGAGCGGCCGGCCGGCCCACCCAGCAACGCAGCCTGGTCGCCGGGGTGACGCTGGGCGACGACTCCGGGCTGGACGACGTCGAGCGCGAGCGGTTCCGCACCAGCGGCCTCTCGCACATCGTGGCCGTCTCGGGCCAGAACGTCGCCCTGGTGGTGGCGTTCACGATCGTCACGCTAGGCCTGGCCGGGCTGCTCGGCGGCCCCGCCCGGTGGACGGCGCTGGCTGTCACCGTGCTCTACGTGCTGGTCACCGGGGCCGGGCCGTCGGTGGTGCGGGCGGGCGTCGCCGGAGGCCTGACGCTGACGGCCTGGCTGGTGTCGCGGCCGGTGCTCCGCTGGCACCTGGTCGCCTGCGGAGCCGTGGCGGTGCTGGCGGTGAACCCGCTCGACCTGTTCAACCCCGGTTTCCAGCTGAGCTTCGCGGCGGTGACGGCGATCATGCTGGTCGCTCCCCGATTCAGTCCCGGCTTCGGCCAGGCGGTCGCGATCTCGGTTGCCTGCTCGCTGGCGACAGCGCCCATCGCCTGGTGGCATTTCGGGCGGGTGGCGCCGATGTCGGTACCGGCGAACCTGCTCGCTCTGCCGGCCGTGGCGCCGATCCTCGCGCTGGGCCTGGCCGCCGTCCTGGCCGGCTCGCTGTGGCCACCGCTGGCGGCGCCGCTACTGGGGCTGGCGGACATCCTGGCCGCCTACGTGCTGTGGGTGGCCGGGCTGTGCTCCGGCTGACGTGGCCGGGTACCAGAGTCGGGATAGACCCCGAAGCGAGCGCTGGAAGGTCAGGCCGCGTTGGCTCGGGGCAGCGGCCGCTCGTCCGGGCCGATGTAGCGCGAGTCGGGGCGGATCAGGCGGCCGGTCTCGGCCTGCTCGAGAACGTGTGCGCACCAGCCGGCGGTGCGGGCGACGGCGAAGGCCGGCGTATAGAGGTCGGTCATCAGGCCGACGCCGTCGAGCACGATCGATGCGTAGTACTCGACGTTGGTCTTCAGCGGCCGGTCGGGCTTGTGCTCGGCCAGCAGTCGGAGAGCGACGTCCTCGACCTCGATCGCCAGCTTCAGCCAGTCGGCGTCGGCCGCCAGCGTCTCGCCGACGTGGCGAAGCGCCCGGGCGCGCGGGTCCATCGTCTTGTAGACGCGGTGGCCGAAGCCCATCAGCCGCTCGCCGCGGGCCAGGGCGCCGCGCATCCATTCCTCGGCGTGCGCCACGTCGCCGATCTGCGTCAACTGGTCACGCACCTCGCTGGGGGCGCCGCCGTGCAGCCGCCCCTTGAGCGCGCCCACGGCGCCGCTGACCGCGCTGGCCAGGTCGGACTGCGTGGAGGTGATCACGCGCGCCGTGAAGGTGGAGGCGTTCAGGCCGTGTTCGGCGCACACCGTGAAGTAGGCGTCGAGCGCCCGCGCCTTGGCGGGATCCGGCAGCTCGCCGGAGATCGCGTGCAGCAGCCGTCCGGCGATGCCCAGGCCGGCGGCCTCGGCCGAGTCGACGGGCTCGCGGCCATCGCGCAGGCGAGCGAACGCGCCGACCACCGCCGGTCCCAGCGCGATCAGCTCCCGGGCCTGCTCCGGTGTCGGCGGCCAGTCCATCCGCCGCTCGGCCCCGAACGCGGAGAACCCGGTGCGAAGCGCGTCCAGCGGGGCGCAGGATGTGGGCAGGCTGCGCAGCGCTCCGAGCACCGTCGGCGACAGCTTCGCCGGCGCCAGCACCTCGTCGCGGGCCGGCCACTCGCCGTCCAGCAGCAGCCGCACGACGCGGTCGTAGCTGCCGTTCGTGGCCAGGTCGCCGATCTCGTATCCGCGGTACAGCAGCCGCCCGGCCTGTCCGTCGACGAGGCTGATCGTCGTCTCGGCGGCGACGATGCCTTCGAGCCCGCTGTTGACCTCTCCCGCCATCGCGCCGGGAGTGTATCCCCGTGACGTCGACCGATTGCCCGGTCCGCGTGCATGCGAGAATGCAGCCATGAAGCTGTCGGCGAAAGCGGACTACGCGGTGCGGGCCGTGCTGGTGCTGGCGTCCCACGCAGAGCCGGCGCCGCTCAAGGGGGAGCTGATCGCCAGGCGTCAGGGGCTGCCGCTGAAGTTCGTGGAGAACATCCTGGGAGAGCTCAAGCACGCGGGCATCGTGATGTCGCAGCGAGGCCCGGAGGGCGGCTACCGGCTGGCGCTGCCGGCCGACCAGATCACGGTCGCCGAGGTGATCCGCGTGGTCGACGGGCCGCTGGCGGCGGTCGCCGGCATGCGGCCGGAGAGCATCAGCTACCCGCCCGGCGCCGAGGCCCTGCCCGACGTCTGGCTCGACGCCCGCACACAGCTGCGGGCGGTGCTCGAGCACGTCACGTTCGCCGATCTGGTCGAGCGGTCGCAGGCCAAGCGGCTGGCCGCCGACCCCGGCTCCGCGGCCGCGACGGCCGTCGCCGATGAGTCATAAGCCCGCCTACCTGATCGCCGGCAGCGACTGGCCGAAGGTCGACGCGGCGGCCGCCCGCCTGCGGGCGCAGTTCGACGAGGACTCGATCGTCCAGATCACGGTCGGCGACGAGGAGGCGGAGGACATCGTCGGCACGTGCCTGTCGCTGGGCCTGTTCGGCGGAGAACGGCTGGTGTTCGTGCGCGGCGTCGAGTCGCTGCCAGATGAACAGGCCACGGAGATCGCCGGCTACCTGTCCGACCCCACGCCGGACACCTGCCTGGCGCTGTTCGGCGCCGGCGGCGTCGACCCCAAGGGAGTGCTGGCGCGGGCCGTGGAGGCCGTCGGCGACGTCCGCTTCTTCGACGCGCCGGACAAGAAGCAGGCGGCCGAGTGGGTGACCCGGCGGTTTGCCGAGCACGGCGTGCGCGTCCCGGCGGCCGTGTCGCGGCGAGTCGTCGAGCGGGCCGGCGAGGACATCGGCGATCTCGCCCTGGAGGTCGAGAAGCTCGCCATTCACTGCCATCCCGATCCGCCGGGGCTTGACGACGTCGACCGGTTGGTGATCGCCCAGCCCGACGTCAAGCCGTGGGACGTGACGGACGCCTGGGGCCGGCGTGACGCTGCGGCGGTGATCGAGCTGGCGACGGCCGACATCGAGCGCTCGGAGGACGTGCATCGCACGATCGGCCAGATCACCGCCCACGTCCGTCGCGTTCGCCAGGCCGTGGTGCTGCTCGAAGCCGGCGCCGGGCAGGCCGAGGTGCAGCAGGCGCTGGGTTTGAAGCCCTACCCGGCCAAGAAGCTGTGCGAGCAGGCACGCGGCTTCTCGGAGCCCGAGCTGGCGGCGGCCATCGTCCGCCTCGCGGGGCTCGACCTGGCGGTCAAGGGAGGCAGCCGTCTCGACGCCCGGTTCGAGCTCGAGCTTGCACTGGCCGAGATCACGGCCGGCTGATGTCGGCAGACACGGTGGCCGCCGCGGTGTCGGCGCTGGTCGCGCTGGCCTGCACCGCCATCCTCGGGTCGCGGCTGGCCGCCCGTGATCGCGGTCGCGCGCCGCTGATCGCCTGGACGACCGGCTTTGCCCTGTTCACGGTCGCCAGCGCGTGTCTGTGGCACGGTGCCGCACGGGGCTGGGGAGAGGACGTCTACCGGCTCTACTACCTGGCCGGCGGCATCCTGGTGGTGCCGTTCCTGGCCGTGGGGGAGCTGCTGCTGGTGCTTCCCGGCCGCCGCGTGTCGCGGCTGGCGGCGGCGACCATGCTGTGGCTGACGTTCGCCTCAGCCGCCGCCGTGCTGGCGGCCGACGTCGACCACGAAGCGCTCGCGTCGGCCGGCGCGGCCCCGCCCAACCACGTGCTGGGCGGGCCGTGGACGACGATCCTCGCCATCTCGGTGAACTCGGTGGGCACGATCGTGATCCTGGCCGGCACACTGCAGTCGGCCCGCAGGCGGCGCGACTGGCGGCCGCTGCTGGTGGCGGCGGGGGTGGCGGTGATCGGCCTTGCCTCGACGGCGACCCGGTTCGATGTCTATGCCCTGTTCGCGCTCGGCCAGGCAGCCGGGATCGTGCTGATCCTGGCCGGGCTGATCGCGCCCGGGCGCGCACGCCGACGGCCCGCGCCTGCGCCGGGCTAGGCGGCGGTCTTCTCGCCGGCGGCGATCCGCGCTGCCTGCGACTTCTTGCGGGCGGCGGCGTTCTTGTGGATCGCCTTGCGGGCGGCGGCGCGGTCGAGCAGCACCGTCAAACGGCGGTGGATGTCGGTCACCGTCTCGCCCTCGCCGCCCTCGGCGGCGTCCGCCAGCCGGCGGAACAGGGTCTTGATCTGGGTGCGGTAGCGCAGGTTCTCGAGCCGCTGTCGCGCCGCAACCCTCACCCGCTTCGCCTGCTGTTTGGAATTCGCCATAGAAAAGCCCCTCCGCGGGGCGAGCGGAATGATACCACCACCTGCGCGGTTTTCCCGCCAAAGCACCCGCTCGCAGGCGTCGAGGCTGGTCGCGGCCGCCGGGGGACGGACCCTCTAGACTCTCCGGCCAATGTCCGAACGGCGACGCCTGGCCGCGTCAACCGCCATCTTCGGCGCCGCGACCGCGATCTCGCGGGTGGCAGGCCTGGTACGGGAGATCGTGGTCGCCGCCCTGCTCGGCTCCGGGCCGGTGGTGTCGGCGTTCAACATCGCGTTCAACCTGCCCAACACGGTGCGCAGCATCGTGGCCGACAACGCGATCAGCGGCGCGTTCGTGCCGGTGTTCGTCGAGCTGCAGGAGCGGGGCGACCACCGGGAGGCCTGGCGGGTGGCCGGCATGGTTGTGTGGACGGCGGCCATCGCGCTGGGAGCCATCGCCGCGCTGTTCATGCTGCTGGCTCCCTGGTGGGTGCCGCTGATCGTCGGCGATCACGGCATCTCGAGCGACCTGGTCGTCACGCTCACCCGCTGGCTGTTCCCGATCGTGCCCGTGCTGGGCATGACGGGCGTCGTCACCGGCATCCTCAACTCCGAGCGGATCTTCGGCGTGCCGGCCCTGACGCCGGTGATCTGGAACCTCGTCATCATCGGCTCGCTGGCGGTGGCGGCCACGGTGTCCGGGGCGGAGCAGCAGGTCGAGATCTATGCGGCGGGCGTGCTGGTGGCCACCATCGTCCAGTTCCTGATCCCGCTTCCCCTGCTGCGGGGCCGGAGCCAGGGGCTGGCCTTCGAGCTGGGGTTCGGCAACCCGCATGTGCGCCGGATCCTGAAGCTGATGCTGCCGGTGTCGATCGGGCTGGGGCTGATCAACATCAACCTGACCATCGACCTGCTGGTCGGCAGCTACGCGAGCGGTCACGCGGTGTCCGACCTGAACTTTGCGTTTCGCATCTTCTTGCTGCCGCAGGGGTTGTT
>DATLLX010000195.1:0-24124 GCA_035537595.1 Gaiellales bacterium | reverse complement strand
GGCGGGGGCGCTCGAGGACAACTTCCGCAAGGCCGTGTTCGGCGACCTGGGCACCGGCACCCTGTCCGCGCTGATCCCCGTGTCGGACTCGTACATGAAGAGCAGCCTGCCGGGCAAGTGCAAGCCGGCCTGCTTCTTCCTCGTGAAGCCGCTGGGCGACGTCAAGCCCGGCAAGCAGCAGAGCTTCGAGGAGGCCAAGGCTCAGATTCGCACCCAGCTGGAGCAGACGCAGGTGCAGCAGGCGGTGCAGACCCGGATCACGAAGCTTCTCGACGAGCAGAAGAAGCAGACGCACTACGCCGCGAAGTACAAGCCGGCCGCGACCGCGGCCACGTCATCCGGCTCCGGCGGGGCCACCACTCCCTAGCCGCATGCGCACGCTGATCGCCCTCGGCCCCGGCGAACCCGAGCTGGTGCCGCTGGCGTCATGGCGTGCCCTGGAGACCGCCGGGCCGGTGCAGGTCGCCGCCGACGAGCCGCTGGCCGGATGGCTCGGCGCCCAGGGCATCGCCATCGCGGAGTCCGCGCCGGTGGTGGCCGCCTCCGGGCCGCGGCTGCTGCGGCTGCTGCGGGATGGCGGGTGGGACGCCACGGTGCCGGCCGGTGCCCCGCTGCGGGAGCTGGTGGTGGCCGATGCCATGGGCGAGCTGTGGCGGCTGACCGCCCGCCTGCGCCGGGACTGCCCGTGGGATCGCGAGCAGACCGCCCGGACGATCGTGCCGCACACCCTGGAGGAGGCCTACGAGGTGGCGGAGGCGGCCGGTCGGGATGACCCCGAAAAGCTGGTGGACGAGCTGGGCGACCTGCTGTTCCAGACGTTCTTCCTGGCCCTGCTGCTGGACGAGCGGGGCACCGCCGACCTTGCCGACGTGGCGTGGGGGATCACCGCCAAGCTGATCCGCCGGCACCCGCACGTCTTCGGTGAGACGGCGGCCGAGACCGCCGGCGACGTGCGCCGCTCGTGGGAGCGGATCAAGAGCGAGCAGGAGGGCCGGGAGGGCATCTTCCACGACGTCCCGCCGCTGCTACCGGGGACGCTGTACGCCCGCAAGGTGCAGCGGCGGGCCTCGGCGGTGGGATTCGACTGGCACGCCTGGGACGGTGCCTGGAGCGACCTGGAGGACGAGCTGCGGGAGCTGCGGGAGGCACTTGACGCCGCGCCGGAGCGGCGGGCCGAGCACGAACCGGACGGCCACGTCGTACACGAGCTGGGCGACCTGCTGTTCGCCGCGGTGAACGTCGCCCGGCTGGCGGGGGTCGACCCCGAGCTGGGCCTGCGAGCCGCCGCCGACCGCTTCCGCGAGCGGGTGGAGGGGGCCGACCGGCTGGCCCGCGAGGCGGGCCTGGAGTTCGCATCGTTGTCACTCGAGGAGCAGGATGGCTGGTACCGGCGCGCCAAGGCCCGCGGCTGACCTGGGCGACCAGGGCGACCTGCTGGCGACACTGCTCGAGTACGTGCTGGGGGTGCTGCACGCCGACCACGTGACCTTCTGCCGCACCGGCGCCGGAGACCAGCCGATCACCGTGCTGGCCGCAGCCGGCCGGCTGACCCATCCGGAGCTGTGGCCCGGCCTGGGCCCGATGTACCTCGACCACTACGGCTACGACGGGCCGGCGGAGGACCGCGGCGACGTGGTCGCCGTGTACGGCCCGGGTGGCGTCGAGACACCGGGAGTGCTGGCGTTCCTGGAGCGGGTGGGCGCCGTCTACGACGTCACCATCCGGGTGTTCGACGCCCCGCCCTGGGTGTACATCCTGGAGGTCTATTACAGCGATGCCCAACGGCCGTTCGGCGACCGCGAGATCGACGAGGCCACCCGGCTGGCCAAGCTGCTGTCGGCGCTGATCGCCCGTGACATGCTGGGGCGCGAGCTGGTGGCCGCCGAGCAGCGGTTCCGGACGCTGGTCGAGCAGATCCCGGCCATCCCCTACCTGGTCGACAGCTCTACCGTGTCGATCTTCCAGTCGCCGCGCATGAACGACCTGCTGGGAATGCCGCGCGATCGCCAGCTCGCCCTCGACGACTGGGAGCGGGCGATCCACCCCGACGACCGCCAGCGGGTGGCCAGGAGCTACATGAGCCATATCCACACCGGCCGGGCGTTCGAGGAGGAGTACCGGCTGATCGCCGCCGACGGCGAGGTCCACTGGTTCGTCGACCGGGCGACCCTGATCGAGCGCGAGGAGGGCCTGCCGCTGTCCCACGGTGTGATGTTCGACATCACCGAGGCGCGCCGGGCCCAGGACGCGCTGCGGGAGAGCGAGCAGCGGCGGCTGGACGTGCTGGAGGCGATGCTGCGCGCCGAGGCCGAGGCGCGAGCGGGGATCGCCACCGAGCTCCACGACGACACGATCCAGTCGATGACCGCGGCGCTGATCGCCATCGACGGCGTCCGCAGGACGGTCGGGGCGGGCGGCGCCGCGTCGGAGGAGACGCTGCGGATGGCCCGCGACACGGTGGCCGAGGCCATCGAGCGCGTCCGCCGGCAGTCGTTCGAGCTGCGGCCGCCGCTGCTGGAGGCCCAGGGGCTCAAGGCCGCGGTGCGCGATCTGGCCGAGGAGAGCGCGCTGGAGGCCGGCTTCCTGGTCGAGGTCGATGCCGATGTCGGGCGGCTGCCGTTCGGCATCGAGGACCTCGCGTACCGGACGATCAAGGAGGCGATGGCCAACGCCCGCAAGCATGCCGCAGCCCGCCATGTGCGGGTGGCCCTGCGCCGGCTCGAGGACATGCTGGAGGGCGAGGTCGAGGACGACGGCCGCGGCTTCGACGTCGGCCGGGCGCTCGACCGCCGGACGATGCGGTTGCACATGGGCCTCGACTCGATGCGCGAGCGCCTGCACCTGACGGGTGGCGAGTTGGTGATCGAATCGACTCCCGGACAGGGCTCCCGGATCCGCTTCCGGATCCCGATCGTGGGGTGAGGTGGCGCGGCCGCTGCGCCTCAGCGTCCCTCTCCGCGGGCGACCGGGCTCGCCTGGAACCGCCGTCCACGGCTGACAGCTCCGCGACGAACGAGGAGGATCGACCGGCAGGCAGCTGAGCCTGACGAGCCGGGGCGGGGGATATCATCCGCCCCGACGATGAGCGAGATCATCTCCATCCACGGCCGCCAGATCCTCGACTCCCGGGGCAACCCGACGATCGAGGTCGAGGCGATCCTGGAGTCGGGGGCGATGGGCCGGGCGGCGGTGCCGTCGGGCGCGTCCACGGGCGCGTTCGAGGCGGTGGAGCTGCGCGACGGCGACCCCGGCCGGTTCAGCGGCAAGGGGGTCGAGCAGGCGGTCGGGCACGTCAACCTGACCATCGCCTCGGCGCTGCAGGGCCTTGACGCCCTGGATCAGCGGGCGGTCGACGCCGCGATGATCGAGCTGGACGGCACGCCGAACAAGAGCGCCCTGGGGGCGAACGCCATCCTCGGCGCCTCGCTGGCGGTGGCCAAGGCGGCCGCGGACGACGCCGGGCTGCCGCTCTACCGCTACGTGGGCGGCGCCGATGCCCACCTGCTGCCGGTACCGATGATGAACGTCGTCAACGGCGGTGCCCACGCCGACAACAACGTCGACCTGCAGGAGTTCATGGTCGTACCGCTGGGCGCCGAGTCGTTCGCCGAGGCGGTGCGGATCGGCTCCGAGACCTTCCATGCGCTCAAGGGGCTGCTCAACGAGCGCGGACTGGTCACCGCCGTCGGCGACGAGGGCGGCTTCGCGCCCGACCTGCCGTCCAACGAGGAGGCGATCCGCTGCATCCTCGAGGCCGCGGATCGGGCCGGCCACGGCGACGCCGTCGCCATCGCGCTGGACGCGGCGGCCACCGAGATCTTCAGCGACGGCCGCTACACCCTGGCCGGCGAGAGCCGCACCCTGACCAGCTCGGAGATGGTCGGCTACCTGGAGGACCTGTGCGGCCGCTATCCGATCGTCTCCATCGAGGACGGGCTGGCCGAGGACGACTGGGAAGGCTGGCAGGAGCTGACCGGCCGGCTGGGGGCACGGGTGCAGCTGGTCGGCGACGACCTGTTCGTGACCAACGTCGAGCGCCTGGAGCGTGGCATCGAGCTGGGCGCAGCCAACTCGATCCTGGTCAAGGTGAACCAGATAGGCACGCTGTCAGAGACGCTCGACACCGTCCGGCTGGCTCATGGCTCGGGCTACACGGCGGTCATGTCGCATCGCTCCGGCGAGACGGAGGACGTGACCATCGCCGATCTCGCCGTCGCCACCAACTGCGGCCAGATCAAGACCGGGGCGCCGTCGCGTTCCGACCGGGTGGCCAAGTACAACCAGCTGCTGCGGATCGAGGAGGAGCTCGCCGGCACGGCCCGCTACCCGGGCAGGCGGGCGTTCGCCCGGCTGGGGGAGGCCGCGGGCGCGAAGCGGTGAGCGTCGCGCAGGTTCGCCGGACGAAGATCGTCTGCACGATCGGGCCCGCATCCGCCGATCCCCTGTTCGTCGAGCAGCTGGCCTGGAGCGGCATGGACGCGGCCCGGCTCAACTTCTCGCACGGCGAGCACGACGAGCACCTGGCGCGGCTGCAGTCTGTGCGCCGTGCGCAGGAGGTGGTGGGCCGGCCGCTGGCCGTGATCGCCGACCTCCAGGGGCCCAAGATCCGGATCGGCAAGCTGGCCGAGCCGCGGACGCTGAACACCGGCGACCGGATCATCCTCTGCGCGGCGGGCAGCGGCGGCCCGGGCGATGTCGAGGTCACGTTTCCCGGGCTGGCCGAGGTGGTGCAGCGGGGAGCGATGCTGCTGATCGACGACGGCCTGGTGCGGGTGCGCGTCGAGGAGGTGGTGGGCGACCGGGTGGTCTGCCGGGCCGAGGTGGGCGGGACGATCTCGTCGGGCAAGGGCGTCAACCTCCCCGGCACACGGCTGCCGATCCCCTCGCTGACCGGCAAGGACCGGGCCGACCTGGAGTTCGCCCTGGCTCACGGCGTCGACTACATCGCCCTGTCGTTCGTGCGCACGGCCGACGACGTCAACGAGCTGCGCGAGCTGATCCGCGAGTCCGGGTCGGCGGCCAGGGTGATCGCCAAGATCGAGAAGCGGGAGGCGATCGAGAACCTGGAGCAGATCGTCGAGGCCGCGCAGGCCCTGATGGTCGCCCGGGGCGACCTGGGGGTCGAGATCGGCGTCGCGGATGTGCCGCTGGTGCAGAAGCTGATCATCCGCACGGCCCGCAGCTTCGGCCGGACGGTGATCACGGCGACGCAGATGCTGGAGTCGATGATCCGCCAGCCCGAGCCCACCCGGGCCGAGGTCTCCGACGTGGCGAACGCCATCCTCGACGGCACCTCCGCGGTCATGCTGTCGGGCGAGACCGCGGTCGGCCGCTACCCGCTGGAGGCGGTCGAGGTGATGAGCGGGATCGCCCGGGCTGTGGAGCCGTCGCTGCCCTACCACGACGGCAGCATGCCCCGGCAGAAGGATATGGCCGTGGTGATCGCCCATGCTGCCTGTGACATCGCCGAGGAGCTGGGATCCGCGGTCATCGCAGTGCCCACCCAGTCCGGCGCCACCGCCCGCCAGGTGTCGCGATTCCGCCCCCGGCGGCCGATCGTCGCCGCCAGCCCCAGCCCGCAGGTGCTGCAGCAGCTGGCGCTGGCGTGGGGGGTGGTGCCCGTGGGCACGGTCGACTCCGACTCGATCGAGGCGCTGTGGGACATGATGGACCACGTGATCCGCGACAGCGGGCTGGCCGGCCCCGGCGACCGAGTCGTGCTGACCGGGGGCACCCAGCTCAACCGGCCGGGCGCCACCGACCACATCGTGGTGCGCGTCATCGAGTAGGAGTTCGCGGGCTCCCGGCGAACGAGGGCCTGTGGTCAAGGCCAGACCTGCTCCATCGCGCCTCCCCGGGCTGTCCGTGCGGCGGCTCGCAGCGCTCGGCGTGCTGGCGGTCGTCGCCGCCCTCTACGTCAGCCCGGTGCAGAAGTACCTGCGTGTGCAGCGCGAGGTGCGCTACCAGAACGCCGAACTGGCCCGGGCCGAGCAGCGCCACGACGCGCTGATCCAGGAGCGGGCGGCGCTGGACACGAATCAGCGGATCATCCTGCTGGCCCGCGAATGCGGCTGGATCTTCCCCGGCGAGCGGGCGCTGGTGATCGAGGGGCTGCCCGTTCGGACGGGCGCGAGCTGCCGCTAACCTGCGGCGCATCGACGACCTGGACGTGATCAGGCGCCAGCTGGGGCGCGAGCCGCGGGGCCTTCGCCGGGTCGCTGTGCGCTGTCCCTTCGGTGCGCCCGCGGTGCTCGAGCAGGAGCCCTACCTGCCCTCCGGCCAGCCGTTCCCGACCACCTATCACCTGTCCTGCCCGTATGCCGTCGGCCGGGTGTCGGCGCTCGAGGCCGCGGGCGGCATCGCCCGCTACGAGCGCCTGGTCGCCGCCGGCGGCGAGATCTCCGACTCCTACCACCGGGGCGCGGAGCTGCAGCGGTCGCTGCGCCGGCCGGCTGCGGTGATGGTCGATGGCGGCGCCAGCCTGTCCACCGGCATCGCGGGCACCGTCCGCGACGGGGCCGTCAAATGCCTGCATGCGCACATCGCCTTCGCCCTCGCGCACCCCGACTACGCCCTCGGCGGCCGGGCCGCCGAGGAGGCCGCTCCCCTGTTCCCTGCGACGGAGTGCTGCAGCGCATGAGCACGCCGGCCGTCCAGGTGGCGATGATCGAGTGGGAGGAGGGCCGGCGGCGGCTGGAGAGCCTCGACGTGCCGCCCCGCCAGGAGCGCGTGATCCGCCGCGTCGTCGACGAGATCGTGGCCGAGCTCGAGCGGCGCCTGGGCCAGGTGTACTCCCTGGCCGAGCTGGTGCGGGTCTACGACGAGAGCACGGCCTGGTGCCGCGACATCGCCCAGCTGACCACCGAGCACGTGTGGGCGCACGACCTCTCGATCGTGCAGGACGCGGCCTTCGCGCGGTTCGCCCGCAACGCCAGCGACTATCGCTGAGGGCTCACAGCGGAACAACGGGGTCTGACCCCGTTGTTCCAGCCGGGTCAGCTGTCGCGGTCGTCGGCGCGGATCACGATCTGGTCGGCCTCGATCTTCACCACCAGCGCCCGCCGCGAGCCCCAGTTCTCGAGGAACACCGTGTCGTCGCGGACGGCGCCGTCGAGCCAGAATCCGTAGCCCTCGTCGCCGTGGTCGAGCACGGCCTCGTAGGTGTGCACCCGCCGGCCACGCCCGCGGCCGCCGCGCCGGCGGCGCTTGCGCGGCTCGCCGTCGCCGTCCGGCTGGTCGTCGGCGGCCGGGCTGGCCACGGTCGGCTCCTCGGTCTCGGCCTTCTTCGTCCGCCGCCGCCGCTTGGGCTTGGTCTCGGGCTCCGGCTCGTCGGCGTCGGCGGGCAGGACGGGCGGCGGGACATCGGCGCCATGGGTCTCGCCGGCGACGTCGCGGCGCAGGATCCCGTTCTCCGACCGGAACGATGAGATGCTCGACGGCGTCGAGTTGAGCGTGTGGGCGATCCACACATCGGTGTAACCCTGGGCGACCCAGTCGCGGATCTCCGCCAGGTACGGCTTCAGCGAGGCCTTCGTGCTCACGGCGGGCAGTCTACCGGGCTAACCGGGCGGCCCTGGCGGTCCCGCGGCCGGGGCCGGCTGCCGCAGGGGCGGCTTGTAGCGGCGGCCCTTGCCGTCCCGCCGGCGCTGGCCCAGCTCTTCCAGAACCGGCACGCCGTAGCCGCACGAGGTCATGGTCGACGCCACGTGCAGAACGAACACCTGCCGCGGCCGCACCAGCGTGCGCATGCCGGAAGCTGCGATCAGGCGCTCGGCGTGGGGTGAGGAGCCGACCGGCTGCACCTCCGCCCGTCCGTACAGGCGGACGATCGCCGCGTCCTGCGCGGAGGTCGACATCACCATCAGCGTCAGCTCGCTGCCCGCGGCCACGTGCCGGGCCGTCTCGTCCCCCGATCCGGCGTAGTCCAGCCATGCCAGCGTGCGGTCGTCGAGCACGATCGGCGGCGAGCCGCCCTTGGGCGAGACGTTCACCGTGCCCTGGCCGTCCGGGCCCGGCCGCGAACGCGGGTCGGCGGTGGCCACGAAGAACACGGGCGCCTCCTCGATCAGGGCTCGCTGCTCGGTCGTGATCGCTTCGAAGAAGCTCGCCATCGCCGCATCATCTCCCACGGCCACCATGGGCCGGTAGGGTGCCGACCCCATGGAGTCGCTCGACCTGCGCATCGTGGAGGCCCTGTCCGGGCTCGACTGGCCGGTGGTGACGCCGGTGATGAAGGCTGCCAGCTACGTCGGGCGCGGCGGCGCTGTGTGGCTGGTGATCGGTGCGGTGCTGACGCTGCGAGCCCGGCGGGCGCTGCCGCTCTGGCTGACCATGCTCGCGGTGCTGCTGGGCTCGCTGACCGGGACGGTGATCAAGAACCTGACCGACCGCCCCCGCCCGTCCCTGGTCGACGCCGACATCAATCCTCTGATCGCTCTGCCGCACTCGAGCTCGATGCCCAGCGGCCACGCGCTGACGGCGTTCGCGGCGGCCACGGTGCTGAGCGCGATCGCCCCCTGGCTGCGGGTGCCGCTGTTCGGGCTGGCGGGGACGATCGCGCTGTCACGGGTGTATCTCGGCGTCCACTACCTGAGCGACGTGCTGGTCGGCGCTGCGCTCGGGATCGGCGTCGGCCTCGGCGTGCTGTGGCTAGCGGCGCTCCTGCATGTTCAGGTAGGCGCCGGCCACGACCGCCACCGCGGCGATCAGCGCAAGGAAGATGCCGAAGGACAGGCTGACTAGCTCACCGCCCGGCTGGTCGATCATGCGGAAGACCACGATCAGGGCGGCCAGGGCGCCGGCGGCGCCTGCGATCTGCCACGCCGGAGCAGGCAGCTCGACCGTGGGCACGAACAGCTCGATCGCCCACACCGCGATCGCCGCCGCGGCGCACAGGAACACCAGCCAGGCCAGGTCGGTGGCATCGGTGGCCTTGATGCCGACGCTGCCCAGCGGCCCCAGGTCGATGCTGTACCAGTTCATGAAGACGCTGATCAGGAGCACCACCGCACCGCCCAGCGAGACCCAGACGCTGCGCGGCACAGCGGCGAAGTCGATGCTCTGCGCGCTGCGCGGCGGGCCGCCTGGTGGCGGCCCCGGGGGTGGTGGCGGGGACGGAGGATTCGGCTCGGCGGACATACAGGGCTCCTTTCCTGAGGTCGGCGTTGCTTACGCCACGTCACACAAGAACCCTCCCCGCAGGCTGGGGGAATTCCAGTTGAGTGCCCCGGGTGACGGGGCTAACCTACAGCAACTGGGGGACGACACTGAGGAGCGTCCCCGTAGCTGATCGGTGGTGGAGGGAATGGGATCGACGGCCAGAAGGCTCGAGGTCTCCATGGAGCGCGCCGTATGGCTGACGGGAGCCAGGGCGAAAGGTGAGTTCCGCTGTGTTGACTGCGGGTATGGAGTGACGGTCCATAGCGAGCTGCCGGCGTGCCCGATGTGCCGAGGCGAGACCTGGGAACGCGTACCGTGGCGGCCGTACACACGCCGCTACGCGCCGTGATCTGAACCCGCCTTTCGAGCGGGATCGCGCGTCTACACTCGCAGGGATGCGAACGTGACGACCCGCTTGCTCTACCCGCTCGTGTTCGTCGCGGGCGCGGCCACGATGTCGACGGAGATGTCGGCCTCGCGGCTGCTCGCGCCGTTCTTCGGGTCGTCGATCCTGATCTGGGCCAACATCATCGGCCTGATCCTGATCTACCTGTCCGCGGGCTACTTCCTGGGCGGGAGGCTGGCCGACCGCCATCCCCACCTGCCCTACCTGGCCCGGCTGATGATCTTCGCCGCCGCCGCGATCGCGGTTACGCCGTTCCTCGCCCAGCCGCTGCTCGACCTGGCCGTGGGCGCGTTCGCCGATGCGTCGGTGGGCGCCTTCCTGGGGTCGTTCTTCGCAGCGATGTTGATCTTCTCGGTGCCGATCACGCTGCTCGGCATGGCGTCGCCGTTCGCGATCCGGCTGGGGGTCGTCAGCGTTGAGCGGGCCGGTGAGGTGGCCGGCCGGATGTACGCCCTCTCGACCGCCGGCAGCATCCTGGGGACGTTTCTGCCGGTGGCCGTGCTGATCCCGCTGATCGGCACCCGGCGGACGATGCTGGCGACGGCGGCCGTGCTGGCCGTGTGCGCCGCGCCCGCGCTGGGCCGGCGTTACGTGCTCGTGCCGGCGGCGATCGCCGCGCTGGCGCTGCTGCCCCCTGGCCTGGTCAAGCAGGGCGACGGCGTCATCTACGAGGCCGAGTCGCCGTATCAGTTCATCCAGATCGTCCAGCAGTCGGACGGCGAGCGCGTGCTGCACCTCAACGAGGGCTGGGCCGCCCACTCCGTGTGGCGCCGCGACCAGGTGCTGACCGGCGGCTACTGGGACCACTTCCTGCTCGCCCCGCTGCTGCACGGGCCCGGCTTTCGCGACCTGGCGATGATCGGGTACGCCGGCGGCAGCGTGGGCCGGGCATACGGCCGGTTCTGGCCGTCCGTGAACGTGCTGGGGATCGAGATCGACAGCAAGGTGACCGAGGCCGGGCGCCGCTACCTGGGCCTCGACGACAACCCCCGGGTGCGCGTGGCGACGGCGGACGGCCGGGTCTACCTGGCCACGCACGACCGCAGGTTCGACGCCATCTTCCTGGACGCCTTTCGCCAGCCGTACATCCCCTTCTACCTGACCACCAGGGAGTTCTGGAAGCTGGCGGCGGAGCGGCTGCGCGGCGGCGGGATGGTGATGGCGAACGTCGGCACCGTGCCCGGTGATGACCGCCTGCCCGACGCCATCGCCGGCACCATGGCCACCGAGTTCACGAGCGTCTATCGCTGGCCGGCGGGTGAGTTCAACGTGATCGTGGCCGGGTTTACACGACCCCTGTCGGAAGCCGAGCTGCGGAGCCGGATCGCCGCCGTGCCGTTCGGGCTGGAGGACGTCGCCGGCCGTGCACGGGCCGCCCGCCAGGTCGGGCCGAGCGCCGATCCGCTCACCGACGACCGGGCGCCGGTGGAGTGGATGACCGATCAGATGATCGTCCGCTACGCCGCGGACGGCGGCACCGGCAAGTAGGGTTGGGGGATACCCTACGGTCGTGGCCCGGCCGCTGAGACTGTCCCTGCAGGTGGGCGCCGTGCTGCTCCTGGCGATGCTGCTGCTCCTGTTCGCCAAGAGCCTTCGCGACAACCGAACGACCGTGGCGGCGCTGGTCAAGGACGGCGAGACGCCGACCGCCCCCGACTTCACACTGTCGCGGCTGAGCGGGGGCGGCGATTTCAGCCTCTCCAGCACCAGGGGGTCGGTGGTGGTGCTCAACTTCTGGGCCTCCTGGTGCGATCCGTGCAAGGACGAGGCGCCGGTGCTGAACGAGATCGCACGCCGCTACGACGGCCGGGCCGAGGTGATCGGCGTCGACACCCGCGACGTCGCGGGGCTGGGGCGTGACTTCGCGAAACGCTACGGCCTCACATTCCCGCTGCTCCACGACGACGGCAGCCAGTACCGGCGGTGGGGCCTGACCGGCCTCCCGGAGACGTTCGTGATCGACCGCGAGGGCCGGGTCGTGCATCACTTCATCCAGCAGTTGACCGGCTCCGAGCTGCGGGCTGAGCTCGACCCGCTGGTGGGAGCCGTCTCGTGAGGCGTGTCCTGACGCTGGCGCTGGTCGCCGCCGCGGCCCTCGCGGCCGCCTCGCCGGCGCGGGCGGCGGGCCCTGACTGGACGGTGGCCGGCATCCAGCAGGAGCTGATGTGCGTGGTCTGCCATCAGCGGCTCGACCAGTCGAACTCGGCCTTCGCCGACGGCATGCGCGAGACGCTCCAGCGGTGGCATGACCAGGGCCTGTCCAAGCACCAGGTCATGGACCGGATGGTCGCCCAGTTCGGGGAGGAGGTGCTGGCGGCGCCGCCCAAGGAGGGGTTCAACCTGCTGGCCTGGGTGGTGCCGGCGGCCGTCCTGCTCGGCGGCGGTGCGGTGGCCCTGGCCCTGGCACTGCTGTGGGGCCGCTCGCGGCCGCCGGGCGGCGCGGAGGCGGAGGGCGACGTCGACGCCGAGATGGACGCTCGCATCGACCGTGAGCTGGCGGTTGAGGAGTGAGGGACGCGGGCGTCGCCTTCGCAGCCGGCATGGCGTCGTTCGCCACGCCCTGCGTGCTGCCGCTGGTGCCCGCCTACCTGTCGTCGATCGGCGCCCGGGCTGGGAACGCCGGCCAGTCACTGGTCGCCGCGGCGCCGTTCGTGGCCGGGTTCTCGATCGTGTTCGTGGCCATGGGGCTGATCGCGGGCGCGGCCGGCGGGTCGCTCAGCGACCACCGGACGCAGCTGGTGCAGCTGGCCGGGATCCTGATCGTGGCCATGGGCCTGACGATGCTGGGGCTGCTGCCGCTGCCGGCGCTGGAGCGGATCGGCGGCGCCGGCCTGGTGCGGGCCCAGCGCACCGGCTCGCCGCTGCTGCTGGGAGCGGCCTTCGGCGTCTGCTTCACCCCCTGTGTGACGCCGGAGCTCGGCTCGCTGCTGGCGCTCTCGGCCAGCGGCGGGGAGACCCTTCGCGCCGGCGGCCTGCTGGCCGCCTATGCCGCCGGGCTGGCGGTGCCGTTCCTGCTGGCCAGTGTGGCGCTCGGCAAGACGATGTCGGTGTTTCGAATGGTGCGCGACCACTACGCGGCGATCCGGGTGGTCTGCGGCTCGCTCCTGGTGGGAGTGGGGCTGCTGGTGTTCTTCGACCGCATGTACGTCGTCAACGCCTGGGTCAACCATCTGGTGGAGTCGCTGTGATCGTCCAGCTGGCCGGCGTCGACCTGTTCTTCCGGGCCAAGATCGAGGCCATGCTGACGGCAGCCGGCCACGAGGTGGTGGCCAGGCCCGGCGGGCCGCCGCCGGACGTGGTGATCGCCGACGTCAACCGGTCGGAGCCTGAGGACGTGCTGGCCCGGTTCCCGGGTGTGCCGGTGCTCGGATTCGGGCAACATACCGACCCACAGCGGCTGCGGGCCGCGCGCAAGGCGGGCTACGCGAAGGTGGTGGCCCGCTCGCAGCTTGCCGAGTCGCTGCCGGATCTGGTCGCCGACCTCGTCCGGTAGGATTGGATCCAAACGGGGAAGGACGCCAGGAGGCATTTTCGTGACGTACATCATTGCCGAGCCGTGCATCGACGTGAAGGACAAGTCCTGCATCGACGTCTGCCCGGTCGACTGCATCCACGAGATGGGCCGGATGCTCGTGATCGACCCGGAGGAGTGCATCGACTGCGGCGCCTGTGAGCCCGAGTGCCCGGTCGAAGCGATCTTTCCGGAGGACGCCCTGCCCGACAAGTGGGAGCCGTTCGTCAAGATCAACTACGCCTACCCCGACGCCGGCACGATCGACGCGCTGGTCGACGAGGTCAAGCCGCCCGGCTCCGAGTAGCAAACGGGGTCAGACCCGTTGTTCCGCCCGTTACTCGATGTAGCCGAGGCCGCGCAGGGAGGCCTCGATAGCCGCCTCCTCCTCGGCGGTGTAGACCGCCGCATCGGAGTCCGACCCGCGAGCTGCCTCGGTCTCCACCCGGCGGCCGTCGGCGAACAGCTCGGAGAGCACCCGCCCATCCATGTCGTCGGGCACCGGCAGACCCATCGCGTGGAGCACCGTGGGCGCCAGGTCGGCGATCGTGGCGCCTTCCAGACCGCCGGCCTCGACGCCGGGCCCGGCGGCCAGCACGATGCCATAGCGGCGGTGCCGGCCACCGCCTGAGTCGCCGGTCAGCGGCTCGACGATGGTGCGGGCCGACAGCCGGTCGGAGGCCAGGTAGGGGCGCTCGCCGAAGTCGATCAGGACGTCGGGGATGCGGTGAAGCTGGGAGCCGTCGTAGATGTCCTCGCGGCGGTGGGCGCGCTCCACGATCGGCTCGCCGGTGTCGGGATCGCGGGCCGCCTCCAGCGCCTCGATCACCCGCCGGGCGACGTCACCGCGCTCGGCCTCCGGGATGCGGGGGTTGATGAAGATGCTCTCGGCCGAACTGGCGGCGGCGTAGGCCTGCGACCGCTCGAGATCGATCGGCGCCGACAGCGCCGCCTCGATGCCGCCGGCCAGCCGCTCCCGAAAACGGGCCGGCACCCTGCGCTCGAGGCCGATCACGTCGAGCCGGCGGATGGCCTCGATCACCCGCCGCGTCGAGAGCCGGCCGGTGGCCGCCCGCTTCGCCCCCTGCCGCCGCCGCAGCAGGCCGGCCTGCTCGAGCACGGTGTTCAGGTAGAAGAACTTCTCGTAGCGGCCGAACCCGTGGTCGGAGACCAGCAGCACGAACGCTCCCCGCTCGGCCATCGCCAGCCGGTCGCCGATCACCTCGTCGCAGCGGCGGTAGGTCTCCTCCAGCAGCGGCAGCACCTCGCCGGCCTTGGCGGCGTCGTACCGGGGGTCGGCCGGGTCGAGCACGTTCCAGAACTTGTGCTGAATCGGGTCGGGGGCCTGGATGACGCTGAACAGCAGGTCCCAGTCCCCCTTGTCGATCAGGTGGCGGGTGGCGACCTCCTGCTGGCCGATGACATGGTGGGTCTGCTCGATGAAGGCCCGGCCGGTCAGCCCCTTTGCGTAGGGGTCGGCCTCGTAGCCTCCGGGCAGCGCCTTCAGCTCGGCCTTGAGCTCGCGCGGCCAGGTGTAGTCGACGCCCTCGCCTGGCGTGAACATGCCGCAGACGAAGCTGCCGTGCTCGAGCCGGGCCGGCGGATAGGAGACGGGCACTGCCAGCACGTGCGCCACCTTGCCGGCGTCGTCGACCAGCTCCCACAGCTTGCGGCCACTGGCCGAGGTCGAGGACACCAGACGCTTCTGTCCCGGCGTGCCCGCCTCCCAGAAGTCGAAGATGCCGTGCGAGCCCGGGTTCTTGCCGGTCGAGATCGACATCCATGCCGGGGCGGAGAAGGGCGGCAGGCACGACTGCAGGCGGCCGTGGCGGCCGCGCTCGAGCGCGCGGGCCAGGTTCGGCATCACGCCCCGCTCGGCCAGCGGCCGCAACAGGTCCCAGGTGCCTCCGTCGAGGCCCAGCACCACCGCGCGCCCGGTCAGATCGGTCGTCATCGGGGCCGAACTCTACCCACAGGCCGACCGCGTGCCGGCCACCCCATGACCGGCCGAGCAGGGCTCAGCCTAGAATCCGTTGGTGCCCCTGACGCTGGTTTTGGGACCCGCCAACTGCGGGAAGGTCGCCCTCCTGCTCGACCGGTTCCGTACCGCGGTCGCGGCGGGCCAGAGCCCGTTCCTGATCGTCCCCACCCGGCCCGACGTGGCCGTCTACGAGCGCGAGCTGCTGCAGGGGTCGTCCGGCGTCGTGCTGCGCGGCACGATCGGGACGTTCGACGACCTGTTCGAGGTGGTGCTCGACCGCTGCCGCCAGCCAGGCGACCCGGTCGGGCCGCTGGAGCGGCGGGCGGTGCTCGAGGAGGCGATGCGGCGGGTGCAGCTGCAGCTGCTGGCGCCGTCGGCCCGCTTCCCGGGCTTCGCCGAGGGCCTGGGCAGGCTGTTCGACGAGCTGGCGGCCGGCGGCCTGCCGGACGAGGTCGAGCGCCGGGTGGCGGCCTGGGGCGATGAGGGCCGGCGGGGGGAGATCACCGCGCTTCGCGCCGCCATGCTCGAGCTGTTCGCCGAGCTGGGCCTGGCCGACCGGGCCGCGGTCAGGGGCCGGGCCGCCGCGCTCCTGGCCGGCGACCTGGAGGCCTGGGACGGCGACCCGGTGCTGGTCTACGGGTTCGAGGATCTGACCGGTGTGCAGCTGGAGGCGATCAGGGCGCTGGCCGGTCGCAGCGACGTGACCGTGTCGCTGCCCTACGAGACCGGCCGCGACGCCTTCACGGCCGTCCGTCCGGCGGTCGACCGGCTGGCGGCGATCGCCACGGACACGGTCGAGCTGCCGCCCCGGGCCCACGTCCACTCGCCCGTGCTGGCCCAGCTCGAGCGGTCGCTGTTCGCCGGTCAGCCGCCCGCAGCCTCGCCCGAGCCGGACGGCTCGCTGGTGCTGCTGGAGGCCTGCGGCCGGCGGGGCGCGGCCGACCAGGTGGCCGCCGAGGTGCTGGAGCTGATCCGCGGCGGGCTGGCGGCCGACCAGGTCGGCGTGCTGGTGCCCGAGGTCGAGCCATGGCGGCTGGTGCTTGAGACGTCGTTTGCCGCCCACGGGCTGCCGCTGGAGGTCGACGCTCTGGTACTGCTGCCGCAGACCCCTTTCGGGCAGGCGCTGATCGGCCTGCTGCGGTTCGCGTGGTTCGGCGGCGACCGCTCGCCGCTGTTCGGCTACCTGCGAAGCGCGTTCTCGGGCGTGCCCCGGCGCACGGTGGACTGGGCCGAGGGCCGGCTGCGGGGCCGCGGGATGGCGACCGCCGAGGACGTCCGCCGGACGCTGGAGGAGCTCGACTACGCCCGGCTGCTGGCGGCGGCCGACCGGCTGGCCGATGCCGCCGATCCCCTGCCCGCGCTGCGCGCCACCGTTCGCGACATGGCGGCCTCGGCCTTCGGGCTGGATGCCCGGCCGCAGCCCGCCGCCGCCGAGGCCCACCTGCGCGCGGTGCGGGCCGTGCTGCAGACGCTCGACCAGCTGGAGCGGCTGGCGTCGCTGGGCGTGGGGGCGGCCGACCGGGCCGCCATCGGTGACCACCTGTCGCGGGTCACCGTCCGCCTGGGCGGAGACGGCGCCCCCGGTCGCGTGGCCGTTCTCGACCTGCGGCGGGCGCGCACCCGCCGCTTCGAGGCGGCCTTCGTGCTCGGCCTGGAGGAGGGCTCGCTGCCCCGCGGTGCGATCGAGAACCCGTACCTGGGGCCGGAGGAGGACGCCGCACTGGGCATCGTCCGGCTCGACCCTGGCGACCGCGACCGCCACCTCTTCTACACCGCCGTCACCAGGCCCTGGAGCAAGCTCTTTCTCTGCCGCCAGGCGGCCGATGAGGAGGGCCGGCTGCGCGAGCCCTCGCCGTTCCTCGAGGAGGTGCGGCGGGCGCTTCCCGGCCTGACGCTGCCGGTCCGGCGCCGCGCGCTGGGCGACATCACCTGGATGCTCGAGGACGCGCCCACCGATCGCGAGCGCCAGCGTGCGCTGGCCCGGGCGCTGCGCGACCGGCCGGAGTGGGCGGCGGCCACCGGTGAGCCGCTGGGCTGGGGGCGCAAGCTGGAGCGCGCCCGCACCGCCTACCGGCGGCGCACGGAGCTGCGCCACCCGGCGGTGCTGGCCGCGCTGGCGGGCCAGGAGCGGTTCTCGGTCACCGAGCTGGAGAAGTTCGCCGACTGCTCGTCGGCGTGGTTCGTGGAGCGGTTCCTGTCGCCCGGCGAGATCGACTACGAGTTCGGCGCCAAGGAGCGCGGCTCGGTGGCCCACACGGCGCTTCACCGGTTCTTCGACGCCCTGCCACGCGAGCTCGGCGTCGACCATCTCCGCCGCCAGGATCTGCCCCGCGCCTACCCGCTGATGGCCCGCTGCCTGGCCGACGCGCTGGCCACCGCCCGCGTCCCGCTGACGCCCGGTGGCAAGGAGGTGGTGCGCGGGCTGGAGCGCGACCTGGCCGGCTTCCTGCGCCGGGAGGTCGACTTCGAGTCGCCGCTGGTGCCCCGCCGGTTCGAGGTGCGGTTCGGCACCAAGAGCTCGCCGCCCGAGCTGAATGGTGGGCTGCGGCTGGACGGGTTCGCCGTCTCGGGCACCATCGACCGGGTCGACATGGATCCGTCGATGTCCGCCCGGGGCATGGTCTGGGACTACAAGACCGGCCGTGACGTTCCCACCGCCGCCAACATCGACAAGGCGCAGCGGCTGCAGATCCCGCTCTACATCATGGCCCTGCGCGACCTGCTGGGGGTGGAGCCGGTGGCCGGGCTGTACCGCGGGCTGGGCGGCAAGCGGGAGGCGCGGGGCATGGCCGTCAAGGGAGAGATCGGCGGCATCGCCGCCAACGACCAGCTGGCCGCGGAGGACTTCTGGGATCAGGTCGACCGCGCGGTCGTCAGGGCCGAGCGGATCGTCGGCCGGATCAGGGCAGGCGACGTCAAGCACGACCCGCAGGGCGGCAGCTGCCCTGAGTGGTGCGTGCGCCGGGTGGGTGGCATCTGCCGGGTGGGCCGGTGAGCGAGCGGGACTGGCACCCGCGCCAGCTGGAGGCGATCGAGCGGCGGGGCAGGGTGTTCGTGTCCGCGGGCGCCGGCACCGGCAAGACAGCCGTGCTCGTCGAGCGGGTGGTGCGCCGCGTGCAGGAGGGCACGCCGCTTGACCGGATGCTGGTGATCACGTTCACCGACCGGGCGGCGGCAGAGCTCAAGCGGCGGGTGCGGGAGCGGCTGACGGAGCTGGGCGAGGCCGGCGCGGCGCGCGCCGTCGAGGGCGCCTGGATCTCGACCATCCACGGCTTCTGCCGCAGGGTGCTGCGGGCCAACGCCCTCGACGCCGGTGTCGACCCCCGCTTCCAGGTCGCCTCCGACACCGAGTCCAGGCTGCTCCAGGACGAGGCGTTCGCGGCCGCGCTGGAGCGCTTCGTGGCCGGTGACGGCGACGACCGGCTCGACCTGCTGGCGGGCTATCGCCGCGACCGGCTGCGGCGGATGGTGACCGAGCTCCACGACCGGCTGCGTGGGCTGGGAGCGGGGCTGGAGCTGCGGCCCTACCAGCCGGCGGCGCTGCTGCCGGCGGTCGACGAGGCCCGGGCCGCCGCCCAGGCGCTGCCCGGAGACCCCAACGCCGAGCGGCTGCTGGAGCTGCTGGCGGAGGACCCGTCGCTGCTGCGGCTGCTGGAGGAGGTGCCCGGCTGCCGTGGCCGCGCGGCGGGGGCGCGGGGCGAGTACTGCGAGGCCTCGAAGCGGCTGGAGCAGGCGGTGGTGGACGCCCTGGCCGAGGACGACCGGGTGCTGCTGGAGCAACTGCTGCGTGAGTACGACGATGCCTACGGAGCGGTGAAGGACGCCCGCGGGCTGCTCGACTTCAACGACCTCGAGCTGCGGGCTCGTGACCTGCTGCGAGCGGTACCGGAGGTGGCCGAGGGGTATCGCGACCGGTTCCTGGAGGTGATGGTCGACGAGTTCCAGGACACCAACCGGCTGCAGGTCGAGCTGGTCGAGCTGGTCCGCGGCGGAGACCTGTTCCTGGTCGGCGACGAGTTCCAGAGCATCTACCGGTTCCGCCGTGCCGACGTCGACGTCTACCGCGAGCAGCGTGCCCAGGCGGGCGGGCAGGCGGTGCCGCTGGCATCCAACTTCCGCTCCCGGCCACATGTCCTCGACCTCGTCAACGAGGTGTTCGGCCGCGAGTTCGCGGGCGGCTACCAGCCGCTCCAGGCCGGCGGCAGCTTCCACGGCGAGGCGCCCGGGGACGGCGTCACGGAGGTGCTGTTGACCGACCGCGAGGCCTTCGAGGACGACGAGCTCAGCTGGCGCCAGGCCGAGGCGCGGGCGATTGCGGGGCGGGTGTCCGAGCTCGTCGAGTCGGGTCGCTGCCGGCAGGGTGAAGTGGTGCTGCTGTTCGAGGCCGGCACCGACGCCGGGATCTACGAGGACGCGCTGCGGGCCAGGGGGCTCGAGACCGTGCTGGCCACCGGCCGCGGCTACTACGAGCAACGAGAGGTCAACGACCTTCTGGCCTACCTGCGGCTGCTGCGGAACCGCACCGACGACGCCGCTCTGCTGGGCGTGCTGGCGTCGCCGCTGGTCGGCGTGTCCAACGACGGGCTGGCGCTGCTGCGGCTGGCGACTCGGCGCAAGGGGCCGGCGATCGGCGCCTTCGACCCCGGCCGGATGCCGGCCGAGATGGCGGAGGACGACGCCCGCATGGCCAGGGCCTTCCTGCTGCGGTACGAGCGGCTGACCGAGCTCTCGAAGACGCTCAGCCTGGAGGCGCTGTGCGAGCGGATCGTCAGCGAGCACGACTACGACCTGGCGCTGCTGGCCCGCCATGACGGCGACCGGCGGATGGCGAACGTTCGCAAGCTGATCCGGCTGGCGCGCGAGTTCGAGGGCGTCCGCGGGCCCGACCTGGAGGGCTTCGTCCGCTTCTGCGACGACCAGGCCAACCTGGCCGCCAGGGAGGGCGAGGCGGCGATCGCCGACGAGGGCGGCGACGCGGTGGTGTTGATGACCGTCCACTCGGCCAAGGGGCTCGAGTTCGACGTGGTCGTGGTGGCCGACTCCGGCCGCGAGGTCGAACGGCGGCCGCGCTCGGACGTGCTGGTCGACCGCGACGGGCGGATGGCGTTTCGGGCAGTGCGGCCGGACACGGGCGCGTCGGTGCCCGCCCTCGGCTATGCGGCGCTCCACGATCGCGAGGCCGAGGCTCAGCGGCAGGAGGGGCGGCGGCTGCAGTACGTCGCAATGACCCGGGCCCGCCACCACCTGATCGTCAGCGGCGGCCTGATGGCGGCCGACGACGCGACCGCCATCGGGCAGCTGACCCGCACGCTGGGCATCGGCCTGGAGAGCGCCGGGCCGATGACCGTGGGCGGCGCGGACATCCACGTCCGGGTCGAGCGGCCGACGCAGCAGGACCGGCGCCCGTCGGGCCCCGACCAGCTGCTGTTGTTCGGCGACGGCCTGGTGCTCGCCCCCGCGGCCCGGCTGGAGCCGCTGGCCGCCGTGCCCGAGCCGCCGCCGGTGCTGGTGCGCCGGCTGTCCTACAGCGGCCTGGCCCTGTACGACCGCTGCGGCTACCGGTTCTACGCCCAGCGGATCCTGCGCCTGCCGGAGCGCCGCCATCCTCGCGGAGATGCGCAGGGGATGGAGGGGGTGGAGATCGGCGATGCCGTCCATCTGCTGCTCGAGCGCGATGACGCGCGCTGGCGGCTGCGCTATCCGGAGGCCACGCCGCAGGACGAGGAGTGGGTGCGGCGGATGGTGGAGAGCTGGACGGCGTCGGAGCTGGCGCGGCGGGTGGCTGCACTGGACGGCGTCTCCCGCGAGCTGCCGTTCGCCTTCGCCGTCGAGGACGTGCTGTTCCGGGGACGGTTCGACCTCTACCACCGCGGCGCCGACGGCTCCGCCCTGGTGGTCGACTACAAGACCAACCTGCTCGGCGACCGGGACGTCGAGCAGATCGTCGACCAGTCATACCGCCACCAGGTGACGATCTACGCGCTGGCAGCGCTGTTGGCGGGCGCCGAAGCGGTCGAGGTGGCCTATGCATTCCTCGACCGGCCGGACGCGGTTGTCACCCGGCGGTTCACCGCGGACAGCGCCGACGGGCTGCGGGCGGAGCTGGCCCGGATGGTGGGCGAGATCCGGGAGGGCCGCTTCGAGGCCACGCCGGGCCCGCAGTGCGCGGACTGCCCGGCGCTGGATCTGCTGTGCGCCGGGCCGGCGCTGGTGACGGCGTGAACCCTCGCCGCCGGCGGGCGGCGCTGATCCTCGACCGGCTGGCGGCGCAGCATCCCGACGCCCGCATCGCGCTCCACTTCTCGACGCCGCTGGAGCTGCTGGTGGCCACCATCCTGTCCGCTCAGTGCACCGACGCCCGGGTCAACATGGTCACCCCGGCGCTGTTCGCCCGCTGCCCGACCGCGGCCGACTACCTGGCGATGCCGGCGGCGGAGCTGGAGGAGATGATCCGGCCGACCGGGTTCTTCCGCAACAAGGCGCGGGCGATCCAGGAGGCCTGTGCGGCCATCGTCGCGCGCCACGGCGGCGAGGTGCCGGCGACGCTCGACGAGTTGGTCGCGCTGCACGGCGTCGGTCGAAAGACCGCCGCCGTGGTGTCGTCCAACGCCTTCGGCCGGCGAGACGGGATCGCGGTCGACACCCACGTGCGGCGGGTGTCCCGGAGGCTGCGGTTGACCCTGCAGCACGACCCGGTCAAGATCGAGCGGTCGCTGATGCGGATCTACCCGCGTGACCGCTGGCTGCAGGTGAGCGATGTATTGATCTTCCACGGCCGCCGGATCTGCGAGGCCCGGCGGCCGCGCTGTGAGGATTGCGCCGTCAGCGACCTGTGCCCCTCCTCGCGCCTGCGCTGACACCCAATCGCGGCGACCTGCGTCTTGTTCCGCGACGGCCCGGGGGACGATGCTTGCCGCATGACACGGATCGAGCTCGAGCTGTACGCCGACCGGCTAGGCAGGCACGCCGAACGACTGCGCGACGACGTCGAGGGAGCGCGAATGCGGCTCTCGTGGGCGGAGCTCGAGACGCGCGCCGGCGACCAGTTGGGCCCGCGCGACTGCGCGGTGCTCGAGGCGCTGGGCGTGCTCACCGCCTGTGACCAGGCCGCCGAGCGGCGGCTGGTCGAGCGGCGGCTGCGCCAGCTGCGGGCGGTCGAGCGGCTGCAGGCGGTCGTCGAGGCCGAGATCGAGGCGGCCTCCTGATCCGCGCGGCGGGAGATCTCAGCCGGGCCGGTCGCCGCTGTCGCCGTTGCGCGGCGCCAGCGAGACCAGCAGGCCGCCATCCTCGTCGTAGGCGGGGAACAGGTCGACCCGCACCGGCTTCACCCGGCCCGACCGGTGGCGCAGCTCGAGCGGCTGGTCGAGCTTGCGGACGCCCCATTCAAGCACCACGTCGACGGGGCTGGCACCGGCCTCGAAGCCGCCCAGCCCGAGCGCCTCGACCACCGGCTTTCCCAGCAGGTCGCCTTCGCTGTAGCCGGTCAGCTCGAACACCCCGTTGCCGGCCGAGATGATGCGGGCTTCGCGGTCGCAGGCGATCATGCCGGCGTTGGCGGGCGGGAAGAAGTCCTCCAGCAGCTCGAACAGAAAGCCAAACCCGCACCGCTCGCAGCCGACGGCCTGGTAGCTGAGCGTGGCCAGGCCGTCCTGATCGACGGCCCGTGCCCGGCAGTTCGGACAGATGAAGTAGCGCATGCCTGGAAGGGTAGTGACGCCAGGTGTGGATCGGATTCAGGCGGCTTCGGTCGCGTCGACCGGCACCTTGTCCTGCGCCCGCTTGGTCAGCCACCGCTCCGCGTCAAGCGCGGCCATGCAGCCCATCCCGGCGGCGGTGACGGCCTGCCGGTAGACGTGGTCGACGACGTCGCCGGCGGCGAACACGCCGTCGATGTTGGTGGCGGTGGAGCCGGGCTTGGTCAGCAGGTAACCGGCCTCGTCCATGTCCAGGATGTCGCGGAACAGCGCCGTGTTGGGGTCGTGGCCGATGGCCACGAACACCCCGTCGACGTCCAGGTCGGTGTGGTCGCCGGTGTTGACGTCGCGCACGCGTACACCCGTCACCTTGCCGTCCTTCTCGCCCAGCACCTCGTCGACCACCGCGTTGGTCACGAAGTCGACGTTGTCCTTCGACCGGGCGTAGTCGATCATGATCTTGGAGGCCCGGAAATCGTCGCGGCGGTGCACCAGCTTGACGTCGTTGGCGAACTTGGCCAGGAACGAGGCCTCCTCCATCGCCGAGTCGCCGCCGCCGACGACGGCCACGTTCTTGTCACGGAAGAAGGCGGCGTCGCAGACCGCGCAGTAGCTGACGCCGCGGCCCTGGAGGGCGATCTCGGTCGACAGCCCCAGCTGGCGGGCGGTCGCGCCGGTGGCCACGATGACCGAGTCCGCGGTGTGCTCCTCGTCGCCGACATAGACCCGCAGCGGCTGCTCCGAGAAATCGACCCGGGTGACGTCGTCGGTGACCAGCTCGGCGCCGAAGCGCTCGGCCTGGGCGCGCATCGTCGCCATCAGCTCGGGGCCCATGATGCCGTCGCGAAAGCCCGGATAGTTCTCGACGTCGCTGGTGATCATCAGCTGACCGCCGTAGGCGAAGCCCTCGAACACGAGCGGCCGCAGGTTCGCGCGGGCGGCGTACAGCGCGGCCGTATACCCGGCCGGGCCGCCTCCGATGATGATGACGTCACGGGTCTCGCTCATGGTGCTCCTCGTTCGCAAGCTGCAAAGGCTGATCTTCGCCGTTCAGGGCGCGGGGGCCTGATCGGCCCCCTCATTCAATTCAACGTCGACCACCTTGAAACATTCCCCGCAGCGGTCGCAGCACACACCTCCGCCCTCGACCCGGGCGCCGAAGAAGGAACCCAGGGGCTGGCCGCAGAAGGGACAGAATCGCACTGCAGGAGGAGCCTCACCGGGTTCCAACATCGCTGGGCCAGTCTATAGTCAGGCGCCGTGAGTCAACGACAGAAACAGGCAACCAATCAGAAGCGGGCCAGCCGTCTGGGCACGGGCGAGGGCATCGCCCGCGACAAGCGCTCCCCGCGCGGAGGAGGCGGCGGCCGCCC
>DATLLX010000194.1:0-6959 GCA_035537595.1 Gaiellales bacterium | reverse complement strand
GCCCGCCAGCGGATACCTCCTCGAGAGCGGGGATCGGCGGGTGCTGATCGACTGCGGCTCGGGCATTGCAGGCGCCCTGCGGTCGGAGGACCCCGGCCCGCTCACCGACATCTTCATCAGCCATTTCCACGCCGACCACTGGTTCGACCTGGTGCCGCTCCACTTCCTGCATCTGTACGGGATCTGGAAGACCCGGCCGCGGCCGTCCGTCTATCTGCCTCCCGGGGGGCGGGAGCTGGTCGACCGCGTGGCCTCGGTCTGGAACGGCACCATCGAAAGCTTCGACCGGGCGTTCGACGTCAGCGAGTTCGAGTCGGACGGGGCGATCGAGCTCGACGGGCTGCGGTTCACGTTCACCCCCACCACCCACTACTGCCCGTGCCACGCCATCCGGATCGAGGGGCCCGAGGCGTCGATCGCCTACACCGCGGACACGGCGCCCGACGAACGGGTGACCCGCCTCGTCCATGACGCCGACCTGCTCGTCGCCGAGGCCGCTCTGCCCACTGCCAGCGCAGACAACGAAGGCGAGCGAGGGCACATGGCGCCTGACGAGGCGGCCGCGCTGGCGACCCGCGCCGGCGCGGCACGGCTGCTGTTGACGCACGTCCCGGTCGAGAATGATCTGGGCTCGGTGCTGGCCAGGGCACAGACGAACTTCACCGGGCCGGTCGAGGTTGCGCGGCCCGGCCTGCGCTACCGTTTCACCTGACGGCGGCCCCTGTTTCGGCCCTCGAAACTCGGGGCAGAAATCTCAGCGCGTGGGCATTCGAAGCGCCTCCCAGCGGGTTCGCAGCTGGCCGGTGATCCGGCAGGCAACCGGGCCTGACCGCAACGGTCTGGGCCGCGCCGCGCAGTCAGAAAAGAGCGCGCAGCTGCGGCCGCGGATCGCCGGCGCAGAGCGGGTCGTCGACTCGGTGTGCCCCTTCTGCGCGGTCGGCTGCGCACAGCAGGTCTACGTCAAGGACGGCAGGATCACCCAGATCGAGGGCGACCCCCGATCACCAGTCTCGCGAGGAAAGCTGTGCCCGAAGGGCGCCGCCACCCGCACGCTGGTCGACGGCACCCTGCGCGAGTACACCGTCAAGTACCGCCGGCCGCACGCCGCGGGCTGGGAGGAGCTCGACCTGGAGACGGCGATGGACATGATCGCCGATCGCGTGATCAAGGCCCGCGCGGAGACGTGGCAAGAGCAGGACGATCAGGGCCGCACGCTCCGTCGCTCGCTCGGCGTGGCCAACCTCGGCGGTTCCACCCTGGACAACGAGGAGAACTACACAATCAAGAAGCTGATGTCGTCGCTCGGCTTCGTCCAGGTCGAGAACCAGGCCCGCATATGACACTCCTCCACCGTGCCCGGTCTGGGCGCGTCGTTCGGACGAGGAGGCGCCACCACGTTCCAGCAGGATCTGGCCAACTCCGACTGCATCGTGATCATGGGCTCGAATGCCGCAGAGTGCCATCCTGTCGGCTTCCAGTTCGTGATGGAGGCTCGCGAGAAGGGCGCCGAGGTGATCCACATCGATCCCCGGTATACGCGGACGAGCGCCATGTCGACGCACTACCTGCGACTGCGAGCCGGATCCGATATCGCCCTGCTGGGCGGCGTGATCAACCACATCCTCCAGAACGGGCTGGAGTTCCGGGAGTACGTCAAGCACTACACAAACGCGTCGGTGATCATCGATGACCGGTTCCTCGACACCGAGGACCTGGACGGCCTGTTCTCCGACTGGGATCCCAGCGAGCGCCGGTACGACACCACCAGCTGGAGCTACGAGGACATGCAGGTCTCGGCGTCCGCCGGTGAGCGGGAGCAGGGCGGCACCATGGGCGAGCAGGCCGGTCACGGCGGGCAGGGCGCCGCCCTATCCCATGGCGAGCCTCCGCACGAAGACCCCGACCTCGAGCACCCGCGCTGCGTGTTCCAGATTCTCAAGCGCCACTTCAGCCGCTACACGCCGGAGACGGTCGAGCGGCTGACCGGCGTCCCCGCCGCCCAGGTGGTCTGGCTGGCCGAGACGCTGGCCCGCAACTCCGGCCGCGAGCGCACCGCGGCCTTCGTCTACGCCGTCGGCTGGACGCAGCACACGGTCGGCGTGCAATACATCCGCGCCGCCTCGATCATCCAGCTGCTGCTGGGCAACGTCGGCCGGCCCGGCGGCGGAGTGATGGCGCTCCGCGGACACGCCACAATCCAGGGCTCGACCGACATCCCCACGCTGTACAACATCCTGCCCGGCTACATCCCGATGCCGCACGTCCACGAGGACGCCTCGCTGAAGCGGTTCCTCGAGGTCTACTCCAGCTACGCCGGGTTCTGGGGCCACATGCCCTCGTACTTCATCAGCCTGCTGAAGGCCTGGTGGGGAGAGGCGGCGACACCCGAGAACGGCTTCTGCTTCGACCGGCTGCCGCGCATCAGCGAGGACCACTCCATGTACCAGATCGCCCTCGGTATGCGAGAGAAGACGGTCAAGGGGCTGATCTGCGCCGGCCAGAACCCGGCCGTGGGCTCGGCCAACGCCGGGCTCTACCGCAGAGCGATGGCCGACCTGGAATGGCTGGTGGTGCGCGACTTCGTCGAGTCCGAGACCGCCGCCTTCTGGTACGACTCGCAGGAGATCGAGGACGGCGACCTGCGCACCGAGGACATCGGCACCGAGGTGTTCTTCCTGCCGGCCGCCGCGCAGACGGAGAAGAGCGGTTCCTACACCAACACCCAGCGGCTGGTGCAATGGCACCACAAGGCGGTCGAGCCGCGCGGGGACTGCCGCTCGGAGCTGTGGTTCTACTACCACCTGGGCCGGATCATCCGCGAGAAGCTGGCCGGCTCGGGTGAGGCTCGCGACCGGGGCGTGCTCGACCTCACCTGGACCTACCCGACCGAGGGTGAGATCCGCGAGCCGAGCGCCGAGGCGGTGCTCGCCGAGATCAACGGCTTCGGCCCTGACGGAAAGCCGGTCGGCGCCTACACGGAACTGAAGGACGACGGGTCGACCAGCTGCGGCTGCTGGATCTACTGCGGGGTGTACGCCGGTGGGGAGAACCTGGCGGCGCGACGGAAGCCGTGGACCGAGCAGCCGGCCGCCGCGCCGGAATGGGGCTGGGCGTGGCCGGCCAACCGACGTATCCTCTACAACCGGGCCTCGGCCGACCGGCATGGCAAGCCATGGTCGGAGCGCAAGCGCTGGGTGTGGTGGGACGCCGGCACGGGCAAGTGGACGGGCGAGGACATGCCCGACTTCGTCGTCGACATGCCGCCTGACTACGAGCCTCCGGACGGCGCCCGAGCCGAGAAGGCGCTGCGCGGGGACAAGCCGTTCATCATGCAGGGCGACGGCCGCGGCTGGCTGTTCGCCCCCTCCGGGCTGGTCGACGGCCCGATGCCGGTGCACTACGAGCCGGACGAGTCGCCGATCGAGAACCTGCTCTACGGTCAGCGCTCCAACCCTGTCCGCCAGCAGCTCCGCCGGCCGCGCAACCCGCACAACCCGGCCGAGGGCGAGCAGGGCGCCGATCGCTTCCCCTACGTGCTGACCACCTACCGGCTGACCGAGCACCATACGGGCGGCGGGATGAGCCGTTACGTCGAGCACCTGGCCGAGCTTCAGCCGGCCCTGTTCTGCGAGGTGTCGCCCCAGCTGGCAGCCGAGCGCGGCCTGGCCAACGGCGGCTGGGCGACGATCTCGACCAGCCGCTCTGAGATCGAGGCGCGGGTGCTGGTCACCGACCGGATGCACCCGGTCACCGTCGACGGCCGCACACTGCACCAGGTGGGCATGCCGTTCCACTACGGGCCGCGCGGGTTCGCCCGCGGCGACGCGCCCAACGACCTGCTGGCGATGGTGATGGATCCCAACGTTCACATCCAGGAGAGCAAGGCGGCGACCTGCAACGTCCGGCCGGGCCGCCGCGCCGCCCACCGCCGGCGGCGAGGCCCGGAGCCGGGAGCGGGCTGATGGCGCGGATCGAGACCGAGAGCTGGCCCGCCACCTATGACGGCGCCGCCCGAGAGCGGGTCGGCTTCTTCACCGACACCAGCGTCTGCATCGGCTGCAAGGCGTGTGAGGTGGCCTGCAAGGAGTGGAACCTGCTGCCGGAGGACGGCTTCGTGTTCACCGCCGAGTCGTACGACAACACCGGCGCGCTGGGCTCCGAGACCTGGCGCCACGTGGCGTTCATCGAGCAGGATGTGCCACTGATCGAGACCGCCGGGGACGGGGACGACGACGGCAACCCGATGCGGTGGCTGATGAGCTCCGACGTCTGCAAGCACTGCACATCGGCGGCGTGCCTCAACGTGTGTCCGACCGGTGCCCTCTTTCGCACGGAGCTGGGCACCGTGGTGGTGCAGGACGACATCTGCAACGGCTGCGGTATGTGCGTCCCCGCCTGCCCGTTCGGCGTCATCGCCCGCCGCGAGCGCGACGGCGACGGCCGGGCATGGAAGTGCACGCTCTGCTACGACCGCACCAAGGACGGCCTCACCCCGGCCTGCGCTGCGGCATGCCCCACGGAGTCGATCCAGTACGGGCCGCTGGACGAGCTGCGGGAGCGGGCGGCCCAACGGCTTCAGAGCGTGCAGCAGCAGGGCTTCGCCGGCGCCCGGCTGTACGGCGAGGATCCGGGGGACGGCGTCGACGGCTTCGGCGCCTTCTTCCTGCTGCTGGACGAGCCGCAGGTCTACGGCCTGCCGCCCGACCCGGTCGACCCCACCAAGCGACTGGGCGAGATGTGGGGCGCCGCGGCGGCCGCCGGGGCGGCGCTCGCGCTGGGCGTGGCGGCATCGCTGCTGGGGCGGCGCGGATGAGCGAGCACCGTCCCAACTACTACGGCCGGCCGGTGATCAAGCAGCCGGTGTGGAAGACAGAGATCGGCTGGTACTTCTTCAGCGGCGGGCTGGGCGGCGCCGCGGCCACGCTGGCCCTGGTCTCCCGGCTGGCCGGCCGCCGCGGCCTGGCGCGGCGGGCGACGCTGGTGTCGGCGCTGGCGCTGTCCGCCAGCCCGCCGCTGCTGATCAAGGATCTGGGCCGCCCGAAGCGGTTCCTGTACATGTTCCGCGTGCTCCGGCCAACCTCGCCGATGAGCATCGGCTCGTGGATGCTGGGCGCCGCCGGCACCGCGGCCGGTGCAGCGGCCGGCAGCGACCTGCTCGACGTCGCCCCCGTGGCCGGCGACACCGCGCGGACGGTGGCCGGCCTGCTGGGCCCGGCGATCTCCACCTACACGGCGGTCCTGATCTCCGACACCAGCGTCCCGGTCTGGCATGAGGCCCGCCGCGAGCTGCCGCTGGTGTTCGCGGCCGGCTCGGCGGCCAGCGCCGGCGCCGCGGTGTGGCTGGCGGCTCCGGCCGATGAGCGGGGACCGGCCCGCAGGCTGGCGATCGCCGGCGCCGCGGGCGAGCTGGTGGCGGCCCACCGGATGGAATCGGCGCTGGGCGAGCTCGGCGAGCCGTATCGCCGCGGCCAGCCGAGACGCTACGCGCGGGCGGCCAGGCGGGCCCTGGCCGGGGGCGCCGCGCTGATGGCCGCCGGCCGCCGCCGGCCGATGCTGGGCCGAATGGGCGCGGGCCTGATCCTGGCCGGCACGGTCTGCGAGCGGTTCGCCATCCTGCGGGCCGGCAACATGTCGGCCGACGATCCGCGCTACACCGTCGACCCGCAACGCGAGCGGGTGGCCGGCCGGGTCACGAGCTGAGCGTCACCCGCGAGATGCCGAGCATGCCCTCGGCGGCCTTCTCAGCCGTGCGCTGCAGGCTCTCGGACATCGACGGGTTGACGGCGGCGGTCTCGGCCAGCGCCTGCACGTTCAGCTGGGCGTGCACGGCCAGCGCTACCGTCGTGATCACCTCGGAAGCACGCAGGCCGACCATCGCACCGCCCAGCACGGTGCCGCTGTCGGGATCAGAAAGCAGCTTGATGATGCCGTCGGTCTCGCTCTCCATCACCGCCCGCGGATTGGCCCGGATCAGATGCTTGGTGACGCGCACCGGCGTGCCGTCCAGCCGCGCCTGGCGCTCCGACAGCCCGGCCTTGGCGATCTCGGGCCGGGTGAACACGCACCAGGCGACGCCTGTGTAGGCAACGGGATCGACCGGCACGCCAAGGGCGTGCATCGCGGCCGAGCGGCCGTGCATGGCGGCGGTGTTGGCCAGCATGATCGTGCCGGTGACGTCGCCGCAGGCGTAGACGTGATCGACGTTGGTGCGGCAGAACTCGTCGATCGGCAGCGTGCCGCGATCGCCGAACTCGACTCCCGCCGCCTCCAGACCGAGGTCCTGGGTGTTGGGCCGCATGCCGATGCAGAGCAGCACGTGCGAGGCCTCGAGCTCCCGGCCGTCCTCCAGCATCACGCGCACCATCGTCGGATCCTCGGTGTCGATGGCGGAGGCGCGGCCGTTCTTGAGGATGTCCATCCCACGCTTGAGGAACACTTCCTCCAGCACCTCGGCCAGGTCGGGATCATCGTTGGGCAGGATCTGGTCGCGGGCCGAAATCAGCGTCACCGCCGATCCGCAGCGCGAGAAGAAATCGGCGAACTCGCAGCCGGTGGGGCCGGCGCCCAGGACGACCAGGTGCTCGGGCAGGTCGCGCAGGTCGAACACCTGCCGCGTCGTCAGCACCCGGTTGCCGTCCGGATGGGCGAACGGCGGCACGAACGGCGAGGCTCCGGTGCAGACCAGCAGGGCGTCGAACTCCAGCACGTGGTCGCGGCCCTCGACGTCGACAGTCATCGTGTTGGGGCCGGTGACCCGGCCCCGGCCGGGCAGCACGTTCACGCTCATCCCGTCCATCCGCTCCCGCACGCCACGGCTCTGGTGCAGCGCCACCGCCCGGGCCCGGGCCAGCGTGCGCCGCAGGTTGACGCTGGGGAAGCCCTTCATGAAGTCGACCCCGTCGGACTCCGCGCGGCTGATCTCGAGCATTGCGTCGGCCGTGGTCAGCAGCGTCTTCGAC
>DATLLX010000193.1:0-4141 GCA_035537595.1 Gaiellales bacterium | reverse complement strand
TACTAAAGTCCAGGGTTTTACGAGGCCACCTGGAACCTCGGCTTGCAGCCCTCAACGAAAAGTCGACCGTGTCGAAACCTGGTCGCCCCCGTGAGGTACGCGTCCAATTCTACCCGCCGGCCTCCATCTGTGCCAGGAAGCCGGAGACCACCTCCAGGAACCGCTCCGGCTCCTCGACGTGCGGCACGTGCGAGCTGTCCTCGAACACGACCCACTGGGAGCCGGCGATCCCCCGCTGGAGTGCGCCGGAGACGGCCGGCGTCGACTCGTCGTGGCGGCCGCTCAGGATCAGGGTCGGCAGCTCCAGCTCGCCCAGCCGGTCGGTGACGTCCCAGTCGCGCAGCGAGCCGGTGGCGTAGAACTCGCTCGGCCCCCACATGGTCAGGTAGACCTCGTTCGGCATCCCCTCCAGCGATCGCTTGACGCAGTCCGGATTGGGGATCACCCGGCAGAGGTGGCGGTCGCTGAACGCCTGGCAGGCGTCCTGGTACTCCTGGCCCTCGGTCGTGCCGTCGCGCTCGCAGCGGTCGAGCACCGCGCGGACGTCGGCCGGCAGATCGGCGCGCAGCCGGCCGGTCTCGGCGATCCACAGCGGCGTCGAGGCCAGCGTGTCGCAGAGCAGCAGGCTCTCGACCCCGGCCGGCCTGGTCAGCATGTACTCCAGGGCGAGCATGCCGCCCCAAGATTGGCCGAGCAGGTGGATCCGCTCCAGCCCCAGCGCCTCGCGCACCGCCGCCAGCTCGTCCAGGTACAGCTCGATCGTCCACCGCGACGGGTCGGGCGGCGCCGGCGAGCGGCCCGAGCCCAGCTGGTCGTAGAAGATCGCCCGCCGCCCCGTGGCCAGATCCTCCATCGGCTCCAGATAATCGTGCCCCGACCCCGGCCCGCCGTGCAGGCAGAGCAGCGGCAGCTTGCCCGGTGTATCCTCGCCGACGACGCGGTACCAGGTCTCGAACCCGCGGAACGGGATCGTCCCCTCCCGGGCGGCAACCGCGCTCACGCGGCCTCCACCTCGGCCAGAAAGTCGCCGACCACCTGCTGGAACCGCTCCGGCTCCTCGACGTGCGGCATGTGCGAGCTCTCTTCGAACAGCACCCAGCGGGCGCCGGGAATCCCTTCCTGCACGGTGCGCGCGATCAGCGGCGTCGCCTCGTCGTACCGCCCGCTGATGACCAGCGTCCGGACGTCGATCTCGCCCAATCGGCCGGTGATATCCCACTGCTTGAGCGTGCCGATGCAGTGAAACTCGCTCGGCCCGTTCATCGTCATGTAGACCTCGTTGGGCATCTGGGCGAACGACCGGGTGACGCCGTCGGTCCAGGGCACGCGGCAGACGTGGCGGTCGTAGAACACCCTGCAGGCCTGCTCGTACTCCGGGTCGGCGGTCGTCCCCGCCCGCTCGTGGCGAAGCAGCGCCTGCTGCACCTCGGCGGGCAGCTCCGCCCGCAGCCGGTTGGCCTCCGACACCCACTGGGGAATGCTGGCCGGGGAATCGCAGATCACCAGGCTCGCCATCCCCGGCGGGTGGGTGAGCGCATACTCCATGCCCAGCATCCCGCCCCACGACTGGCCGAGCACGTGCAGCCGGTCGAGGCCGAGCGCCGCTCGCACCACGTCCACCTCCTCCACGAACAGCTCCACCGTCCACATGCCGGGGTCGGAGGGCGCGGGTGAGCGGCCGCAGCCAAGCTGGTCGTAGAGGATCACCCGCCGCCCGGTGCGGGCCAGCTCGCCCACGCTCTCGAGGTAGTCGTGGGCGCCGCCGGGCCCGCCGTGCAGGCACAGCAGCGGCAGCTTGCCGGGCTCCTCCGCCTCGCCGACCACGGTGTACCAGGTGCTGTGTCCGCGAAACGGGATGTGGCCCTCGGTGCGGGGCAGGGTGTCCACGATGGCTTCCTCCTGTTCTGGCTGGCGCGGACTATCGCAGCATCCTGCCTGCCACGCAGCGGGTCGCGCCGAGTCGATCACCGCCAGCGCGGGCACCGGGGGTCGCCCGGCGGGCGGTTGGCGAGCCGCTGGCTCGGTATGGTTGCCGGAAGATTCGTCCGCTATGTGGCGTCCAGAAGGAGATGGACGAGATGGGCATCGAGATCCCCGAGGGGACGGTGCTGTCCGGGTACCGGGTGGAACGGGTGCTCGGCCGCGGCGCGACCGGCACGGTGTATCTCGCCCGGGACGAGGCGCTCGACCGCCCCGTGGCGCTCAAGCTGCTCGCCCCCGACCTGGCCCGTGACCCCCGGTTCCGCGAGCGGTTCTTGCGCGAGTCGCGGATCGCGGCCGGCCTCGAGCACACAGGCATCGTGCCCATCTATGCCGCCGGGGAGTCGGAGGGAACTCTGTTTCTGGCCATGCGCCGGGTGGAGACCGACCTGCGCGAGCGGATCGAGCAGCACGGGCGGCTGGAGGCCGGCGAGGCGATCGCGGTGGTCGAGCAGGTGGGAGCGGCCCTCGATGCCGCCCACCAGGCCGGCCTTATCCATCGCGATGTCAAGCCGGGCAACGTGCTGGTCGAGGGTCAGCGGGCGTGGCTGGCCGACTTCGGCCTGGCCAAGCACGCGGCCACCGTCAACAGTCTGACCCGCGGCAGCGGGTTCGCCGGCACCGTCGACTACATCGCCCCCGAGCAGATCCAGGGCGTCGAGGTGGACGGCCGGGCCGACGTCTATGCGCTCGGCTGCGTGCTGTTCGAGGCGCTCACCGGCCGGGCGCCGTTCCCCCGGGAGAACGACTTGGCCGTCGTGTTCGCCCACCTTCGGGAGCCGCCGCCGTCGGTGTCCGCCCTCCGCCCCGACCTGCCAGAGGCCCTCGACCGGGTGATCGCCAAGGCGATGGCGAAGAATCCCGACGAGCGCTACGCGACCTGTGCCGAGCTGACGGCCGAGGCCCGGTCTGCCGTCGGCGGCGGCCAGGTCACCGCGACGCCGCCACGGGCCGCCATCCTGCGCACGTTCCTGATCTGCGACGTGCGGGGCTACACCCGCTACACCCAGCAGTACGGCGACGAGGCGGCCGCCGCGCTGGCCGCCACGTTCGCCGAGCTGGTGCGTCGGGCGGTCACCGCGCACGAGGGCCGGCTGATCGAGCTGCGGGGCGATGAGGCCCTGGTCGTGTTCGAGACCGCGCGCGGAGCGCTGAGGGCGGCGTTGGCGATCCAGGAGCTGGTGGACGCCCAGGGGTTGGAGCGCGGCGTGGGCATCGGGCTCGACGCCGGAGAGGCGGTGCCGGTCGGCGCCGGCTACCGGGGCGGCGCGCTGAACATGGCGGCCCGGCTCTGCTCGATCGCCGAGCCGGGCCAGGTGCTGGCCAGCGAGGCGGTCACCCACCTCGCCCGTAGCGTCGAGGGAGTCCGGTACCTGCACGGCAGGATCGAGCGGCTGAAGGGGATCGAGAAGCCGGTGCGGGTGGTCGAGGTTGTGCCGGCACAGCGCGGCGACGCCCTCCGCCGGCGGCTGCGGCGGCGGGCCCAGGGACGGCGCTGGCTGGTTCCGGCGGCGGTGGCCGCCGGGCTGCTGGCGCTCGTCGCCGGGGCCATCGTGATCGGCCGGGACGGCTCGGCCGAGCCGGCGCTGGCATCGCAGATCCAACCGGGATCGGTGGGTGTGTTCGACATGCGAAGCCACGAGCTGGTGAAGCCGATCCCGATCGGCGGCGACATCTACGACGTGGTCGAGGGCGAGGGGGCCATCTGGGCAGTGGTCAAGGGCGGCACCCTGGTGAAGATCGATCCCAGGACGTGGCAGGTGGCGCAGCGGATCGCGATCGGCGGCGACGGGGGCGCGCTGGCCGTCGGCGCCGGAGCCGTCTGGGTCACCCTCGACAGCCAGCCATCGATCGTCAAGGTCGATCCCGCGTTCACCACCACCCAACGGATCGACCTGCCCACCGACGTCGAGCCGGGATGGCCGACCGGCGCCACCGGCATCACCGTCGCCGGCGGCTCGGTGTGGGTGGCGCAGGGCGAGCGGCGGGTGCTGGAGATCGACGCGGCCAGCGGCAAGGTGGTCGACAAGCTGCCGATCCCCTGGGCGCACGGGGTCGTCCACACCGCGACCGGCCTCTACGTGCTGGCATCCAACCTGGGCAAGGTGGTCAAGCTCGACCCCGCCACCAAGGAGCGGATCTGGGTGGCGAACCTCCACCC
>DATLLX010000192.1:0-2220 GCA_035537595.1 Gaiellales bacterium | reverse complement strand
GTGCCACCCAGCTGGCCGTCGAGCTGCTCGCCGACCACGCCGCGGACGCGCTGCGGGCCCTGGACGACGCCCTGGGCGAGAGCGCCAGGGCGCTGCCGGAGGTCACCGGCGGGACGCCTGCGCCGGCCACTGCTGCGCCGGGCACGGCTGCGCACCGGCTGGAGCCCGGCCGGTGAGCGACCCCCTGGTCCGGGGTGATGCGGGGTCCTGCTCCCGGGTGGGTGGCTCCATGCGCAGCGACGCCGCCCGGCTGCTGCACCGGCAGCAGACCCTCGAGCGGTCGGTGCGCGAGCTCCGGGCGAGCCGCGGCCCCGAGGCCGTGGCGCTGCGCACCCGCATCGAGGAGCAGGCGCGGCTGCTGGGCGCGGTGGCCGCCGACCTGGACCGCGCCGGCGCCGCGCTGCAGCGCTACGCGACCGACCTGGCCCAGGCCCTCGAGCTGTCCCGGCGGGCCGAGGAGTCCGTGCGCGCCGCCGGGCTGCGGCTCGAGGGCACCCGGGTCGTCGAGGCGTGGGGCCCCACCGGCGCACCGGAGGCGGAACGGCGCCGGGCGCAGCTGCCCGAGTGCCAGGCCCGCGTCGACCGGGCCACCTCGCTGGTAGGCCGTGCCCGGGCAACGCTCCAGCGCGCGGTGGCCGAGCTGGTCCCGGCGTTCACCGGGTCGGCCGCCGCCCTGCGCGGCGCACCGGGCAACGCCCCGCCGCCGGGCTGACCCAGCACGCCGCCGATACGGTGGCGCCATGAGAATCCGCGACACGATCGACCACGACGCCACGCCCGAGCGCGTCTTTGCCATGCTCAGCGACGAGGGCTTCCAGGACCGCAAGGCCGAGGCCACCGGCGCGCTCTCGCACTCGGTGTCGATCACGACGCGGGGCGACCACACCGTCATCGTCAGCAAGCGCGCCATGCCCACCGACAAGCTGCCCGACTTCGTCAAGAGCTTCGTGGGCAAGGAGCTGCACCTCACCGAGACCAGCGACTGGGGCCCGGCCGCGGCCGACGGTTCACGTCGGGGCCGGCTCACCGTCACCGTCGGCGGCGCGCCGATCACGCTGGACGCGACGCTCTCGCTGGCGCCGTCGGGCCAGGGCACCCGCGAGCTCGTCGAGGGCGACCTCACGGCCAAGGTGCCCCTGCTCGGCGGCAAGATCGAGCAGGCCGCCGCCCCGGCGATCGAGGCGGCCATCCACGTCGAGCGCAGCACCGGCGCCACCTGGCTGGCCGGCTGACGCACCGCCCCTCCCCCGGACGACGAACGGCCGGTACGGCGACTGCTCGCCGTACCGGCCGTTCCATGCTCACGCGCCGGTCGTCAGCCCCACCTTCGGGGCCGACTCCCCAGCACGCTCCGCTCCTCGCTGCGCTCGATGCTCACGCGCCGGTCGTCAGCCCGTCACTCTGGGCCGACTCCCCGACACGCTCCGCTCCTCGCTGCGCTCGATGCTCACGCGCCGGTCGTCAGCCCATGTGCGGGTAGGCGTGGCTCTTCGGCGGCACGAACGTCTCCTTGATCGAGCGCGCGCTCGTCCAGCGGAGGAGGTTCTGCGCGGCGCCGGCCTTGTCGTTGGTGCCCGAGGCCCGGCCACCACCGAACGGCTGCTGACCGACGACCGCGCCGGTGGGCTTGTCGTTGATGTAGAAGTTGCCGGCGGCGAACCGCAGCCGCTCGCTCGCGTCGGCGATGACCGCGCGGTCCTGGGCGATGATCGAGCCGGTGAGGCCGAACGGCGCCGCGGACTCCATCTGGTCCAGCACCTTGTCGTACTGGCGGTCGGGGTAGACGTGGACCGACAGGATCGGGCCGAAGTACTCCGTGGAGAACGACGGGTCGGCGGGGTTGTCGATCTCCAGGACCGTCGGGCGCACGAACCAGCCCTCCGAGTCGTCATACGTGCCACCGGCGATGACCTTGATGCCCGCGGTCGCGTGCGCCCGGTCGATGGCGTCCTTGTGCTTGGCGAACGCCCGGTCGTCGATGACGGCGCCCATGAAGTTCGAGAAGTCCGTGACGTCGCCCTGGGGCAGCGAGTCGGTGATCGACGCGAGGTCGCCCTTGATCTGGCGCCACAGGCTGCGCGGCACGTAGGCGCGCGAGGCGGCGGAGCACTTCTGGCCCTGGAACTCGAACGCGCCACGGATCATCGCTGTGCGCAGCACGTCCGGGTCGGCGCTCGGGTGGGCCAGGATGAAGTCCTTGCCGCCGGTCTCGCCGACCAG
>DATLLX010000191.1:0-5039 GCA_035537595.1 Gaiellales bacterium | reverse complement strand
GCGGGACGGGCGCATCAGGCTCGCCGCACGCGGGCTCGGCCCGCACGTCGTCAGCCGGCAGCCACCCATCCCGGGGCAGGCCGTGACAGCTTGCCGCCGGCCACCAGGTCGTCGACCAGCCGCTCGTCCCATCGCCCGCGCCATGTGAACCATCGCTCGAGCTCCGGCTCGGGGGCCAGCACGGCGGCGAACACGCCGGCCGCGACCAGCTCGCCCAGGCCTCCGCCGGAGGCGGGCTTCGGATATGCCTGATCCCAGCGCGCCAGCAGGCTGGAGTGGAGATGGCCGCCGCTGGCCGTGCCGGTCGTCACGCTGTGGCTGACCACCGCACCGGCGCGCTCCAGCGGGCGCCGGGCCGCGCGCAGGCGCGACGGGCCCCAACCCAGCTCGACCTTGAGGTCGGCCAGATCGCTGGGTCCCGCCTCCCCCAGGTGGCGCAGCAGCCGTCCGGGATCGTCATCCGCGGCCTGCCGCTGCTGCAGCTCGGCCCGGCAGAGGGGATCGGCGAGCGCCGCCGTGGCGGCGGTCAGGAGCAGGCGGCTGCCGTCGTGGACCGAGAGCTCGTAGACATCGCCGCGGGCCGCCAGCTCCCAGAACCAGGGATACTTGGTGGCGGGCCACTGGGCGAATCCTCCGCGGCCCGAACGGTACGGCCGCTCGTGACACGCCCCGAACAGGCTGGGCAGCGCCGAGTCAGGCGTTCGCGTCAGCATCCCCCGCTCATGGAGAAAGGCCTCCGCCTCGTCGAGCGAAAGCAGTGCGCGATCGGGCTCGAGGCGGCAGTCCTCGGCCCGCCTGCGCTCGAGCCCGGCGAGCGGGCCGCCAGCGCCTTCGACGGTCATATCTCGCCCCGCACCGTCACGACCACAGAGGGTGTCATCAGCGCCGACTCTACCGAGCGGCGTGCACCGCCAACCAGCACGGATGCCGGCCGCGCGGAGCCAGTGAAAGTCTGCTCATGGACCGCCCACGCCGGGATCTTCCGGGAGCGCGCTGACACTGGACGGGCATCGGCACTGCCGATGGCCCCTACAATCGACCGGTCAATGCCCTCGCTGATTCTGGGACCTCTCCTGCGCTACGTCGGCCGCACCGAGGCGACCGTGTGGGTCGAGACCGACCGCGCCTGCCGGGTTTCGGTGCTCGGCCAGTCGGCCCCTACGTTCGAGGTGCGCGGCCACCACTACGCGCTGATCTGCCTGACCGGGCTCCCGGAGGGGTCGGTGATCAAGTACGGCGTGGAGCTCGACGGGCAGAGCGTGTGGCCGGTGGACGACCATCCGCCGAGCGCCATCCACACCCGCGAGGGCGAGCACCAGGCGCGGCTGGTGTTCGGCTCCTGCCGGGTCGGCGCGCCGCAGCGGGAGCCTTACACGCTGTCCCCGTCCGAGGACGACGAGGGCTACGGCGTCGACGCTCTCTGGGCCTACGGCCGCCGCCTGAGGTCGGGGATCGAGCCGTGGCCCGACGCGCTGCTCCTGATCGGCGACCAGGTGTACGCGGACGAGGTCTCGCCGGTGACGCTGGAGTACATCCGCTCCCGGCGCGACGTCTCCCGACCGCCGGGCGAGGAGATCGCCGACTTCGAGGAGTACACGCACCTGTACCGGGAGGCGTGGAGCGACCCGACCATCCGGTGGCTGCTGTCGACCGTCCAGAGCGTGATGGTGTTCGACGACCACGACGTGATCGACGACTGGAACATCTCCTGGCAGTGGCTGAAGGACGCCCGCCGGACACCGTGGTGGAACGACCGCATCACCGGCGCCTTCATGGCCTACTGGCTGTACCAGCACATCGGCAACCTGACCCGGGAGGAGCTGGACGCCGAGCCGATGTACCGCGCGGCTGTCGCGGCGAACGGCGACGTCGGCCCGCAGCTCGAGAGCTTCGCGCTCAAGGCCGACCGCGAGTCCGCGTCCACGCGCTGGGCCTGCCGCCGCGACTTCGGCCGCTCACGCGTGCTGGTGGTGGACGGCAGGGCGGCCCGCGTGCTCGACGACGACCACCGTGACCTGGTTGACGAGGACGAGTGGGCATGGATCACCGAGCGCAGCCGCGAGGAGGTCGACCACCTGGTGATCGTCAGCCCGATGCCCGTGTTCATGTCGCCGGGCGTTCACTACCTGGAGGCGTGGAACGAGGCGGTGTGCGCCGGCGCCTGGGGGCGGCCGGCCGCCTGGGTCGGCGAGCGGATCCGGCGGGCGCTCGACCTCGAGCACTGGCCGGCCTTCCAGTCGTCGTTCCACCGGATGGTGAAGCTGATCCAGGAGGTGTCCGCCGGCGCGCCGGGCGTGCGGCCGCCGGCCTCGGTGACGGTCGTGGGCGGCGACATCCACAACGCCTACGTGGCAGAGGTGTCGCTGGGGCGGCTGGAGGGCGGCCGCAGCCGCGTGCACCAGCTCGTCTGCTCGCCGTTCCGAAACCCGCTCTCGCCGCTCGAGCAGCGGATCGTCAACGTCACCCGGACGCCGGTGGCGGCCGCCGTCCTTGGGGCGATGGCGCGGCTGGCCGGTGTCCGGAAGCCGGACGTCCGCTGGCGCTACCGGGCAGGGCCGACGTTCGACAACTCGATCGGGGTCATCGAGCTCGACGGCCGGCATGCCGACGTGACCATCTTCCGGTCGGAGCCGGGCGAGGATGCGGACGCGCTCCAGCCGCTGCACACGCGCGTGCTGGTGGACGGCCCCCGGGCGGCTCAGGAGCGCAGCGTCTCCACGGGCGGCTGAGCCGGGGCTGCGGCGGCCGCCTGTTCGACCGGCGCGCCCAGCTTCAGCATCCAGCCGCCGAAGGCGATCGTGCACACCGCGAACCACCCCCAGCCCAGCGCCAGACCGGCGATCACGTCGGACACCCAGTGCAGGTCGAGCAGGACGCGGCTGCTCGCGACCGCCACGGCGATGCCGACGGCGACTCCCACCAGCACCGCCTTCCCTGAGGCCGACCGCCGCCTGCCGGCCAGCAGTGCCAGCGCGGCGTAGAACGCGGCCGCCGTGGAGGAGTGCCCGCTGGGGAAGGACGGCCCCAGCGTCGCGGCCACCGGGTCGATCGTCGGCCGCGCCCGGTCAATCAGCTCCTTGATCGTCGAGGTGACCAGGGTGTCGCCCAGCGTCACCACGAGCAGGAACACCGGCACCCACGGGTTGCGCACCCGGAACCACTCGATCGCGGCGACGATCACGCCGATCACGATCACCGCCGGGGTGGACGCCAGGTTCGTCACCGCCTCCACCATCCGGTGGGTGAGCTCCGTCGTGTGGTGCTGCGCCCAGCGCGCGGCCGCGGCGTCGATGTCGGCCAGCAGCTCGCTGCGGCGGACGGCCAGCGCGAGCAGGGCGACCGCCAGCCCGGCGACCACGAACGCCAGCAGCGCCAGCGTCAGCGCGAGGCCGGTGATCACCTCGGCGTCCAGCCGGCTGTGCACGAACCGCCGCACACGGCCGTGCTCGCGCACCTTCTCGGCCACCGGGGCCGCGGGCGCCTGCCCCCACCACCGGCGCAGGGCGGCGCGGGCGGCCAACCACCCGCAGACGCCGGCGGTCACCGACACCAGCAGCAGGGCGATCACGATCATGCTCGTCGTTTGCCCCTCGGGAAACGAGGGAAAACCTGTCACGGATGGGAATCCAGGAACACCACCGAGTTTCACCCGGGGAGCGCGAGACGACCGCCGTCGAGAGGCGGGGCCGGCCCGACGTGCCGGTGCTGGAGCCGCGCCCCGGAGGCATCGCAACACACGCCGGACGCCGCATGTCGGGGCATCCGGTGATCGCGTTCGTCGTCGTCACGCTGATCGGATTCGCCCTGCTGTCCGCATGTGCGGTGCTGGCCGGGTGGCTGCTCAAGACCTACGCCCTCCCCGAGCACGGCTTCGGCCACGCCGACGAGCACGTGAACGTGGTGCTGGCCCGCCACCGCAGCGGGCTGGGCAACGACGCGTCGTACTGGCTGTCGGGGATCGGCGACATCTTTGCCATCCCGGCAATCGTCGCCATCACCGCCATCGTGGCCATGGTGCTGCGCAAGTGGCGGGTGGCCGCGTTCATCGTCGCCGCGATCGCCGTCGAGGCGGCGACCTACCGCGTAACCACGCTGCTGATCCACCGCGACCGGCCTCACGTTCACCGGCTCGACGACCTCCCGGTCAACGCCAGCTACTACTCCGGGCACACGGCCGCCTCGGTCGCCGTCTACTGCGGCGTCGGCCTCCTGATCAGCTGGAAGCTCCGCAGCGGCTGGCTGAAGGCTGCGGTCTGGCTGGTGGCCATCGCCGTTCCGCTGCTGGTCGCCGCCTCCCGGATGTACCGCGGCATGCATCACCCGACGGACGTGGCCGCCGGCCTGCTGATCGGTATCGGCACGCTGATCGTGGCGGTAGCCGCCGCGCGGGCGGCCAAGGCCGCCGAGGGAGCGCCGAGGTGAAGCCGGTCGCCGTTATCGCGCATGCCGGCAAGAGCATCGAGGGCGGCCTGCCCGAGCTGCGCCGCACGCTGGCCCGCCACGGGATCGCCGACCCGCTGTGGGTCGAGGTGCCCAAGAGCAAGAAGGCCCCGCAGCAGGTGAAGCGCCTGCTCGACAAGGGGGCCGAGCACTTCTTCGTGTGGGGCGGTGACGGGATGGCGCAGCGCTGCATCGACACGCTCGCCGGCACGGGGGCGACGATGGCGATCATCCCCGCCGGCACCGCCAACCTGCTGGCCACCAACCTCGGCATCCCGAAGGAGATCGAGGGGGCGGTGATGACCGGCCTTCACGGGCGCCGGCGAACGATCGACGTGGCCAGCATGAACGGCGAGCGATTCGCCGTGATGGCGGGAGCCGGTTTCGACGCCGACATGATCGATGGTGCCGACGGCACGCTGAAGAACCGGATGGGGCGGGCCGCGTACATCTGGACCGGGACGAAGAGCTTTCGCAAGCCGGCGTTCGAGGCCCGGATCAAGGTCGACGGCAGCCCCTGGTACGAGGGACCGGCGAGCTGCATCCTGGCCGGCAACGTCGGGTCGCTGTTCGCCGGCATCGAGGTGTTCGCCGATGCC
>DATLLX010000190.1:0-9888 GCA_035537595.1 Gaiellales bacterium | reverse complement strand
GGGGTGAAGGGTGCCGGCTACCTGGGCAACCTGCTGGCGGTGGGTGCGGCGGTCACCTGGGCCGCCTACTCGGTGATGCTGCGGCCGCTGTTCGCCCGCTACTCGGCAGCGCGGATCAGCGCGCTGATGATCTCGATCGGCGCGGCGATGGAGCTGCCGTTCGCGCTGCCGCAGCTGATCTCCCAGGACTGGGGCTCGATCCAGGCCGTGCACATCTCGGCCTGGGTGTACTCCGCGCTAGGCCCGCTGCTTCTGACCAACCTGCTCTACTTCCGCTCGCTGCGGCGGATCGGGGCCTCCCGGGCGACGCTCTACATGTACCTGCAGCCGTTCCTGGCGGTGGTCTTCGCCGCGCTTCTGATCAGCGAGCAGGTGACCGCGCTGCAGGTGGCCGGCGGCATCGTGATCGTGGTCGGCGTCTCGCTGGGCCGGCTGATGCCCGGAGCCACCGTCCGCGAGTGACTCTCCACGGCCCATGCGGGGTATGGCTCCGGTGTGAGCAAGATCGAGGTGGCGGTACTCGAGCTCGAGGGTGACTACGACCTGGCCCGCGCCGATTCTCTGAGGGAGTCGGTGTCGCCGATGATCAACCGCGGCCAGGCCATGATCGTCGACCTCACCCGCGTCAGCCTGATCGACTCGCTGGGTGTCGGCGTGCTGGTCAACGCCCACCAGCGCTGCGAGCTTCGCGGCATCCCGTTCGCGCTGGTGGTCGGCCCCTCGCCGGACGACCCGGTGCGCCATTCCCTGCGCCTGACCGGGGTGTTAGGCTCGCTGCCGGTGTTCCCCTCGCTCGAGGAGGCGCGCCGGCTGATGCCGCCGCCCGGGCCGTCTGAGATCTGACCGCCGTTTTCCGTTCAGGCGCAGCGGGCACGGCTCTGCTCACACCGACCAAGGAGCGTGCGTATGTCCGTTGGTAAGACGATCACGCTGACCGCCCAGTCGGAGACCGGCTTCGAGGCCGCGATCCGCGACGCGATCAGCAAGGCGAACGAGACCCTCCGAAACATCGAGGGGGCGTGGGTGAAGGATCAGACCGTGATCATCAAGGACGGCCAGATCAAGTACTTCCGCGTCCACCTCGAGGTCACGTTCGTCCTCGACTGACGCGCGGCTCTTCGCAAGGGCGGGGACTGACCCCGTCCTTGCGACCGCCGCTAGTGCGCGCCGCCGCCGGCGATCGGGAGCTCGAACCAGACCACCACGTCGCGGTCGGCGTCCGACCCCCAGCGGCGGGCCAGCCGGTCGAGCAGGATCAGGCCCAGACCGCCGTCCACCCGCTCGCCGGGCCGCGACATCCGGGGCACGGTCTCGCCCCGCCCGTTTCGCACCTCGGCGTGGACGGTGTCGTCCTCCATGGTCACCGTCAGCTCCACCGGAGCCGACCGCTTCCCATGGCGCACGCCGTTTGCCACCAGCTCCGACATCAACAGCTGCAGCGTCTCGAACACGCCCCGCGGCACCTCGGTCTGCAGCGGGCGGATCACCTCCCGCGCTGCGCGCGAGGCCAGCGGCGAGCGGGGAAGGCTAGCGTGGACTTTCACTGGTGTGGCGACTTGCATCATGGTGAGTGTTTTCTACCTGTCTCTCGGGTGGTTCCCCCCACCATCCGGAGGCAATCCCCGATCCGCCCCGCCGGTTCGGTAGAGTCACCTCGATGTCCACGTCATCCGAGCGCGCGGCTGCGAACGAGTCGCTGTTTCGACACGTGAACGAGCGGATCGAGGACACCGCCGTCCGCTGGGGCACCACCGAGTCGGGGATCGAGGCCGTCTGCGAGTGCGACGATCTCGACTGCGAGGGCCGCATCCACCTGACCGTGCGCGAGTACGAGATGGTGCGCGCCAACCCCCGGCAGTTCGTCGTCCTGCCCGGCCATCAGGATCCCGAGTTCGAGGTGGTCGAGCACGCCGACGAGCGGTATCTGGTGGTGCGCAAGGTCGGTGAGGCGGGCCGCGCCGCCGAACGTGCCGAGGAGGGCCGCGAGCGGCCGTAGGCAGCGCCCGATGATGAGTGCAGCCCCATGCTGAGCGGCGTCTCGGCGGCGTTCGTGCGGTTCGGCCTGCGGCGGGCGGTCGTCACCGCCGGGGCCGTGGCCGCGGAGGTCGTTCTGGCGCTGGCCGTGCAGGAGAACTCCCCCGGCCGCCTGGCCGGCATCTCGGGCGCGATCGGTGCCGGCGTGGCGGTGCTCGCCGGCCTGCTGGCCGGTGGCCGCTCGGGCGCCATCACCGGCGCCACCGGCTCGTTCCTGTTCGTGTGGGTGGGCCGCAACCACGGAGCCGGCCTGGCCGGCCACGGCATCCCTGTGGTGGCCCTGTGGACGTTTCTGGGCGGCGCGGCCGGCGCCGCCACCCGCCGGCTGCGGCTGCGGGCGGTGGTCGAGCGCGACCGGCTGGCCGCGCTGCAGCAGATCACCGAGCGGCTGTCGTCGGCGCTCTCCGAGGACGAGATCGCCCAGGTGGTGGTCGACGTCGGGCTGCCGGCCGTGGGCGCCCGGGCGGGATCGGTCTACGTCGCCGCCTCCGACCGGCATACCCTGCGGCTGGCGGCCACGTCCGGCGGGCGGGGCAGTTGGCCGCAGACGGTCTCGCTGAGCGACCCCGGGCCGATCGCCGACGCCATCCGCCGCGGCCGGCCGCTCAGCTTCGGGCCGCGCTCCGAGTCGGTCACGGCGCCGCTGATGCTGGGCGCCGACGTTGTCGGGGCGATCCATTTCACCGATCTGCGCGGCCGCGAGTTCGATCCCGACCTGCTGGCGCTGGTCGACAACCTCGCCCGCCAGTCGGCGGCGGCGCTGGAGCGGGCCCGCCTCTACCAGCGCGAGCGAGACACCTCGCTGACCCTGCAGCGGAGCCTGCTGCCCGGGCACCTGCCCGACGTCCCCTGGCTCGAGGTGGCGACGGTCTACCGCCCCCAGGAGGCGGGGTCGGAGGTGGGCGGCGACTTCTACGACCTGGTGGTGCTGTCCGACGACGCCTGCCTGGCGTTCATCGGCGATGTGTCGGGCAAGGGCGTGGCGGCCGCTGCCGTGACCAGCCAGGTGCGCTACACGATCCGCGCCCTGGCCCGGTCGCTGCCGTCACCGGCCGCCATACTGGCCGACCTGAACGGTGTGCTGGTGGCCTCGGACCTGCCGCCCGGCCTGTTCTGCACGGTGGCCGTCGTGCGGCTCGACCGCGACCGGGCCGGCGTGCGGGCGACCATCGCCTGCGGCGGCCATCCGCTGCCGCTGCTGGTGCGCGAGAACGGCACCGTCGAGGAGGCCGGCCGGCCGGGGCAGCTGATCGGGGCGCTGCGCGAGGTGGCGATCCGCGACCGCACGGTGGCGCTGGAGCCGGGCGACCGGCTGCTGCTCTACACCGACGGCATCACCGAGGCCCGCCGGGACGGCGAGATGCTCGGCGAGGAGCGGCTGATGGCGGTGCTGGAGGGCGCCGGCTCGGCCAGCCCCGAGCAGCTGGCGACCAGCGTGGCCGACCTCGCCCGCCGCCACGCCGACCACTCGCAGGACGACGCCGCGATCATCTGCATCGGCCTTCGCGGCGCGGGCTAGGTGAACTTGCAGCTGGACCTGGTCATGTCGTCCCCCTGGGAGACGATCAGCTGCTCGTTCGTCAGTGCGGTGGCCAGGCTGAGGTCGAACGGGTGGCGCAGCCAGTCGATCAAGGTGTAGTGGCCGATGCCGGCCCGGGTCTGCACCTCAGACACCGGGTAGCCGCCGGGAGGCGGGCCCTGCCAGCGAACCACCGGCAGCGGGTTGGTGCCGTCGGCGAACGCCCGGTAGCGGGAGCCCAGCCCGGGCGAGTGGTAGCGGCCGAAGCGGTTCTGCCACAGCTGGTCGCAGAACGCGCCGTCGGAGTGCCGGTGGGTGAGGAACGAGTTGACGCGCCGCCAACCCGTGCCCCAGCTGGAGTTGTAGGTGTCGACCCAGATCAGGATGCCGAAGCTGTCGGTGGGCGCGCCGCCCGACGTGGACGAGAAGCCGTACATGCCGTGGCCCTTGTAGGAGTAGCGGCCGTACAGCATCTCCAGGTGCTTGCCGTTGAAGTATTTGAAGCGCTTGGAGTATGTCCACTTCAGCCACAGCTCGGGCAGCTGGCCGGAGAAGTGGCTGATCCGCAGCTCGCGGTCGCCCTGATGGCCGCCGGCGGGACAGCACGGCCAGCCGCCGTTGGGCATCCGCCGCCGCCAGTTCTGCAGCACCCAGTGGTCGCCGCCGGGCATCGTGCAGGCCCGCACCACCAGCGGCAGCGGCGGTCCGGTGTAGGGGCCGCAGACGTTTCGCATCCGCCGCCAGTACCCGGCGCCGAACGAGCCCGATCCTCCGCTGTAGTCGCGCTTGAAGCTGTACTGCGACTGCGGATGCAGGGGATCCGGGGGCTTCGCGTTGATGGCGCCCCACCACAGCGTGTGGCGGGTGCGGCCGGCGGCCCGGTAGCTGACCAGCGCACGGTTGTGGGAGTCGACCTTGAGGCTCCAGTGGCTGGTGCTCAGGCCGACGATCTCGCTGGCGCCGGCCGGCGCGGCCGTGGCCAGACAGACCGCCAGGGCGGCGAGCAACAGGGTGAAGGCGTGGCGGAGCCTCATCCCCTCAGTCTTCGACAGCCGGCCGGCGGTTTCGCATCCCCCGGACGGAGGCACCGCCGTCCACAGTGGTTTGAAAACGATTCTCATAGAGACTAGGCTGCGCGGCCGTGACCGTCATCCTGTTCGCACTGGGCGCCGTCTGCTCGACCCTGGCCGGCGGCATGTTCGGGCTCCGCCACAAGCGGCACCTGCACCGTATCCTCGGATTCACCGCCGGCGTGCTCCTGGGCGTGGTCGCCTTCGACGTGCTGCCCGAGATCTTCGACCTGGTCGAGTCGACCGGGGTCGATCCGCTGTACCCGATGCTGGCGCTCGTGGTCGGCTTCCTGGGCATCCACGTGCTGGAGAAGAGCGTGCTGCTGCATGCCGGGCACGAGGACGACTACGCCAGCCACACCCACCCCCGGGTGGGCATGATCTCGGCGCTGGCCCTGATCGGCCACAGCCTGGCCGACGGCGTCGCCATCGGCCTGGCCTTCCAGGCCGGAAACGACGTCGGGGTGGCCGTTGCCGTGGCCGTGATCGCGCACGACTTCTCGGACGGGCTGAACACGGTGGGGCTGATGCTGGCCCATCGGAACACCGACCGCCGCTCGGCCGGGTTCATGCTGGCGGGCGCGCTGGCACCGCTGCTGGGCGCCCTTTCCACCGTGCTGTTCACGGTGCCCGACGACGTGCTTCTGATCTACCTGGGCGGATTCGCCGGCTTCCTGCTGTACGTGGGCGCGAGCGACATCCTGCCCCAGGCCCATAGCGCCCGGCCGTCAGGGTTGACGATGCTGCTGACCATCGCCGGCGCGGCGCTGATGCTGATGGTCACCCAGATCGCGCACGTTTGACCGGGCTCACACGGCCGGCGCGGCCAGCCGGCGGATCGCCCCCGCGCTGGTGCCGTCGATCACGTAGACGATGGTCGTGCCCTCGATCGAGATGAACCGTGGCGTGCGGCTGAGCGTGGCCACGCTGCGCTGCCGGGCCGCGTGCAGGCTGGCCAGCCGCAGCTCGGCGCCGCGGCGGTAGAGCACGCCGGCGATCGAGACGTCGAGCGCCGCGGCCACGTCGGAGGCCACGTCGTGGCTGACGACCAGCGCGCCGGTCTGCGGGTCGTAGACCCGGATCTGCTTCGCGCCCGAGACCAGCTTGACCAGCACCGCCAGCCGGCCCCCGCCCATGGCCATCGAGATCACGGTGCCCGGCGGTGAGACGGTGGCCCGAAGCGCCCCGCTTTGGACGTCGCGCACCTCGATCGGGTCGGTGTCGTAGGGCTGTTGGGCGACCGAGCCGATCACCACCGGCAGCAGCGCGACCAGGGTACCGTTGACTGCCACCGACACAGCCGGCCGGGTGCCCGAGATGCCGGCCCGGCCATAGCCCGAGATCTGCTCGACGCCGCCGCCGGTGACCAGCCTGGTGCAGTCGCCGCCGGACAGGCAGGCGTTGCGGTCGCGGTAGTCGCGGCGCATCCAGCTCTCGACCAGCACCGGGCCGTCTGAGGCCAGTCCCAGCGGGATGGCGCCGAGGCCCTGGCGGCCGTCGAAGGCGCGCATCGGCTGGGGGAAGATCTCGCCGTAGGTGGTCGTCCAGGTCGTCGAGCGGGCGCTGGTGGCCGGTGCGTTCCAGATCACCTGGGAGGTGCCGACGGCGATCCGGGCCACGCAGCCGCCCTTGTCGGGGATCGTCCACCGGCGGCCGGTGTCGATGTTTCGCACGCCGAAGCTGGTCTGCTTGCGGTCGAACCTGCAAGCCCCCGGCCGGGTGTCGTAGGCGATCAGCGAGCCGTCATGGGCGAAGGCCGTGATCGGGTCTGCGGTGCGCAGCACCAGCGCCGCCCGGGCGCTTCCCGGCAGCAGCAGCGCCGCCGCCAGGACGGCCGCCGCGACCATCCAGACGTCCCATCGAGAACCCCGCACCGAACTCCCCCAAAAACGTTCGACTGCCTCAGCGCGGGATGGTCGCAGACCCCGCAGAATCAGTCAAACCAGGATCACGAACCCGTCCAGGCTGAGCCGGGTGCGGCCGTGCGTGGAGACGTCGATCAGTCGGATCACGTGGCTGGCGGCGGCCGGGTGCGCGGCGTCGAAGAAGTTGGTCCGGAACACCGGCATGCGCGGCGTCGCGGTCTTCGCGTACAGGTTGACCGTCGCCTTCACCTCGCCGTCGACCAGCACCCGCACCGAGCCCCGGGTCGGTCCCTTGGGCGCCACCAGTGCGAAGGTGGTGCCGGTAGCGGTCAGGCTGGCCGACGCGCCGGCCTGGGCCGTCGTCATCATGGCGCCGCCGATCGCGGTGGACGATGCCGTCCGCGCCCAGCTCCCCGAGTAGCTGATCGACGAGGATGCCTCGCCGACCCGCAGCAGCTGGAACGACGGCAGCGTCTGCGTGGTCACGTTGCCCTTGCAGTCGCGGGCGGTCAGCCGCTCCTCGTAGCTGTTGGGGTTGCGCAGCGGCCGGGTGGCCACCTTGGAGAGCGCCCTGGCCAGCGTTACCCTCGTCCAGGCGCCGCCGTTCACCCGCTCTGCGAGCGTGTAGCGGCAGACGCCGCTGGGGTCGCTCGCCGACCAGGCGACCCGCACCGGCGTGGTCTTCAGGCCGACCTGCGTCGGGGCCAGGCCGCGGGTGAAGCTGCCGATCGTGGGGCCGGTGGTGTCGACCAGGTGGTCGACCTTGACCGTGGTGCCGGCCGAGTCCCTGGCCAGGGTGGTGAAGCGCCAGCGGCCGTTGGGCGTCTTCCATGAAGAGCCGACCGGCAGCGCGCTGCTCCAGAACTCGTTGTTGGCCCTCATGTCGAGCAGCTCGGAGCCGGGCCAGCCCAGCGGCGAGCCCTCGATGTGGAACACCGGCCCGGCGGTGGCCGCGGCGTGCGCGGACAGGAAGCTGTCGGCGCCCACCGGCTGGCGGTACTCCAGCCAGTAGGTGCGGACGCCGTCCGACAGCTTCAGCGCCTGCACACCGGTCAGCTGCTGTTCGAGCGGGGCGATGGTGTAGGTGCCGGAGCCGGTGACCACCTGCATGCGGCCGGTCAGCCAGGACAGCCGGTCCTTCTGGCGGGCGTTGAAGTGGCCGACGCCGGCCCAGTTCAGGTTGCCCATCGTGTCCATCGGGTCGCCGTACTCCTGGTGCCGGCAGAGCGACGGCTTGGAGCTCAGCGGCACATAGCTGCCGGCGCTGCCGCAGGTCAGCGAGTTGGAGTGGTAGAGGCCGTAGTTATGGCCCAGCTCGTGGGTGGTGGTGGCCAGGTCCATGTAGCCGCCGTTGATCTCGGAGTGGATGCCGCCGACCTCCGCGATACCGGCCCAGAAGCAGGAGTCGACCGGCGGCAGGTAGACCATCAGCCGGTCGTAGTCGGCGGGCACGAAGCCGTGGGCCTTGGCGGCCGCCAGCGCCTTCGACATCGGGCCGTCGAAGTTGCAGGGGTCGGCCGGCTTGGTCACCTGCATCCAGTCGGTGGCGGTCGCCGTGAGCCCGGTCAGCTTGCCGTAGGAGACCTCGTGGTACCAGGCGCCGTCGGCGGTGCCGATCTGCTGCTCGACGCTGGCCTTGGTCTCGCCGTCGTGCGTGTTCCAGTAGATCATCATCACCAGCACCGTGGTCTGGCCGCTGGGTGCGGCCGCACCCTGCAGGTGTCGTCGATGTCGCAGCTGCCGGCCCGCGAGCGGGGTGTTGGCGGGCAGGTTCTCGAGGCCGCGGACGTGGGTCAGCCGGTAGCGGCCGTGGGCCGTCTCCAGCCGGCGGATGTAGCTGCTGCTGCCGTCCTTGTGGTCGACGTGCATCACCCGAAGCACGCCCCGCAGCTGCACGTGCTCGGCCGCCCTGGCCGGCACCGCCGTCGCCCCCAGCACCGCTGCCACGCCGAGCAGCGCCCACACCATCACCCGTCGCATCCGCACCCTCACCCCCGGTCGAGCCTCCCGTGAGGGATAAGGGTACCGTCACTGGCGGCCGGAGGAAAGGGTCAAGCTGTCAGCGCGCGCATCACCCATACGGCCAGCACCCGCGCGCACTTGGCGACCTCCTCCAGGTCGATGTGCTCGTCGGGCGCGTGGGCGCCGAACGGCTCGCCGGGGCCGTAGAGCACGGTCGGCGTCCCGCCCTGATTGACCAAGAGGCGGGCGTCGGCGCCGTAGGGCACGCCGACGAAGGGCGGCAGCTTGCCCAGCACGTCGCGCGCGGTCTCACCCAGGCTCCAGGGCAGCACGTGCGTGGAGGAGACGGCCGCCGAGTCGAACCGCCCGCCGGTGATCTCGACCGTCGCCGGATGCTCGTGCAGCCACTCGTCGGCTTCGCAGGCGCGGGCGATCACGTCGCGCAGCCGGGCCTCGGCGATCTCCGGCGTCTCGCTGATGGCGACCCCGTAGCGGCCCTCGGCGACCAGCCGCTCGGGCACCGTGCTCGACCAGTCGCCGGCCGAGATGATGCCGATGTTGGTGGGGTAAGGGAGGCCGAGGTCGCGCATGGCGGGCGACTGCTCGGCGGCCGTTCGCTCGGCCTCGTCGGCGACCAGCGCCTGGTGCAGCACCCAGAACTTCTCCAGCGCCGACACGCCCTGCAGGCGGAAGGCGGCGTGGGCGGCCCGGCCGGGCACGGTCAGCCGGAAGGTGATCGCGCCCGCCGTGGCGGTCACGATCTCCAGCCGGGTGGGCTCGGTGATCACCGCCATCTCGGCCGTGTAGCCGGCCCGGATGGCGGCCAGCATGCCGGCGCCGCCGTCCTCCTCGCTGGGCACGGTCAGAAGCAGCGCCTCGCCGTCCAGCTCGACCTCGGAGTCGACGAGCGCTCGCAGGGTGGCCAGGCCGGCCACGACGCCGCCCTTCATGTCCAGCGATCCGCGGCCGTACAGCGTGCCGTCGACGATCTCGCCGCCCCAGGGGTCGTGCGTCCACTCGGCCGGGTCGCCCGCCGACACCACGTCGATGTGGCCGGCGATCATCACCCGCCGCCGGGAGCCGACCCGGCCGGTCGCCCCGGCCACCACCGGCAGCGTCTCCCGGGCCGCCTCCATGCCGGGGAAGTCGGGGTCGGCCACGATCTGCTGGGGGTCGACGTCGATCCGGGTCACCTCCAGGCCGGCGGTGGCCATCCGAAGCGCGGCCTCGGTCTGCACGCCCGACTCGTCGCCGGTCACGCTGCGCTGGCGGACGAGCGCCTGCAGGTCGTCGGCGATGCGGTCGCGGTCGACGGCCGAGACGACGGCCAGCTCGGCCGGCGTGAGGTTCTTCATCCCCGCAGGATCGGCCTGGTCAGGCAGGTCGGCCCGCCGCTGCCGTTGACGCCGACCTCCGAGGCGGGGAAGGTGTGCACCTC
>DATLLX010000189.1:0-3191 GCA_035537595.1 Gaiellales bacterium | reverse complement strand
GGCATCGGCGAGAGCACCAGCAGCTCGCGATCGCCCGGCAGATGGCTCCACAGCTCCTCGGTCACGAACGGCATCACCGGGTGCATCAGCGCCAGCATCCGCTCGAGCACCCACAGGAGCGTCTGCGAGACGGCCTGCCGGGCGTCGGCGTCCTCCCCGTACAGCCGCGCCTTCGCCGCCTCCACGTACCAGTCGCAGAAGTCGTTCCAGACGAAGCTGTAGAGCTCCTTGACGGCGCCCGAGAAGTCGTAGGCGTCGAGCAGCCGCAGCACGTCGGCCGAGGCTCCCGAGAGCCGCGACAGGATCCAGCGGTCGACCGGGTCGGCGGTCGACGGCGCCGGCGCGGCGGCCTCCCCCGCCTGCATGAGCACGAACCGGGACGCGTTCCACAGCTTGTTCGCCAGCCTGGCGCCCTCGTCGATGCTGCCCTCGGAGAACCGCACATCCTGCGTCGAGGCCATCTTCAGCAGGCCGTACCGGGTGGCGTCGGCGCCGTGCCGGTCGACCAGGTCGAGCGGGTTGATGCCCGTGCCCAGCGACTTCGACATCCGGCGGCCGTCGGGCGCCTGCACGGTGGCGTGGATCAGCACGTCGGAGAACGGCATCTGGCCGGCGAACTCCTGGCCCAGCATCATCATCCGCGCCACCCACAGGTTGATGATGCCGCGGTCGGTGGAGAGCACGTTCGCTGGGTAGAAGGCCGCCAGCCGCTCCGTCTGCTCGGGCCAGCCGAGGGTCGCGAAAGGCCACAGACCGGAGGAGAACCAGGTGTCGAGCACGTCGGGGTCGCGCTCCAGCTGCGCAGTGCCGCATTCGGCGCAGGCCGCCGGCTGCGAGCGCTCGACGGTGACGTGGCCGTCGGCGCAGTACCAGACCGGCAGCTGGTGGCCCCACCACAGCTGACGCGACACGCACCAGGGCCGGATCTGCCGCATCCAGTGGAAGAAGGTGTTCTCCTGGCTCCTTGGGTGGAAGGTCACCCGGCCGCTCTCGACCGCCTCGATCGCGGGCTTCGCCAGCTCCTGCATGTCGCAGAACCACTGCAGCGAGATCAGCGGCTCGATGCGGTCGCCGGAGCGGTCGCAATGGCCGACCTCGTGCTCGTAGGGGTCCTCGCCCTTGAGCAGGCCCAGCGAGAACAGGCGGTCGACCACCTGCTGGCGCGCGGCGGCGGCCGGCAGGCCGGCGAACTCGCCGGCCTGGTCGTTCATCCGGCCGTCGAAGCCGATCACCGTCAGCTCTTCCAGCTCGTGGCGGCGGCCAATTTCGAAGTCGTTGGGGTCGTGGCCGGGCGTGATCTTGAGCACACCGGTGCCGAAGTCGGTCCTGACGTACTCGTCGGCGATGATCGGCACCTCGCGGTCGACGATCGGCACGATCACCGTCCGGCCGACCAGGTGGCGGTAGCGGTCGTCGGCGGGGTGGACGGCGACCGCGGTGTCGGCCAGGATGGTCTCAGGCCGCACCGTTGCCACGGTGAGCAACTCGGTCGAGTCCTTGATCGGATAGCGGACGTGGTAGAGGGCGTCGGCCGCGTGCTCGTAGCGCACCTCGAGGTCCGAGATCGCCGAGGAGCAGCTCGGGCACCAGTTCACGATCCGGTTGTCACGGTACATGTAGCCCTTCTCGTACAGGCTGACGAACACCTCGGCCACGGCCGCCACGTACTCGGGATCCATGGTGAAGCGCTCGTTGCCATAGTCGAGGCTCGAGCCCAGCCGCTTGAACTGCTGGATGATCGTCGCCCCGTACTGGCGCCGCCATTCCCACACCTTCTCGACAAAGGCTTCGCGGCCGAGATCGTGGCGGGTCAAGCCCTGCGCTCGCAGCTGCTTCTCGATCACGTTCTGGGTGGCGATGCCGGCGTGGTCGGTGCCGCAGATCCACAGCGTCTCGTGACCCTGCATGCCGCGCAGGCGGATCAGCGTGTCCTGCACCGTGCCGTTCAGGGCGTGGCCCATGTGCAGCTCGCCGGTGATGTTGGGCGGCGGCAGCGGGATCACGAACGGCGGCTTGCCCGAGTTCGGGTCAGCGCTGAAGGCGTCTGCGTCGATCCAGCGCTGGAACTGGCGCGGCTCGACCGAAGCCGGCTCGTAACGGGGATCGATCGTCATGAGGCTGGGATTGTAGTGTTGCCCCCATGCACGCGCGATCCGTGTGGTGGCTCTACGTGGCCGTCCTGGCCGCGACCGCCGTCACCTACTACCGGCTCGCCCCGGGGATGACGTACCACTTCGAGGACACCGGGCTGTCGGGCGCCGTCAGCCGCTCGGTCAACTACCTCAATTATCCCGTTGCGATCGCAGCCATCGCCCTGGTCTGGTCATGCTGCCGGGGCCGCTGGGCGGTGTTGGCGACGCTGCTGTGCGCCGTCGCCTTCGTGCCCGGGGTGGTGTCTCAGGACGATCTCGAAGCAGGCTGGGCCAACGTCCCGGCCGCGGTCGGCGTCTGCCTGGCCGCCTGGCTCAGCTTCACCTCGTGGCCGGGGCCGCCGCTGCGGCTGTCGCGGGTACGGATGCTGGCGCTGCTGCTGCTGGCGGTGTGGAGCATCCCCTGGCTGATTGCCTGTGTCGGCCTCTACGCCGAGGATCTGGGGCCGCTTGGGGATCTGATCCGCTCCCGCGAGCCGACGCCCGGGAAGCCCGACCTGGCCTCCGTGCACCTGGGCCTGCACGAGGGGCTGTTCGGCAGCATGCTGGCGGCCACCGCGCTGATCCTCTCGGCTCGGCGGCGGTCGACGGCGCTCTCGCTCTACATGGCGGTGATGCTCGTCTACGGGGTGATGGTGAGCGCGCAGGATGGCTGGAACGAGCAGGTCGTGAAGCGCGGATGGACGAGCCAGGGACTGCCCAGCGTGCTCACGCCCAAGCTGTCGGCGGCCTGGGCGGCGCTCATCGCAGCCGCGCTCTGCGTCCATCTGTTCTGGTTCCGGCGCGCGCGGCCGTGAGGCCCGGGCGGCTGGTGTTCGGCCTGCACGCCGGCGTGGCGGCGGCGATCGCCGTCACCGGCCGGCGAGTCGCGGCCGGGCGGCTCTACAACACGAGCGGCGGTATCTCCCGCGCGGCCGCGACGGCCGTCGGGTAGCAGCCGAACACGGCCGCGCGGGAGATACCGCCGCTCGTGTTGTAGAGCCGCCCGGCCGCGACTCGCCGGCCGGTGACGGCGATCGCCGCCGCCACGCCGGCGTGCAG
>DATLLX010000188.1:0-2320 GCA_035537595.1 Gaiellales bacterium | reverse complement strand
GTGCGGGCTCACGTCCAGCTGCGGCCGCGCCTTCCCGGCCCTTGCGGCGCGACCTCGGCCGACTAGGTTGTGCGGGTCCGCTTCTGGAGCGCCGCACCTTGCCCAACAACCTCCAGCCCGTGGTCGCAGCCGCCTGGCTCGCCATCGTCGTGCTGACGGGCTCGCTCCTGGTGGCGGGGCGGAACGTGCTGATCCCCCTCGCCGTGGCGGTGCTGATCTGGCAGCTGGTCAACGCCACGGCCGAGCGGCTGCATCGCATACGCATCCGTGGCCGCGCGCCGCGGCACTGGGAGCAGCTGGTGCTCGGGGTCGCCGTAGTGGCGCTGGCGCTATGGCTGGTGGTCGACCTGATCGTGAGCAACGTCGGGGCGGTGTCCGCTTCAGCGCCGACCTTCGAGGCCAATCTTCTGGCCCTCCTGCCGCGGCTGGCGGCCTCGCTCGGCCTGCCGCCACCGGCGAGCCTCAGCCAGGTGGTCGGGGAGATCGATCTCGACGTGCTGATCCGCAGCGTGGCGGGCACGCTCGCGTCCTTTGCCGGGAGCATTGGCGTGGTCGGGCTGTATGTCGGCTTCATGCTGCTGGAGCAGGCGAGCTTCGACCGCAAGATCGACGCCTTGTTTCCGGCCCCAGGCAAGGCTGCCGCGGTCCGCACGATCCTGGGCGACATCGAGAACCGCGTGGAGCGCTATCTGTGGATCAAGACGCTGATGAGCGTGCTCACGGCGGTCCTGTCCTGGGCGGTGCTCGCCATGATCGGCTGCCAGAACGCGAGCTTCTGGGCGCTGGTGGTGTTCATGGTCAACTACATCCCATTCCTCGGCACGCTGATCGGCGTGCTGTTTCCGTCCCTGCTGGTGCTCGTCCAGTTCGGCAGCTTCGGCCCGTTTCTCGCGGCGGTGCTCGGGCTGGGCGTCATCCAGTTCGCCATCGGCAGCGTACTCGATCCGCGGCTGATGGGCAGCTCGTTGAACCTCAGCCCCCTGGCGATCCTGGTCTCGCTCGCGGTTTGGGGCGGGCTCTGGGGCGTCGCCGGCATGTTCCTGTGCGTGCCGATCATGGTCATCATCATGATCGTCTGCGCCCAGTTCACGGCGACCAAGCCGCTGGCGGTCCTCCTCTCCGCGACCGGCCGGGTGGGCGGCGAGGCGATCGGTGCCGCCGCGCCGGCGCCTCAGCACCCTTAGCCGGGAAGGGTTCCCATGCCGACCATCGCCCCCTACGGCGCTTGGCCCTCGCCGATCTCGGCCGCGCTGATCACCGGGACGCAGGTAGGGCTGTCTAGCCCGTGGCTCGACGGGGCCACGGTCTATTGGTGCGAGAGCCGGCCGCTGGAGGCCGGGCGGGTGACGCTGTTGCGCCGGCTGCCCGACGGCGCGATCGAGGAGGTGACGCCGGCGCCTTTCAACCTGCGCACCCGCGTCCACGAGTATGGCGGCCGCCCCTTCACCGCCCGCGACGGGATCATCGTCGGCGTGGGCTTCGCGGATCAGCGGCTGTACCTGCTGGATGGGGGCGACGCGCCGGTGGCACTGACGCCGGAGAGCGACGGCCGGCTGCGCTATGCCGACCTCGTCCTCGATCCGGTGCGGCGGCAGGTGCTGGCGGTGCGCGAGGACCATCGCGGCGCTGGCGAGCCGGTAAACACGCTGGTGGCGGTGCCGCTCGACGGTCCGCCTGACGAAGGTACGGTGCTGGCCGAGGGCCACGACTTCTTCGCCTACCCGCGCCTGAGCCCAAACGGGCGCAGCCTCGCTTGGCTCACCTGGGACCATCCGGACATGCCGTGGGACGCCACGAAGCTGTGGCTGGCAGAGCTGGACGAGGCCGGCCGGCCGGGCCAGCCGGTCGCCGTCGCTGGCGGTGTCGAGGAGAGCCTGGTGCAGCCCGAATGGGCGCCCGACGGTCGCCTCTACGTCATGTCCGACCGCAGCGACTTCTGGAGCCTGTACCGGGTCGAGGGGCGCAGCCTCGCTCCGGCCGGGCTGCTGGCGGCCGAGCTGGCCGGGCCGCTGTGGCAGCTCGGAGCACGCTGGTATGACTTCCTCGAAGCGGGTACGGCGCTGGCGGTCGCCACGCAGCTCGGCCGCTCCCAGCTGGTCCGCATCGACCTCGCCACCGGTGCCGCGACGAGGCTCGACCTGCCGTTCGTCGAGTTTGCCGGCCTGTGCTGCGATGCGGGGAGGGCGGTGGTGCAGGCTCTGCCGGACGACGGCCCTGGCTGTGTCGCCCTGCTCGACCCGATGCACGCGAGTGCTACCGTGCTGGCGAAGGTCACGTGCTCCGGCTTGGCGATCCAGTCCGGGTCGATGTCCAGCGCCCC
>DATLLX010000187.1:0-2221 GCA_035537595.1 Gaiellales bacterium | reverse complement strand
ACCGAGCACCTGCTGGCCCTGCACCTCCTGGTCCTCGCCCTGGCTCCGGCCGCCGACGCCTGCTCGCTCGACGCCCGGGCCCGGGCCGCGGCGACCGCAGGCCCGCCGGCGGGTGAGCCGTCGGGGGCGGGGCAGCCCATGAACGGCACATGGGCCGGCCGTTACGGCTTCCCGGTGCGCATCGTCTCCCTGGTCACGGTGCTCACCTACGTCCTGGCCGGCTGGATGAAGCTGCGCAACGGGGGCTGGGCCTGGTTGAGCGGCGACGTGCTCCGCAACCAGGTGGCGTTCGACAACCTCCGCAAGGTCGTGCTCGGCGACCGCTGGTCGCATCTGGGCGCCTGGCTGGTGGCCGCGAACTGGTTCTGGCGGCCGGTCGCCCTGGCGACGCTGGTCGTGGAGCTCGGCGCGCCCGTCGCCCTGCTCGGCGGGCGATGGCGCAACGCCTGGGTGGCCGCTGCGTGGTCGTTCCACCTGGGGACGCTGCTGCTCATGGCGATCATGTTCCCCTATCCGCTGTCGGGGGTGGCGTACGCCTCACTGTTCCCCCTGGAGCGGCTGGCGCGGGCCGGGGAGCGCGCCCGGCCGCGCGCCCGGGTCGGGCGGGACCGGCGGCCCGGGGCTCAGCGGCGGCGCCGGCTGGGATCGGCCACCGCGGCCGGCACGTAGCCGCTGTCGGCCAGCGAGAAGTTCGTGCCCGGCGGCACGATGGCGTCGATCCGGTCGAGCAGGTCGGTCTCGAGGCACACATCCGGGGCGTCGATCTGGCTCTCGAGCTGCTCCATCGTGCGAGGGCCGATGATCGCCGCGCTCACCGCCGGGTGGCGCAGCACCCACGCCACCGCCAGGTGCACGAGACGGATGCCGGCCTCGTCGGCCAGCCGACCCAGCGCGTCGGCTGCCTCCAGCTTCCGCTGGTTCTCCGGGAGCGACATGTCGTAGCGCCACGGCAGTCGTTCGGCGCGCCGGCTGGTCGGCAGCTCCGCCCCGAGTCGGTAGCGCCCCGACAGCCAGCCCGCAGCCAGGGGGCTCCAGGGGATCACGCCCATGCCGTAGCGCTGACAGGTGGGCAGCACGTCCGCCTCGATGCCGCGCACCAGCAGCGAGTAGGGCGGCTGCTCGCACACGAAGCGCTCCCGGCTCCGGCGTTCCGCCACCCACTGCGCCTCGACGATCTCCGAGGGCGGGAACGTCGAGGAGCCGATCGAGCGCACCTTGCCCGCGTGGACGAGATCGCTCAGCGCGGCCAGGGTCTCGTCGATGTCGCAGTCGGCGTCGGGTCGGTGGATCTGGTAGAGGTCGAGGTGGTCCGTGCGCAACCGGCGCAGGCTGTCCTCGCAGGCCCGCACGATCCAGCGCCGCGAGTTGCCGGCGCGGTTCGGGTCCTTGCCCATGGCGCCGTGCACCTTGCTGGCCAGGACGACGTCGTCGCGCCGCCCCACCAGCGCCTTGCCGACGATCTCCTCGGACTCCCCCGAGGAGTACACGTCCGCGGTGTCGATGAAGTTGATGCCCGCATCGAGGGCGGCGTGGATGATCGAGGTGCACTCGTCGTGGTCACGGTTGCCGATGGCGCCGAACATCATGGCGCCGAGGCAGAGCGGGCTGACCTTCACCCCGGTTCGGCCGAGCGTGCGGTACTCCATCGCCGGCCGCCGATCAGCGCCGTAGCTCGACGGCGGCGTCCGGCTCCGTGACCCTGAAGCTGAACGTCAACTCGAGGTAGAGCTGCACGTTCTCGGCGTCATGGGCGAGGTACCCGACCGAGAGGTCCTGTCCGCACTCCATCAGGAAGTCGCCGCCCCGCAGGCTGAGGACGGCGGCGAATGCCAGGCCCGGCGTCCACACGATGGGACCGTCGAGGATGCGCCGGAGGTGGTCGAAGACCAGGTACCCGCCGTCCTCGGTGGTCTCGATCACGCCGGTGTGCTCGGCGGGGCTGAGCGCCAGCCCGTAGGGACCGTCGATGCCCGCCGTCCGCAGCACGTTCACGGCCCGGGCGACCGACGCCGGGTAGTGCTCGAAGTCGTCGTCGAGGGTGACCACGTCGTTGCTGGTGGACTGGACGATGCCCCCGATCCCGCCGGCCGCGAAGCCGTGGAACACCGCCTGGTTCTCCGACAGGGCGATCTGGCGGGCGGCGCGCTCGAGGTCGTTGAAGTCGGCGTCGGAGGCGCCCCGGTCGATGTCCTCGAGCTCGGAGCGGGCCACGGAGAACGCG
>DATLLX010000186.1:0-9327 GCA_035537595.1 Gaiellales bacterium | reverse complement strand
GTCTCCGTTCGCGCTGTGGGACATGCCGATGCTCGAGGAGTTCGTGGAGCTGATGGAGAACGAGGTGTCCGCCGGCGAGCTCCAGCTCGATTCCTGGAAATGGCTCTGCCTCGTCTCCTGATCGGCCTCGACACTGACGGGCCGCCCGCAGGAGCTGCTACCTGATCGGGACGACCAGCCGCAGCGGCCTGGTTCTCCCGGACGCGACGGTCACCTCGGACGGGATCGTCGGCAGCCAGCCGCCGTCGGACGCCGGCGCGTGGCCGGTGATCACCACCCGGTAGCGCCCCGGCGGAAGGTCAAGAACGAAGCGCCCGTCCTCGCCGGCGCGCACATCGACGGCGTGGTTCGAGCCGACCAGCCGGAACTCCGCGCCTGCGATGGGCGCGGGTGACCCGGGAGCGGGCCCACCGACCGTCACGATCCTCCCCGTCACGTGCACCGGGGAAACGGCCTCGCGGGAATCCCCGAGGCAGCCGGTCGCCAGAAGGGTCAGTGCCACGACGAGCGGGGCGGGGTGAATGCGTCCCATGCCACTGAGACCGGCGCGGCTTTCCGGCGGTTCCGTCGCGCACCCGCCGGGCGGGACGGCAACGAGTCACCGATATCCTCGTTACCGCCCTCCCGTGGAGTACCGCATACGGGATTCGAACCCGTGTTACCGCCGTGAGAGGGCGGCGTCCTAGGCCCCTAGACGAATGCGGCGCGAACGCCCGCAGGCGAGCGGGGATTCTAGCAAGGCCGGTGCCGGCGGCGGCCGCGCAAGGCGGCGGTCAGCCGGCCGGAATGGCGTTGCGGTAGTGGTCGGAGAGGAGGTGCTTGAGGCCGGCGTCATCGATGGCAGCCTCCGGTTCGGGTGCGGAGCGGATCTCCTCCCTGGTCACCCGGACGTAGACGATCTCCTCGTCGCGGTCGACATGCTCGACCAGGCCGGCGGGAACGACCGCCGTGCGGCGGAAGATCCACGGCCCTGTCCGCAGCACGAGGTATTCGCAGCCGCGCTCGCCGACCCGGCCGGCGGCGCCGTCGCGGGCCGCCACCTCGAACCCGTTCATGTCGATCCGCTCCCACCGCGGATCCTTGTAGCTCCAGAGTCGCGTCACTGGGCGGCCCCCTCCGGCTCGGTGACTGCCTGGACGTACCCTCGCCGGGCGGATGGAAACGTCAGCCGGCGGGCAGCCGGGCCGCCAGCGCCGCCCGCACATCCGGCCATTCGTGGTCGGTGATGCTGTAGTAGGCGGAATCGCGGACATCGCCGTCGCGGACGATCATGTGCCTGCGGAAGATGCCCTCGAACTGCGCCGGGAGCGCCGCCAGCGCGCCTCGCGACCGTTCGTTGCGGGCGTCGGTCTTGAACTCCACCCGCATGCACCCAAGGCTCTCGAACGCGTGCTCGAGCATCAGCAGCTTCGCCTCCACGTTGGCGCCCGTGCCCCAGGCGGAGGGCTCGAGCCACGTCCAGCCGATCTCAAGCCCGCGATGCTCGGGCCGCAGTGTGAGGTACCGCGAGCTGCCGATCGGCCGTCCGCTGGCGGCGTCGAGCGTGGCGAACGCGAACTCGGCGCCGGCGGCGGTTCGCGCCAGCCCGTCCGCGAACAGCTCGCCGAAGCGTTCCCGGGTCTCGATGCCGTACATGGGCAGCCATTGCCACACTCGCGGATCCTGCGCCGCCTCCCACAGGCCCTCCTCATGGGCCGGCGCCAGCGGCTCCAGGCGGACGACCCGCCCGGTCAGCGTCGGCGGGGAGGTGAACAGGCTCTCGAACACGATCGCCAGCCTAGATGATGGCCCGTTGAACACGGAGAGGGGACGGCCGGGTGGCCGCCCCCTCTCCGAAGATCGTGCGAAGCGAGATCGCTACGCGCTGATCGGGCTGACGTTGACCGCCTCGGGGCCCTTCTGCCCGTCGCGGGCCTCGTACTCCACGCGAGCGCCCTCGGCGAGGCTCTTGAAGCCGCTGCCGGCGATGCCGCTGTGGTGGACGAACAGGTCCTTCGAGCCTTCGTCAGGCGTGATGAAGCCGTAGCCCTTGGCGTCGTTGAACCATTTCACTGTTCCGGTTGCCATCTGGTGATCACCTCCCTCCGTTGTACGAACGCGTCTGGGAAGTGCAGGAGTGCGCAACCGAGCTGCCGTTCAATGAACACTGCGGAGTGTAGCCAGCGATTCCGCTGTCCGCGACCATCTTTCTCGGATCTTTACCGCTTCGAGACATCGCTAGACTGCTGCGGCTGTGCCTCCTGCCGTCGCCGGCCGCTTCGCTCCCAGCCCCAGCGGGGACATGCATCTGGGCAACGCGCGCACCGCGCTGCTGGCGTGGATGGACGCCCGGTCGCGGGGCGGACGGATGCTGCTGCGCATCGAGGACCTCGACCGCGTGCGCTGCAGGCCGCAGTTTGCGGAGGGGGTGCGGCGCGATCTGGCCTGGCTGGGGCTCGACTGGGACGACGAGACGGCGCCGCAGTCGGCCCGCGACGACGCGTATGCCGAGGCGGTGGATCGGTTGGCCGAGCGGGGAGCCGTGTTCGCCTGCTCGTGCACGCGGCGGGAGCTTGCCCTGGCGTCGGCTCCGCACGATCCGGCGGAGGCCGGCCGGCGGTGTGTGGCGGGCTGCCGCAGCGATCCGCGGCCGGGGCGCAGAGCGGCGATTCGCGTGGAGCTGCCCGATGCTCAGGTGACCGTCGACGACCGGTTGACGGGTCGGCTGGCCGAGAACCCCGGCCGGGCCGTCGGCGACATGGTCGTCCGCCGTTCGGACGGGCTCTACGCCTACCAGTTGGCGGTCGTGGTCGACGACGCGGCGGACGGCGTCACCGACATCGTTCGGGGCGCCGACCTGCGCTCCTCGACCCCCCGTCAGGTGGCGCTGCAGGGCCTGCTCGGGCTGCCCACGCCGCGGTATGCCCATGTGCCGCTGATGCTGGGGGCGGACGGCGCCCGGCTGGCCAAGCGCCACGGCGCGCCGTCGGTTGCCGACCTGAGAGCGGCCGGGCGATCGCCGGAGGCTGTCGTGGGATCGCTGCTGGCCGGCCTCGGCCTGCTGCCGGAGGGTGAGCACGCGACCCCCGCCCAGCTGCTCGACGGCTTCCGGCTGGAATCGATCGCCGGGTCGCCGGCAGGTAGCATCGCCGGCTCATGACTGCGACGGTGATCCTGGGCGACGTCTTCACCTGCGATCCGCGGGTGCCGCGGGCCGCCGCCGTGGGCCTCGAGGGCGGCAGGATCCGTGCGGTCGGCGACGAGGATCACGTCCGCTCGGCCGTCGGCCGCGACGCCCGACTGATCGACGCCGGCCACCGCACCGTGCTTCCCGGGCTGATCGACCCCCACAACCACCTGCTGGCCACCGCCGAGTCGCTGGCCAGCGTCAACGCCCGCTTCCCGGTGGTCGCCGACCCGGCCGGCCTGGTGGACGCCGTGGCCGAGGCCGCGGAGCGAACGCCGGACGGGCGCTGGATCCGGGGCTTCGGCATGGATCACGCCAAGTATCCGGGCGAGCGGCTGCCCACCAGGGCGGAGCTCGACGACGCCACCAGCGTGCACCCCGTGGTCGTCTACCACGTGTCCGGCCACTGGGCGCTCGTGAACTCCGCGGCGCTGGCGGCGCGCGGCATCACCGACGACGTCAGCGACCCTCCTGGCGGCTCGTTCGAGCGCGACCAGGCGGGGCGGCTGACCGGGCTGTGCCGCGACACCGCGATGGACCTGATCCTGCCCGTCAGCGTCGACATCGGCTGCCACGGCCCCAACTTCCACACCGAGGCTCCGCTCGACGACCTGATCGCGCTGCTGGGGCCGGCCTGCCGGGAGTATCTGCGGGCGGGCCTGACCACCGTCTGCGACCCCCAGGTGACCCGGCGGGAGCTGACCGCCTACCGGGAGGCCAGGTCGCACGGGACTCTGGCCCTGCGTACCGTGTGCATGCCGCTGTCCAGCCAGATCGACGAGCTGGAGGCGATCGGACTGGCCGGGCCGTTCGGCGACGACTGGCTGCGAATCGGCGCGATGAAGCTGTACGCCGACGGTACGCTGATCGGCGGCACCGCGTGGTTCACGGAGCCCTACGGCCGGCATCGGGAATTCGCCGGCACCACCTACTGGCAGCCTCGGGAGCTGGCGGCGCTGGTCTCGCGGGCCCACGCGGCCGGATGGCAGGTGGGGATCCACACGCAGGGCGACGCGGCGATGCAGATGACGCTGGACGCGATCGGCGGCGCGATGCGCGAGCATCCGCGGCACGACACGCGGCACCGCATCGAGCACTGCGGCTATCCGACGCCGCCGCAGGTGGAGCGGATCGCCGAGCTCGGCATCATCCCGGTCAACCAGCCGTCCTTCCTGTTCGACTCGGGGGATGAGTTCCTCGACCGGCTGGGCGAGCGCGCGCAGCGGCTGCAGCCGATCCGCGAGGAGCTCGAGGCCGGCGTCCGGCCCGTGCTCTCGAGCGACTCGTTCGTGGCCAGCCTGCGGCCGCTGGAGACGATCGCAAACGCCGTGCGCCGGGAGACCCGTGAGGGCCGCCAGATCGGCGCCGACCAGCGCATGACGGTCGAGGAGGCCGTCCGCGCGCACACCATCGATGCCGCAGTCTCGCTGCGGATGGAGGGGTTGATCGGCTCGCTGGAGCCGGGCAAGCTGGCCGACGTGACGGTGATCGACGGCGATCTGCTGTCTGCGCCGGCCGGCTCGATCGCCGAGCTGCCGGTCTGGCTGACCGTGCTGGGCGGCGGGATCGCGTACTCCGCCGGGGCGGAGTAGGCGCCGGTCAGTCGCCGGCCATGGCGGGGGTCGGCTCGCTGGCCCGGGCGGCCATGCCCTCGACGATCTCGGCCAGCGCGGAGGCGGCGTCGACCGTCGGCGCCCATCCCAGATCGCGGGCCGCGCGGTCGGTGGTCATCAGCGGCGCGGCCAGCCCGAGGTCGACCCAGCCCGGCGGAGTGGGCTGCACCCGCGCGTGCCAGAGCGCCGAGGCGGCCAGACGCATCGCCATGGCGGGCACGGGCACCCGTACCGCGCCGAACACACGGCCCAGCACGTGCGAATCCACCACCGGCTCGGCGGCGACGTTGATCGGGCCCGAGACATCGGCGAGCACGGCCCGCCGGTAGGCCTCCGCGACGTCTCGGGAGTGCACCGCCTGCACCCGCAGCCGCGGGTGGCTGGGCACCACCTTGATCAGCCCGCGCTGCGTGACCAGCCGTCCGAAGGCTGGTCCCAGGAACAGCCCGGCCACCTCGCTGCCGGCCCCCCGCTTGAAGATCAGGCCCGGCCGCATGCGGACGACCCGCACGCCCGGGTGCTCGGTCGAGAACACGTCGAGCATGTCTTCGACACGCGCCTTGTGCCGGGAGTAGAACGATGATCGTACGCCGGTCACCGGCCACGATTCGTCGACCCGCCGGTGCTTGGGGCCGGGGGCGTAGGCGCCGACGGACGAGGCGTGGATGAGCGACGGGATGCCTGCCGCCAGCAGCGCCTCCAGCACGCGGGCCGTGCCGCCCAGATTGGTGGCGGCCAGCTCCGCCTGCCGGTGCGAGGGCTGGATCGCCCACGCCAGGTGCACGACGGCGGAGCATCCCCGGAACAGCTCCACCAGATCGTCGCTGCGGACGTCCGCCGCCTGCCAGCGAACCTTCGGCCACGCCCGGTCGGGAACGCGGCGGGCGATGCCGACGATCTCCTCCACCTCCGGCTCGCCGGCCAGCGCATGAAGCAGGCTGGTGCCGACGTTGCCCGTAGCCCCCGTGACCGCCACCCTCATGGCGCCGGACTGCCCGAGGGCGGCGATCCGGAAACATGCGCGCCGCCGGCCGGGGGTACGCTGTGGGGCGATGGCGAAGCTGCCCCTCGAGCCCGACGGCCGTGCCCTGCTCGGCGTGCTGGCCCACGCCCTCGGCCAGCCGGCGGAGGAGCGCGTGGTGGCGCTGGCGCCGGGCGAGTTCGGGCTGACGGCCGCCTCGCCGGGCGCAGCGTCCTTGACGTTCGCCTCGCTCGACGTCGGCCCCCGCGAGGCGGGGAAGCTGTCGGGCAACTACCGGCCGTCGCCGCCGCCCGCGGGCGAGCTTGGCGACTTTGCCATCGACCGCCAGAAGCACGCGCTCGTGCTCAAGCTGCCGGCCGGCACCGTGAGCATGGAGGAGCTGGGTGGCGACCCCATCGACCCGGCCTGGATGTGGCCGTCAGCGGCTCCCGAGCTGGAGGCGGTGGTGCGCAGGGACGCACTGCTCGAGGCGCTGCCGAAGGGGGAGGGCGAGCTGCGGTACGTGGCCGCCGACAAGCAGCTGGCATGCATCGCCGGCCGCCAGGACAAGCGGCTGCCGCTGGCCAACCGGCCGCGCCGCCGCAAGGAGATCTCCGCCGCGGTCGACTTCGACGAGCTGCGGCTGGCGGTCGCCGGCGCCGGAGAGCGCGTGACCCTCGGTCTGGGCGAGCGCCGGCCGCTGACGGTGGAGAGCGGCCCGCTGCGCGCGGTGCTGGTGCGGACGGCCGCCCGGTGGAAGCCGGTCGAGGCGATCAAGGACGCCGGCAGGGCGGATCCGAAAGCCGACGCGAAGCAGCGAAGGCGGGCGGAGCGCGAGGATCAGAAGCGCCGCGAACAGCAGCGCCGCGAGCAGGTCGCCGCGGCCAGGGGCCGGGCGGCCGAGCTGCTGGGCGCGGCGGCGCAGTCGATCGCCGACGCCGAGAGCGAGCTCAGCGAGGCGGGGGAGGCAACCGCCGCCCTGTCCAGAATGCGCCAGCGGCTGGACAAGCTGGGCTCAGAGCTGGGGTGACCGGCCCGGCCGGACGGGGGCCTGCGGCGGCGGGTGAGCAAGAGTGTCCGCACCTGTGTTCACCAGGACGGTGGGGTGAACACGAGGGGCGAGAGGGGTCAGACCGGGCGGCTGGTCTTGCGAGGCTGGCGGCCGGCCTCGGGATCGTTGACGCCACGCTGCGAGGGCAGCCGGCCGGGATCCGACGATGGCCCGGGCGGCGCGACCACCGGCTCCACTGACGATCCGGGAAGCTGGCCCTGGGTGCTGACGGCCGCCGTGCCCCTGTCCATCAGGGCACTGTCGCGGACCGGCGCGTCCACATCCTCGGCCTCCGGTGCCGCGCCGAGCAGGAAGCCGACGACGGCGCCGCCGACCAGCAGCAGCGGCGGCAGGCCGAACAGGAAGACGGCGCTGTCTGCCGGCGACCCGCTGAACCGCGGCCGGGACAGCACCAGCACCGCGATCAGGCCGACCACGATTCCGGTCAGCGCTCCCAGGCCGGCGAACAGCACGTGGCGCGTCCTCCGGGCTCGCCGCTCGTCGTATCCGGGTTGCTCCGTGCGCCGTGCGCGAACCATGTCCGGGTGCTGTTCCATGCTGCGCCCCTACCCGGGCGGCACGGTCGACAAACGCCCGGCGGGCCCGTGGAGGCGGGGGAGAAGGGCGCGTTCCCGGCGTGGCTCCATACCCCCGGGAACGCGCAGTTTGCAGGGTAGATCAGGATCGTGAGCGCGCGGTAAGCATGTGATGAGCCTTTCGCTCGCGGGCCGTCGCGAGCGCGGACCGGATAGGGTCGTCGCACCGAGTGACATCTTCTGCCTCTTGCATACCTCTACTTGTCTTATGTCGTACATGCTCGTACACCTGATCTGGGGGAGGTAGGCTCCACCTCCTCCCCGGCGGCGCGACGCCGGCCGTTCCGGACGGTGTTCGCACCGCCACGGGGCGGAGGGCTCGTTCCCTCCGCCCCGTCCTCGAGTCCTCTGAGGTGACTGTAAGCAATTTTTTGCGCCGCGTCCCGGATCGCAATAATGTGTCGGACGGGGAAGACGAGCGCCCGACGCTCGGACACGTCAAACAGGGGGCTTATCCATGCGAAGGACACGCGGCCGGACCAGGCTGGTCGGCGCGGCGTTGTTGGGGGCGGTGCTGGTCGTCACGGCGACGGCATCGGCGTCCACGTATGTCCGCAACATCTCGAGCGGCGGCACCACCGCGATCCGCGGCGGGGCGCCCGGGTCAGCGACGTTCGCCAGCCCGGAGCTGCCCGGCCCCAAGGGCGGCGAGGAGGCCACGAGCGGCCGGCTGGCGGCCAAGCCGGCTCAGAAGAGCTTTACGATCAACCGGCGTCTGTCCACCGGGGTCGGGCAGGGCGTTGCGGTTCGCAACACCGCTCGCACCGCTAGCACGGCCGGCCAGGTGCTGAGCTTCCGCGGGCTGAACCACTACGACACGCGCACCGCCAACAACGGCAACCAGTTCTCGGGCGAGCCGCCCGACCAGGGCCTCTGCGCAGGCAACGGCTACGTCCTGGAGACGGTCAACTCGGTGCTCCAGGTGTACAACACCGCGGGCAAGCCGCTGTCCAACCCGACGTCGCTGAACGAGTTCTACAAGTACCCGCCGGCGATCAACCGGACGACGGGCGTGTTCGGGCCGGACGTGTTCGATCCCAGCTGCCACTACGACCGGGCCACCAACCGCTGGTTCCACGTCGCGGCCACCCTGGAGCAGGATCGCACCTCGGGTGACTTCACCGGCCAGGGCTGGATCGACCTGGCGGTGTCGAAGACCGGCAACCCGCTCGGGTCGTGGACGCGGTACCGGATCTGGACGACCAACGACGGCCGGCACGGCCAGCCCAACCACCACTGCCAGGACGGGCCATGCTTCGGCGACTACCCGCACATCGGGGCGGACGCCAACGGCTTCTACATCACCACCAACGAGTACTCGTTCTTCGCCGACCAGTACACGTCGGCGCAGATCTACGCGTTCTCCAAGGCCCAGCTGGCAGCCGGCGCGGCGAACCCGCGCATGGTGCACATCGACAACACGCACGTGGCCGGAGGGCCCGGCTTCACCGTGTGGCCGGCGATCTCCACCGGCAACGAGGACACCCGCGGCAACGGCACCGAGTGGTTCCTGAGCTCGAACGCGGCCGCCGAGGCGAACGGAAGCGGCGCCTCCAACCAGATCGCGGTGTGGGGGCTGTCCAACACGGCATCGCTCAACTCGCCGGCGCCTCACCTCGTGCTTCGCACCGACGTGGTCGGCGTGGACAGGTACTCGATGCCGCCCAGCTCACAGCAGAAGGCAGGGCCGACGCCGCTCCGCACCTGCCTCAACAACACGCAGCTGCCGACGCCGTTCGGGAAGGGCTGCTGGCAGTGGTTCTTCGTGGACGAGCCGGCGCACGACGAGGCGATGTTCCGGCTGGATTCGAACGACACCCGGATGCAGCAGGTCACCTACGCCGCCGGCAAGCTGTGGGGAGCGCTCGACACCGCGGTCGGCCAGCCCGGCTCGCGGCGAGCAGGCATCGCCTACTACATCGTCCGCCCGACGCTGTCGG
>DATLLX010000185.1:0-2570 GCA_035537595.1 Gaiellales bacterium | reverse complement strand
CTGATGATCGCCGGCCTGGTCGGCTCGATCGACAACGACATGCTGGGCACCGACCAGACCGTCGGGGCGGACTCCGCGTTGCACCGGATCATCGAGGCACTCGACGCGATCAACTCCACAGCGCAGAGCCACCAGCGCTCCTTCGTGGTCGAGGTGATGGGCCGCAACTGCGGCTACCTGGCCCTCATGAGCGCCCTCGCCGGCAACGCGGCCTACGTGCTGATCCCGGAATGGCCCCCGGACCCGGGCTGGGAGGACCACCTGTGCAAGGTCCTCAAGGACGGGCGGGCCGCCGGGCGGCGCAACAACATCGTGATCGTCGCGGAGGGCGCGCACGACGCGGACAACAAGCCGATCACCAGCGACTACGTGCGCCAGCTGCTCGAGGAACGGCTCGGCGAGGACACGCGGGTGACCATCCTCGGGCACGTGCAGCGCGGCGGAACCCCCAGCGCGTTCGACCGGTCCATGAGCTCGATGGTGGGGCACACCGCGGCCCACGAGGTGCTCGCCGCGACGGCGGACAGCACGCCGCCGCTGGTGGGGACGCAGGGGAACCGGGTCGTCACGGCACCGTTGATGGAGTGCGTCACCCGCACCCGCGAACTGGCGAACCGGATCGCCGCCAAGGACTTCAACATGGCCCTGATGATGCGGGGCGACAGCTACACGGAAATGATCAACGTCTTCCACTCCGTCTCCTTCGCGCTGCCCAGCCACCGGCTCCAGGGCCGCCCGTACCGGATCGGCGTGGTCAACGTCGGCGGGCTCGCGCCGGGGATGAACGCCGCTGCCGCGGCGGCGGTGCGGCTCGGGCTGGACCGCGGGCAGACGATGCTGGGGATCCACGGCGGCCTGCTCGGGCTGATCGAGGGCGACGTGCAGGAGTTGCAGTGGGGTGACGTCGACGGCTGGACCGGCATGGGCGGCGCGGAGCTCGGGATCAGCCGGCGCACGCCGACCGTCCGGGACTTCTACGGCATCGGCCGAGGCCTGGAGCAGCACCAGATCGACGGTCTGCTGATCATCGGCGGCTGGGACGCCTTCGAGGCGGCGCACACGCTCAGGCGTGAGCGCGAGCGCTACCCCGCCTTCCAGATCCCGTTGATCCTGCTGCCGGCCACGATCGACAACAACATCCCCGGCACCGAGCTCAGCGTGGGTGCGGACAGCGCGCTGAACATGATCGTGGACTCGATGGACCGCGTCCGCCAGGCCGGCACGGCGTCGCGGCGCTGCTTCGTCGTCGAGACGATGGGTAGCCGGTGCGGCTACCTGGCGCTGATGGGCGCTCTGTCCGGCGGCGCCGTGCAGGTCTACCTGCACGAGGAGGGCATCACGCTGGCGGAGCTGGCGGCGGACGTCGAGCGGATGGTGCAGAGCTTCCGCGCCGGGCAGCGGATCTTCGTCACGGTGATCAACGAGAAGGCCAGCCCGATGTACACCGCCGAGTTCCTCTGCCGGCTGTTCGAACAGGAGAGCCAGGGTCTGTTCGACGCCCGGGAGGTCGTGCTCGGCCCGACGCAGCAGGGCGGCACGCCCTCGCCCTTCGACCGCATCCTCGCCACCCGCCTCGCGGCGCACTCCATGGACTGGCTGCGCGACCAGATCGACTCGAAGAAGACGGGCGGCGCGGTGATCGGGATGCACGAGGGCGGCGTGCGGGTGCTCCCGCTCCGTGACACCGAGGAGCTCGCCGACTGGGAGAACCGGCGCCCGGTGACCCAGTGGTGGATGCGGCTGCGCCCGATGATCGACGTGCTGGGCAGCCGGCTCGCTGTGCGAGGGGATACCGGGTGAGCACGGCGCACCTCACCGCCTAGCGCGTCGCCGGCCCCAGGGGGTAGCCGAGCCGGCGAAGGATGCTCCGGGCCTTCTGCTCGCCGGCCGGCTCGAGCATGAGGTGCCGCTCGCCCACCCGCGTGCACAGCCCCCGCATCGAGCGATCCCGGGCGAGGAGCGTGGCGACGGCGGCGTCGGCGCACTCGAGGACGCGGCGGGCACCGAGGTCGCGGACCTGCCCCGCGCGGGCCTCGACGTCGGCGAGGAGGCTGCGGACCGTGGCGGGAACCGCGTGCACTGCACGCTCGTCCAGGAAGCTGCTGAACTCGGCGGGCAGCCGGCCGCCGTCGACCGCGGCGAGCAGGCTCGCCGTCGACACCGTCCACACGCGGTCGCTGGTGCGGGCGGCGAACGTGTCGAGGACGAACCGGTCGGTCGGCGCGAGGTCGGCGGTGGCCACGACGTCGTGGTTCGCGAGCACCTGCAGCGTCCGGTCCGGGCCGTCCGACGAGCCGGGCACGTAGGCGTCGGTCAGCCCGGCGGCGTAGGCGCCGAGCGGGGTGAGCCGCACGGCACGCAGCCCGTCGTAGCGGCTCAGCGCGTCGATCCAGTCGGCGCCCCACAGGTGCCGGAAGTCGTCGCGAGCATGTGCGGCGGCGACGTACTCGACGTCGAGCAGGCCGAGCGTTGCGGCGTACTCGAACAGGACGGCCAGCGTGTAGCGGCCTTCGACGATCGGCCAGTCGTGGAACCCGTCGTAGCCGAGGCTGCCGTACTCCGGGTCGCCG
>DATLLX010000184.1:0-7923 GCA_035537595.1 Gaiellales bacterium | reverse complement strand
CTCGCCCTCGCGGCGGCTGCCCTGCCGGATCAGCGCCTGCGCGTCCAGGAACCGTGCCAGCGCCTCTTCGGGCCGGCCGCCGATCGCGGCCAGCTCCGCGGCGGATTCGGCATACCGCTGCTGGTTGACCAGCCTGGCCGCGACCCCCCACCGGGACGGTCCCTCGAGGTCGAGCGCCGCCAGCCGCTCGTGCTGCTCGGTCAGCGCCAGCGCCAGCGCGAACACGGCCGTCCAGTAGCTGGCCTCCACGGTGCCGGGGACATTCTCGAGCAGCTCGTCGAACAGCTCGGCCACCCGCCGCCGGCTCTCCCCATCCGCCTCCATCGCTGCGATCAGCGCCGTATCGGCCAGGCAGGGCAAGAGCACCTGCGGCTCGCTCGAGCTGCGGGCGAACTCCAGCGCTCGATCGATGTCCGCCTCCACTCCCGCCTCGCCGCGCGCCGCCCTGATCTTGGCCCGGCAGCTGCGCGCCGCCGCCTGCATGTAATGCGGTCCCACCGTCGATACCCAGCGATCGAGCTGGGCGAAGTCCTCGTCCGCCGCGTCCCAGTCCCCGGCGAGATAGGCGAGGATCGCCAGCTCGGTCTGGAACCACATCAGCTGGAAGTCGATGCCGAAGCGCCGGGCCGCGTCGACGCCCCGCCGCTCGAGTTCGCCGGCACGCTCGAGATCGCCGAGCTCCGCCAGTGTGCTGCCGAGGTTCTTGTAGCCGCGGATCATGCTGTCCACAGAGTTGATGCGCTCGGCGATCTCGACGCTGGCCTCCAGATCGCCGAGCCCGTCACGATCGCCACGATGGGCAACGCGGGCGACGCCCCGGGTGTTCAGGACGTGGCAGCGGATGTCCTCCAGACCGAGCTCGTCCGCGATCGACAGCGCGCGATCGCAGAGCGCGATCGTCTCCTCCCAGCGGCCGCGCAGCATCGCGTTGATGGCGAGCCGGCTGGCCACGTGGGCAACCCCCGGCGACGGCTCGGCACGCTCGATCAGCTCCTCACCACGGGCGAAGGCGGCCAGCGACTTCTCGCTGACCCCCTGATTCCAGTAGTGGAAGCCGATCAGCATCTCGGCCTTGGCTGCCCCGGCCAGGTCGCCCAATCCCTCCAGCCGTTCGCGGGCCCGGGCCAGCGGGTCGGCCAGGTCTGCGCCGCCGGTGCCCAACCCGCAGTCGGCGGTCGCCACCACCAACTCCGGCCAGTCCGGGTCGTCCTCCGGCCACAGCGCCAGCGCCGCCCGGTAGTGCTGCTGCGCTGCGGTCAGCGAGCTCAGCGCGTGCGCCCGCTGTGCCGCCTCACGCAGGGCGAGCCGGGTGCGCAGCTCGAGGTCGCCGGTCGGCTGCCCGGCGTCGCGCGAATACTCGAGCGCCTGAAAGAAGTGGTGGGCCAGCATGTCGGGAGCGTCCCCGCGGTCGGCCGACAGCGATTCGATCCACTCGGCCGCCCGGCGGTGCTTGTCGGCGCGCTGGGCACGGGGGATCTGCCCGTAGGCGACGTCGCGCATCAGCACGTGCCGGAAGGCGTACTCGGTCTCGCCGGCCACCGTCGAGCGGCGTTCCCTGCGCAGCATCTCCCGCCGTTCCAGCGCATGCAGGTGCGTCTCGACCTGGTAGCGGTTGATGCCGCTCATGGCTGCCAGGGCGCCCAGCCAGACCACCTTTCCGACCACGGCCGCGTCCTGCAGCAGCCGCTTCTGCCCCGCCGGCAGGTCATCCAGGCGGGCGGCGATCAGCCCCTGCACCGACTCCGGCACCGGCAGCGCCGCCCCGGTCGCCAGCCGCCAGCGACCGCCGTCGTGCTGCAGGTGGCCGCGGTCGATCAGCATCCGCACGTACTCCTCGGCATACAGCGGGTTGCCGGCAGCCGTGCTCAGCAGCGCGGCCTGGGTCTCCGCGGGCAGCAGCGCCTGCTCGAGCAGCGTCGAGATCAGGCGGGCGATGTCGGCGTCGGCGAGCGGCGACAGCGCCACAGTCAGTGCATTGCGCTTGCCTCCGCCCCAGCCTCCGCGGCGGTCGAGCAGCTCGGGCCGGGCGGTGCAGACGACCAGCATCGGCACGCCGCCGGCCCAATCGGCGAGATGGTCGATGAAGTCGAGCAGCGCGTCGTCCGCCCAGTGCAGGTCCTCGAACACGAGCACCAGCGGGTGCTGGTCGGCCAGCGCTTCCAGGAACCGGCGCCAGGCGGCCGCGGCCTCGCTGTGGCGGTTGCCTCCCGCCTCCGGGGCGTCCAGGCCGGCCAGCGCGCGGACGTGCTCCTCGATCCACGCAGCCTCGGTCGGGTCATCGATCAGGTCGGCGACGGCGGCACGCAGCTTGTCCCTGGCCTCATGGGCGGAGTCGGAGTCGAGGATGCCGGCCTGGGCCTTCACCATCTCGCCCAGCGCCCAGTAGGTGACGCCGTCGCCGTAGGGCAGCGAGCGCCCCTGCCGCCAGAGGATGAAGTCGGGGTCGCGCTCCACCGCCTGCATCAGCTCCCAGACCAGCCGGCTCTTTCCGATCCCGGGAACGCCCACCAGGGTGACCAGCTGCACCGCGCGCTCGGAGCGGCAGCGGCGCAGCGCGTCCAGCAGCAGGTCGACCTCCTCGCCGCGCCCGACCAGTGGCGTCGTCGGCCGCTGCACGACGTCGACCCCCAGCCGGGCTCGTGCCTCCACCGCCTCCCACACGGGCACCGGGTTCGACTTGCCCTTGGCCACGACCGGGTCGATGGGGCGGTAGGCGACCGCGCGGTCGGTCGCCCGGTAGGTGGTCTCGCCGACCAGGATGCCGTCGACCGGCGCCGCGGCCTGCAGCCGCGCCGCGGTGTTGACGACGTCGCCGGAGGCCATCCCCTCGCCGCGGGCGGCGTCGGCGCCGAGCACGATCAGCGCCTCGCCGGTGTTCACCCCCACCCGCACGTGCAGGTCGAGGCCGGGGTCCTCGTCGTTCAGCCGGGCGATCGCCGCCCGGATCGAGAGCGCAGCGCGGACCGCCCGTTCGGGATCGTCCTCGTGGGCGACCGGCGCCCCGAACAGCCCCATCACCGCATCGCCGATGAACTTCTCGACCGTGCCGCCGTAGTGCTCCAGCTGCTCCCGCAGCAGTGCGTGGTAGGGAGCCAGGGTGCCGCGCACGTCTTCGACGTCCATCCGCTCGCTGCGGCTGGTGAACCCGACCAGGTCGGCGAACAGCACGGTCACCACCTTGCGCTCCTCGCTGACCGGCGCGGAGCTCAGGGCGGCGCCGCAGCTCCCGCAGAATCGGAACCCGTCCGGGTTCTCCTGACCGCATTTCGCGCAGGTCGCCACCTGATCAGTCTACGGCGCGGGCTGTCGACAGCGATCTCAGTTGCGCCTCAGGATCAGCGGCGTGCCACCGCTCTCGCCCACTGCCCAGAGCGTCGAGGAGCCGGGAACGGACGAGATGCCGTTGAGCAGGCTGTCGCCGGGCCGCGGGTTGGGGCCGCCCAGGCTCCCCCACGAGCTGCCGTTCCAGTGGACGATCCACGTTCGCATCTCCCCGGTCGTGGTCGTCCGGTGGCCGACCGTCCAGATGTTCGTCGCGCTGACCACCTGCATCGAGTGGAGCGAGCGAGAGGTGGGATCGGCGAACGGGGTCGTCGGGTTCCACGCGCCCGAGCTGAGCCGCCAGACGGCGCCCTGCTGAACGTTGTCCAGATTGACACCCAGGCCGGCCGCGATCGGCGACGAGCCGACCGCATCAAGGTCGTTCACCCAGGCGGCGGAGTTGGGCGGCTGTTCGAAGGGCTGGTTGAGGTACTGAACGTCGCCGAAGCTGGTGCCGTCCCAGTGAAGCGCCCACGGGTTCACCTGGTAGAAGATGCCGCCGTCCTGCTCCGAGTTGCCGACGAAGTAGACGTTGGTCGGGCCGATCACGCGCACGGCCTGGAGGGGATTGCCGATCGAGACGGGCGGGCTGGGCGTCGTCAGATACGACCACGACGTGCCGGTGAAGTGCAGGGCCAGGGGCTTCTTACCCAGCAGGCCGACCGCCCACAGGTTGGTGTGCGAGCTTCCGCCGAGGCCATACAGAAAGCCCTGGCCGGAGCCGGTGGGGATCTGGTTCAGCGTGAATCGGGTCCACCCGGCCGCCGATCGGTGGATGATCAGGGCCCGCGACTGGCCCAGCTCGCCGATGCTTCCGGCCGCCCAGACGTCGGTCGGGCTGACTGCCAGCACGTCGAACAGGTGGGCGTCAAGCCCCGCCCAGATGCTGGGCAGCGTGACCGTGGCCCATCGGGCGCCGTTCCAGTGCTCGACCACCATCCTGGGGCCGGTGCCGGTGTACCGGTACCCCACCGCCCAGGCGTCAGCCGGCCCGGTTGCGTCGACTCCGGTCAGCGTGCCCCGGGCGATCGCCGGGCTGGTGACCGGCGAGAACCCGCTCGGTGTCGCCGCCACGGCCGGCGATGCGAACACCACCAGCATCGCCATCGCGGCAACAACCGTTCGCAAACACCGCGCGGAGCCGACCATGATGCCCTCCCCCAACAGTCTCGTGGCGTGCAGTTTCCCCAACGAGCGTAACGCCGGGCAGGCGGCTGCGCTAGACGGTGCGAGGACGGACGAATGCCCGGACGCCCTTCAGTTGCCGAGTGGGTTGAGCAGGTTCTTCTTGCCCTGGAAGGCGAACAGCAGCAGATCGACCATCCGGAAGGTGGTGTTGTCGGGGCCCAGCGAGGGGCGCCACGTCGGGTCGCGGACGATCGAGGTCTGACTGCCCTCCATGGCGCGGTGGAAGGTCTCGGCGACGATGCGCGCCCCGACCCGCTTCAGCTTTCCGTTGTTGAGCTCCGCCTCCCGGAGGATGTAGAACCACAGCGGGGTGTCCTTGAGGAACGCCGCCCGCTGGAGGTCGGTCAGGCCGGCCAGCCCGACACCGCCCTGGCCGTCGCGGATCTCGGCCTTGGTCAGCGCGTTCAGCGTGATCCCCTTGCCCTTGAGGAACGTCGCCATCTGCTGCCCGGTGGCCAGGCGCACCATCTTGGCGCGCGTCAGATTGCGGAACGCCAGGTTGTCCTCGCCGCTGGGGAATCCGGGCAGCGTCCGCAGCGGATCGACCAGCAGGGTGTCGATCGGCCGCGCCTTGTTGGCCTTGGCAGCCGGCACGGTCAGATCTGCGCGGCCCGCCTCGCCGAAGTCGTACAGCCGTCGGAAGTCGGCGATCCAGGTGCTGGGCAGCCGCGGGTTGCCGCCCAGGTCGCCGCTGCGGCCCGTGAACGTGAACAGCAGCTCCAGCGACCCGCTGCCGTCATCGAAGATCCGGTTCCAGTTGTACGCCCGGCGGATCATCGAGTGGCCGAGCCGGAACGCCGCCACCGAGAACTCGATCGGCATGGTCGGGATGTCGGTCGGCGTCGCCCCGACCTCGAACGCCTTGCGGCCGTTCGCGAACACGTCTGTCACGGCCTGCGGCGCGCAGACGCGCGGCAGGTAGTCGGTGCGCAGCATCCACTGGTAGTGCCTGGTCACCTTCTGCCGCGCCTTCTCGAACCGCTGCCCGGCGGGTACCGAGGCCGGCAGCGTGTCGACCACCCGGTTGTGGAAGCGGATGAAGGCCAGGTGGGTCTGGGCGACCGCCAGGTTCTCGTCGTTGCGGGGGTCGGGGATGATCGCCCTGCGCTTGGCCGCCACCGTCGACCCGGCGCCGCGGGGCAGGTCGAAGCCGTCCATCGCCGCCAGCCCCTCGACCCCCGCGGTCTTTCCCATCTTCAGGTGCACGCCGTCCGGCTCGTAGAACTTGGCCGAGGCGGCGTCGTCCGGGCCGGCGCCGTACAGCGAGTCCAGGTCGAGGCTCGGGGAGCGGCCCTGCAGCAGCTCGGTCGGCGACACGTTCTCGCCCAGCATCACCTGCGTCTTGTCGAATGTGAGGTCGTGGTCGGCGAACTGGCCCAGGTACGTAAAGCCGGCCGGGATCTTCCCCGCGCCGCCGCCGCCCGCCGTCATGGCTTCGGCGACCTTGCGCCGCACCGCGTCGGTGATCTGGTGGTTGAAGCCGCTGGGGCCCATGCGCGAGAACCGGAAGGGCACCGTGGCCGCCTCCAGCTGGGGGGCCAGCGTCGGCGCGCGCCCATCGATGCTCTCGCCCAGCAGGCCCTCGCCGAGCACGAAGTAGGTCTCCGATCCATGGCGTTCCATGGCTGCCCTCCCTGTCGGTGATCGTCGCTCGCGAACGACGCGCGGAGCCCAAGGCCGCGCCAATCGGAGTGCATGTCGGTGCCGGCCAGCGTCTCACGCCCGCTGCCAACCGTCAATCGCCTGCGGCGGTCGCTGGCCGCGCTCGGCGGAGGAGTCTCGCGGCGCCTAGTCGGCCGCCGGCGGCACCGGCCCGCGGAGGGCGCAGCGGGGGTCGTGGTGGCTGGCCAGCGTGCCCAGCAGCTGCTTCAGCTGCGCCCGCTGATCGGCGTCCAGCGGGACCAGGAAGTCGTCCTCCAGCCGCCGCATGACCGCGCGCAGCCGGCGCAGCATCGCCCGGCCGTCGGCGGTCAGCTTGACCACGTGCCGGCGGCGATCGTCGGGGTCGCGCTTGCGGACGACCAGCTCCCGCTCCTCCAGCTCGTCAAGCAGGCGGACGATGTGGCTGCGGTCATAGCCGAGGGCGTCGGCGATCATCGCCTGCGTCTCTCGCGCGTCCTCCTCCAGCAGCGCCAGCACCGCGAAGTGGAAGGCCGACAGCCCCGTGCCCTCGAAGGCGGCGTGGGAGGCGTCCTTCGCGGCGAACCCCAGCCGCTTGAGCAGGAAGGTGCTGCTCGTGAGCAGCTCCTTCGGCGGCCCCGGCAGCATCGGCCCGATCACGGTCTGTGTGTTTGTCGCGTTCATCGGTTCGAAGTGTAGCGCATCCGATAGTCGGTATGTGCTATCGTTGCAATCATCAACGATTTTGGGAGTCAATGAATGATGCAGTCATCGATCTTGGGGAATCAGCCGCGAAGCCGGTGGCTGGCCCTGGCGGCGATCGTGGGCGCGCAGTTCATGGTGGTGCTCGATATCGCCATCGTCAATGTTGCCCTGCCCGCGATCAAGGGCGATCTGCACTTCGCCCAGCAGAACCTCCAGTGGGTGATCAGCGCCTACGCGATCCTGTTCGGCGGCGTGCTGCTGCTGGGCGGACGCCTGGCCGACGTCTTCGGGCGCCGGCGCGTGTTCATGGCCGGCCTGGCCGTGTTCTCGGTGAGCTCGCTCCTGTGCGGCATCTCCTGGTCGGAGGGCTCGCTGATCGCCTTTCGCGCGCTGCAGGGGCTGGGCGGGGCGCTGTTCGCGCCGGCCGGCCTGTCGATCCTGATGACCACGTTCGCCGAGGGGCCCGAGCGCAACCGCGCGCTGGGCATCTGGGGCGCCGCCTCAGGCTCGGGGGGAGCCGCGGGCGTGCTTCTGGGCGGCGTGCTCACCTCCTACCTGAACTGGTCGTGGGTGTTCTTCATCAACGTGCCGGTCGGCATCGCCGTGATCGCCGCCGCGCCGTTCGTGCTGGCGGAGAGCCGCGGGCAGGAGCACCGCCACTTCGACGTGGCCGGAGCAGGCTCGGTCACCGCGGGCGTGATGCTGCTCGTGTACGCGATGACGCGGGCCACCCAGGACGGCTGGGCCAGCGTCACCACGCTCTCGCTGCTGGCGGCGTCGGCCGCCCTGCTGGTCGCCTTCGTCGCCATCGAGCTGCGGTCGCCGGCCCCGCTGCTGCCGATGCGGATGTTCCGCAACCGGATGCTGTCCGCCGCCAACGCGACGGCAGCCGTGATCGGGGCGATCGCCTTCTCGGAGTTCTTCCTGCTCACCCTGTACATGCAGCAGGTGCTGGGCTACTCCGCGATCAAGACAGGCGTCGGCTTCGCCGCCGTCACGTTCACGATCATCGTGTTCTCGAACGTCGCGCAGACGCTGGTCACGCGGCTGGGCGTGCGCTCGGTGCTTGCCACCGGCCTCACGCTGGAC
>DATLLX010000183.1:0-11089 GCA_035537595.1 Gaiellales bacterium | reverse complement strand
CGGCAGTGCCCAGCTGAAGTCCCCCAGCCAGGGCCGGGCCAGCGCTCCCAGGCCGACCGCCCGCAGCAGCTCGTTCAGGGGCCCGTTGCTGGCGTAGATCCACACCCACGCCTGGGCCACCACCACCCCGGCCAGCATCTGGGGCAGGAACAGCGCCGTCCGAAAGAACGTGAAGCCGCGCACGGGGTGCCGGGTCAGCAGCGCCGTCAGCAGCAGCCCGAGCACGACCGGGATCAGCGCGTAGAACACGATCAGCTCCGCGGAGTGGCGGAACGACTCCCTGACCAGCGGGTCGGAGAAGGCCTCGCGGTAGTTGGCGAAGCCGATGTAGCGGCCGGGCGTGAGGCCGTCCCAGTCGAACAGCGACAGCTCAACGGTGTGCGCCAGCGGAGCGAGCGTGAATAGCAGGTAGAAGGCGAGCCCCGGCAGGATGTACAGCCAGGCGACGTTGCGAGGCTCGCCGGGCGCTCTCTGTGTCGCCCGGCGAGCCTTCTCGACCTCTGCATCCGCTGCGGCAGCCGGTGCCGCGGCATCGGCGCTGACAGCCATCCGCTACTTCAGCGTCTTGTCGAACTTCTCCCAGTCTGCCTGGACAGCCTTTGCCATGTCCTCCGGCGACTCCTTGCCGGCCAGCAGGTTCTGGAAGTGCGACGCCAGGGTGTTGTACATGGTGGGCGAGGCCCAGTCGGTGTACAGCATCAGGCCGTCATCCCCGGACACCTGCTGCCAGGCGGCCGCCACCTGGCCGAGGTACGGATCGCCTGACGGCGTCTCGGCGCCGGCGATGGCCGGGATCTGCTGCTGTGCGTACATCAGCTTCTGTGCCTCCGGCGAGGCGATCACATAGTCGAGCCATGCGGCCGCGACGTCCGGGTACTTGGTCTTGGCCGAGATGTGCCAGGGACCGGAGGTGGCGCCGATGCTGGCCCAGGTGCCGCTGGCCCCCGGCGGGATGTTCATCACCATCACGTTGTCGCCGAGCCCGGCCTTGATGATCGACGAATCCCAGTCGCCGCCCATCCAGAACACGCCCTGGCCCTTGCCGAAGTCGGCGGCCGACTGGTCGTACTTCTTGGCGTTGTAGTCGCTGTTGAAGTACCCGTTGGACGCCCACTCCTGATAGGTCTTGAGGGCCTGGATGTTCTCCGGCGTGTCATAGGACGATCCTGGCACGTGCTGGATCCAGTCGCGCACCGACTGCGGATCGACGTAGGCGGCCTGGATGCCGCCGTACATGTGGATCGTGCCGTAGCCCTCGTTGTTGCCGAACTGGATCACCGGCTCGTTCTTGGGCAGCTTCTGGCGGATGTCGGCAAGCATCGCGTTGAAGTCGTCGAACGTCGTCGGCATGTTCGCGGGGTCGTACCCGAGCGCCTTCAGCTTCTCGGTGTTGGCGAACACGGCCACGTTCTGGCCGGTCTGGGCGACGCCCCACTTGGGGCCCTGGCCGAACGTCTTGCCGTCCTCCGTCCAGCGGAAGATCGACCAGGTCGAGTCGCTGTACCAGTCGTCCCAGCCGTAGGCCTTGATGTAGGGGTCGAGGGGGATGATCAGTCGCGCCTTCACCAGCTGGGCGTCAGTCTGGTAGCCCTGGTTGCCCTCCGTGATGTCCGGGCCCTGGTCGGAGGCCAGCGCGCGGGGGACGACGTTGACCAGGCTGTTGAAGTCCTTGAAGACCATGGTGATCTTCACGTTCGGGTACTTCTTGGTGAAGTTGGCCGACAGCTCCTTGAGCACCGGTTCGAGACCGGGATCCTGGTTGTCGTAGGACCACACCGTCAGGTTCACGGGGCCCAGCTTGTCGAACCCGGTCTTCTGAACTTCCTTGCTTGTGTTGACCGAGCTCTGGCTCGCGCCGGGGGTGCCGCCGCAGGCCGTGGCCAGCGCCGCCACGAGCACGACGGTGCCCGCAGCCGTCCATCGTCTGATCTGTGCTCGTCCGTGCATCCTCGAATCCCTTCCGATCAACAGAGTCCGGGCGACTATACCGATCGGCCCGCGGGTGCAAAGCGAGCTCTGGTACCATCGCCCGCCATGAGCGCCGGCGGGTATTCGCCGTCGCCGCGGCCGACCTTCGACCGGCCGGCGGCGATTCCCGGGCATGCGGCCACCCGCCACATCTGGGGCGACGCCGAGGCCGGGTTCGTCGCCGATCGGATCTACGCCTCCACCGGCCTGATCCATGCCCTGGTGTTCGAGCTTCCCGCCGGGGGCGCCTTTCGCCACTCGCCCGAGTTCCGCACGGTGTTCGGCGCCGACGAGGTGCTGCACGTGCTCGAGGGCACCATGGTCGCCGCCAACCCGGAGACCGGCGAGGTGCACCGGATCGGGCGCGGGGAGCGGCTGTTCTTCCGCAAGGACACCTGGCATCACGCCTATGCACACGGCGGCGAGCCCCTGCGGGTGCTGGAGCTGTTCGCGCCGCCGCCGTCGGCCGGCACGTCGGGCGCGTACGCCCGGGAGCGTCCGGACATCGAGCGGTCACGGTATGCCGACGATGCCGCGCTGGGGTCGGTGCCCGGCTGGGTGCCCGAGCGGGTGACCCTGCGCCCGCTGACGCCTGCCGACACGGTGTGGCGGCGGGAGCTGGGGGTGCTCGAGGGGGTGGTGGCCAGCACCGAGCAGCTGACCGTGGTCACGCTTGAGATAAATCCCGGCGAGGCGGCCGCGGAGCACGCCCACGGCGGTGACGAGGTGCTGTACGTGCTGCGGGGCACGTTGTGGGTGCGGGCCTGGCACGAGGATGCCACCTATGTGTTCGAGCTCGGTGCCGACGACGCCTGCTACCTGCCGGCCGGCGCCCGCCACGAATACCGCAACTACGGCACCGAGATCGCCGAGGCGCTGGCCGGGATCGCCCCCCAGTACGCTCCGTGAGCCGGGCGATCGGAATCGACGTCGGCGGCACCAAGGTCGCCGCCGGGGTGGTCGATCTCGAAAGCGGCCGGGTGCTGCAGGCCGAGCAGCTGGCGACCGCGCCCGAGCGCGGCGGCGCCGCCGTGCTGGCCGACTGCACCGGCCTGGCCGGACGGTTGGGCGCGCCGGAGCTGGCGGTCGGCGTGGGCATCTGCGAGATGGTGGGCCGCGACGGGCGGATCACAAGCGCCGAGACGATCGAGTGGCGCGATCTGGACGTGGCCGGCATCGGCCGGGGCGGCACCCTCGTGGTGGAGTCCGATGTCCGGGCGGCGGCTCTGGCCGAGGCCCGGTTCGGCGCCGGGGCCGGCCTGGAGTCATTTCTCTATGCGATCGTCGGCACCGGCGCCAGCGTCTGCCTGGTGCTGGAGGGCCGGCCGCTGCTGGGAGCCCGCGGCAATGCCATCGTGCTCGGCTCGCCTCCCGCCGAGCGGGTGGCCAGCGGGCGCGCGATCGCGGAGCGCACCGGCGTCGACGCTCGCACCGCCGTCATCGACCCCGCCCACGCGGTCGAGGTCGACCAGGCGGTGGCCGTGCTGGGCGGGGCGCTGGCGACGCTCGTGAACGCGCTCGATCCCGACCGGCTGATCGTCGGCGGCGGCCTCGGCCGCTCGCAGCCGTTCTTCGACCGGCTGGTGGAGGCGACGCGCGCGGGCATCGAGTATCCCGACACCCGGGAGCTGCCGATCGTGCAGTCCGCGCTGGGCGCCGACGGCGGAGTGGTCGGTGCGGCCCTGGCCGTCGCCAGGCGGTACGGTGCCCCGGATGTGGACCGAGACCGGCCTGTGGGCTGACATCCGCGAGCTCCCCGAGGGGCTGGCGGCGACCGTCGATGCCTCCGACGGGCTGGCGGAGGCGGTGGCCTTGCTCGGCGACAGCAGCGTTCGCCGGGTCGTCGTCAGTGGCAACGGCGCCGCCTACTACGTGGCGATGGCGCTGTGGCTGGCCTCGCTGCGCTCGGCCGGGCAGGGGCCGGAGCTGGTCGCGGTGCCGAGTGGACTGCTGGCCGGCGGATCGTTCCGCTTCCGGGCGGGGGACAGGCTGCTGGCGATCTCGTCGTCGGGCGAGTTCCGTGATCTGATCGAGGCCATCGACGGCGGCGCCCCGCAGCCCTACGCCGCGATCACGGCGACCGCCGGTTCGACCGTGGAGCGGGGCGCGGCGGCCAGGATGCTGCAGCGCGTCCTCCACCAGCGGGCGGTCACCCACACCCAGGTGCTGGCCGGAGCGGTCGCCTGCGCCCTGCTGATCTGGGCCGAGCTGTCGGGCGACCGCGAGCTTGGCGACCGGGTGAGAGCAGCGCCCGGCGCCGCCCGGCGGGCGGTCGAGGGGGCAGAGCAATGGGCCGCCGATCTCGACCCGGCGCCGCCCGCCGCCGCGATCGCCTTCTCCTCGGGGCCGGGCTGGGCGGCGGCGCTGGAGACCGCGCTGCTGCTGAAGGAGGTATCCCGGGTGCCCTGCGAGGGCGTCGAGTCGCGAGAGGGCGCGACCTCGGCGATGTTCGGGCTGGCGCCCGGGCATCTCGCGCTCAGCCTGCCGCTGGGTGACGATCCCGCGCTCGAGGAGACCGAGCGGCTGTGTGCGGGGGCCGGGGCGCGGGTCGTTCGGCTGCCCGGAGGCGAGCACGCCGACCCCCGGCTGTCGGTCATCAGCACGCTGCCGGCCGCATCCGCCGTGGCCGCCCGCCTGGCCGACGCGGCCGGGCACGACATCGACCACCCGGCCTGGGTGGACGCCTACGAGTCGACCGCCCGGGGGCCGGCATGACCGTGCGGCTGGGGGTTCTCGGCCTGGGCAGCGTGTTCCTCACCCCCTACCGGACTCTGATCGACCGGCTGGCCGCGCAGGGCCGGGTAGAGCTGCGGGCCGCCTTCGACCCAGACCCTGCCAAGCGGCGGGCGATCGCCGAACTGACGGGAGCCGACGCCGACCTGGCAGGCGACGCCGACCTGATCGCCCGAGACGACATCGATGCCGTGCTGGTACTGACCAGCATGCCCGATCACGGCCGGCTGGCCGTCGCCGCCCTCGAGGCCGGCAAGCACGTGCTGCTCGAGAAGCCGATGGCCACCTCACTGGACGACGCCCGGCGGGTGCTGGCCGCCAGCGGGAGCGCGCCGGGCAGGCTGGTGTGTGCGCCGCACATCGTGCTCTCGCCGACCTTTCGCGACATGCACGACCGGATCCGGGCCGGCGCCATCGGCCGCCCGCTGTCCGCCCGCGGCAGGTACGGCTGGGCGGGCCCCTGGTGGGCGTCGTGGTACTACCAGCCGGGCGGCGGGTCGCTGTTCGATCTCGGTATCTACAACCTGACCAGCCTGTGCGGCATCTTCGGCCCCGTAAAGCGGGTGACCGCCCTGGTCGGCACGGCCATCCCGGAGCGGACGATCGAGGGCCGGGCGGTCAGGGTGGAGAGCGACGACAACTCCCACGTGCTGCTCGACTTCGGCGAGTCGCGGTTTGCCTCGGTGATGACAGGGTTCACCATCCAGCAGTACCGCTCGCCGGCGCTCGAGGTGTACGGCGCGGAGGGCGTTCTGCAGATGATGGGCGACGATTGGGCGCCGCAAGGGCTCGAGCTGTGGCGGCGGGAGTCGGGTGTGTGGGAGATCATTCCCGAGTCCGACCCGACCTGGCCATGGACCGACGGCCTCCGCCACCTGGTCGACTGCATCGAGCGCGACGTTGCCCCGGTCAACCGGCCGGAGCACGCCTACCACGTGCTCGAGGTGGCGCTGGCGGCCATGCGGTCGTCGGCGGAGGGGCGTGTGATCGAGATCGAGAGCGGGTTCCCCGAGCTCGACTACGGCAGCCTGCCGCCGGACGAGGCCGACGAGCGACGCGTGCACGACCCTCGCACCCTGGTCTGAGGCAGCGGCGCGTCCGGCTACTTGGTCTTGAACGGATCGACGTAGACGTCGTCCACCGACCACGTGCCGCCGCCGACCGCGGTGAACCGCAGCGAGATCTGCGCATTGCCGTCGGTCAGGAGCGGGGGCACGGCCAGGTCCGCGGCCAGCGGCAGCGGTAGCGTCGGCGCCCAGTCGCCGCCGGCGAGGGCCGGCAGGGCCAGCGACTCCTGGTCGCCGAGCAGGCCGGTGTACAGCACGTCGACCCGCAGCGTGGAGAGCGGCCCGCCGTCCTTGCGGACGAAGAATCGAAGCGTCGGATCGTTCCACGAGATGCAGAACGCACGGCTGGTCGCCGATCCGCCCGGCGCGAGCTGGAGCGCGCGCGCGTCGTCCCCTGAGCCGACGAAGAAGGTCTCGTTGCCGGTTGCGACATCCGCGCCGTCGTCCAGCTGCCAGTCGGCGGCGCCGCGCTCGAAGTCGCCGTTGGGTGCCAGCACGTACTGCGCGGGATCGAGCCAGGGCAGAAACGGCTGGGACACCGGTCCGGCGTCGCAGCCGCCGGCCGCGCGGGCCTGGGTGGGAGCGACCGCCGCGGCCACCATGACCACTGACGCGACGGCGACGACGATACGAACGACGGGCTTCCCAAACATCGAGCCACCCCTGGGACGAGGACAAACGCGGTTAGCCTCGTCGACCGAGGCCGCTGCTGCGCCACCCTTTCGGGGGATCTTGCGCATCGATCAGAAAGTGCTCAAGTCCACCGGCCGGCGGCCGATACGCCTCCCGTGGCTTCTCTCGAGAACTCAGCCACCGCCGTCACCATCCCCGCGTTCGACGCGGTGGTGAACGCGCCGCGCGACATGCTGATCGAGGAGTCGCGGCGGCGGCCGTCGAGCACGCTGGCCCGCCGCGAGTGGGCGGTCTCCTTCGCCAGCGCCGGCCTCTTCGTCGGCGTGGCGGTATTGATGGCGCTGGCCGCCGATCGGCACGCGGCTCACCTGAGCGCCTTCACCGTGGGGCTGCTGGTGGTCACCTACTCGGTCGTCTCGCGGGTCGAGTTCGAGATCGGCACCGGCTCCGCCGTGCCCACCGAGCTGATGCTCGTCCCCATGCTGTTCATCCTGCCGCCGGCGACCGTGCCGCTGGTGGTCGGCGCCGCCTATCTGGGCGGGGCGCTGATCGACGTGGGCATGGGAATCCTGCGTGCCGACCGGCTGCCGGTGGTGATCTCGACGTGCTGGCACGCCGTCGGGCCGGCGCTTGTGCTCGTGGTCGGTGGCGCGGGCGCACCCTCGTGGGGCAACTGGCCGCTGTATGCGGCGGCGCTGGGTGCCCAGTTCGCGTTCGACCTGATCAGCTCGGTCATCCGCGAATGGCTCGGATTCGGCATCTCGCCGGCGGCCGTGATCGGCTTCATGCGTCCCGTCTTCCTGGTCGACGCGCTGCTGGCCCCGGCCGGCCTCCTGTTCGCGTTCGCCGTCGCTCCCCAGCCCGCCGCGATGCTCGCGGTGATGCCGCTGGTGGCGCTGATCTGGGTGTTCTCGCGTGAGCGGCGGGCCCGCATCGACCAGGCACTGGCGCTGACCACGGCCTTCGACGGCGTCAGCCAGCAGGCGCGCCACGACGCCCTCACCGGCCTCGCCAACAGGCTGGGCTGGGAGGAGGCGCTGGCGGCCGAACAGCAGCGCCGGGCGCGAACCGGATCGCCGGTGGGCGTGATCGTGATCGATGCCGACGGCCTCAAGCAGGCGAACGACCGGTATGGCCACGATTTCGGCGACCGGGTGATCCAGAGCCTGGCATCGACCGTGTCCGCTTGCGTGCGGGAGAGCGACGTGGTGGCGCGCATCGGCGGCGACGAGTTCGCCCTGCTGCTGCCCTCGAGTGGGCCGGGCGACACCCTGCGCACGGTCGGCAGGATCGCCGATGCCGTGGCCCGGCAGACGGTTGACGGCCACCCGCTGTCCGCGTCGATCGGGCATGCAGTCTGCCCTCCGGCGCGAGACCTGGTCAGTGCGTTGAAGAAGGCCGACGCCGCCATGTACGCGGCCAAGCGTGAGCGGTCGCAGCGGCCGGCGGCCGGGCGCGACCCGCGCTGACCGACCCTGGTTGCGTCACCGCGCCCGGTGGACGAGGCTAGCGCGGCATGGAAGTCGATGTTCGGTATGTCCGCAGCGGCGGCGTCTCGATCGCCTATCAGGTGGTGGGCGACGCCGAGACCGATTTGGTGTTCGTCCCCGACTTCTGCTCCAACCTGGTGTACGGCTGGGAATCGGAGTACTGGAGGCCGTTCTACGAGCGGCTGGCCCGGTCGTTCCGGCTGATCCTGTTCGACAAGCGCGGTACCGGGTTGTCCGATCGCGGCGGGGGCTTCCCGACCCTGGAAACCCGCATGGAGGACGTGCGTGCCGTGCTCGACGCGGTCGGGTCGTCGCGCACCGTCATCTTCGGTTCCCACGAAGGCTGTCTGATGGCCGCCCTGTTCGCCGCAACCTACCCGGAGAGCTCGATCGCGCTGGCCCTGTTCCATCCCTCGATGCCGGGGTATCTCGACCCCGCCGAGCTCGAGGAGCTGCCCAAGATCCGCGAGAGGTGGGGCACCAAGGAGCTGTGCGACCAGATCTGCGTGCAGACCTGCCCGACGCTCGCGGCGACGGCGGAGGGGCGGAGCTGGTTTGCGAACTGGCTGCGGGTCGGAGCCGGCCCGGCCATGGGCTACGAGCTGAATCGTGCCTTCATGGAGACCGACATGGCAGACGTGTACGCCGCGGTGCGCGTGCCCACGGTGGTGCTCTACCGCGATACGCCGCTCGCCAGCGTGGAGTCGGCCGCCGCGGCAGCTGCGATCCCGGGAGCGAGCAAGGTGTGCGTGTCCGGCCGGGACTACTGGGGCGTCTTCCTGTCCCCCGACATTGTGGACGAGATCGAGCTGCTGGTGGCCGGCGAGCCCACCCCGCTGATTCCCGAAAGTGTCCTCACCACCCTGCTCTTCACCGACATCGTCGACTCCAGCCGCACCGCCACGGCGATGGGCGACCGTGAATGGCGCGACCTGCTGGCCCGGCACAACGCCGTGGTGCGGCGGGAGCTGGCCCGGTTTCGCGGGGAGGAGCGTGACACGGCCGGCGACGGGTTCTTCGCAACCTTCGACGGACCCGGCCGGGCGATTCGTTGCGCGCTCGCTGTGGTCGAGGCGGTGAGACCACTGGGTCTCGAGCTGCGGGCCGGGGTGCACACCGGCGAATGCGAGCTCCACGAGGAGAAGGTCGCCGGAGTGGCGCTGTCGGTCGGTGCGCGCATCTGCGGCCAGGCGGGCGCAGGCGAGGTGTTCGTCTCGCGGGCGGTCAAGGATCTGGTCGCCGGCTCGGGCCTGGAGTTCGCGGCCCGCGGGCTCCGCGAGCTGAAGGGTGTCGGAGAGTGGGAGCTCGCTGAGGTGACCACCCGGCCGTAGCCGGCGAGGGGTCGGTCCGCCGCCTTCAGGATCCGGTGCCCAGCTGCTGTTCGAGCATCGCTGTCACCGGCCATGCGCCGTCGGTGGTGTTCGAGATCACGGTGTGCGTGATCGCCGAATCGGGGTCGTGGGCGCTGCGGAACGAGACGCCGGCGTCGTATCCCTCCAGCATCACCACCCGACGCGTGGCATGGAGCCAGACGCCCAGGCCGTAGCGCATCGACTCGCTGGGCACGTCGCTGCGGGGCCGCACCATCTCGGCAGTCCACTCGGCGGGCACGATCCGCCCGGCGAGGAAGGCCGCCCACAGCGAGCTGATATCTGCCGCAGTCGAGTAGATGCCGCCGTCACCGCTGCCGCGCACCGGCAGATGAAGCACGTTCGTCCTCGGGTCGTCGGCCGCCAGGTAGCCGAGGGCGGCCCGGCCCGGCAACTCGTCGGAGCGCAGGAACGCGGTGTCGGACATTCCCGCCGGCTCGCACACACGCCGGCGGACGAGCTCGTGGAACGGCGCGCCGCCGGTTCGCTCGGCGATCAGCGCCAGCACCACGTAGCCGCCGTTGCAGTAGGCGAACCGCTCGCCCGGGGCGAAGGCGGTCTGATGGCCGTCGAGGACGGCCAGGTAATCCTCCGTGGCGGCCAGCCGGTGCACCGGCATCACGTAGTCGGTGACCTCGTGCACCGCCTCGTCGAGGTAGTCGCCGATCCCGGACCGGTGCGCCAGCAGCTGCTCGACCGTCGCCCGGTCGTCGATCAGCGGCAGGTCGCCCCGAAGCACAGAGCGCGCGGTGGTCGACATGTCCAGCCGGCCCTCGGCGATCAGGCTGACCACGGTCAGCGCTGTCAGGCTCTTCGTGCCGCTGGCGAGCGCAAACAGGGTGTCGGCGCTGTTCGCGACCTCGTGGCCGCGGTCGGCGAGCCCGTAGGCCCGCACCAACACCTCCTCGCCTCGCCTGTCGACCCGGACGACGCCGGAGAACCCGGTGGCTTCGGCCGTCTCGTCGAGCATGGCCCGCAGCTTGGGTCCGGTCGCGCCCATCAGAACCGCTTCTTCAGCATCCCGAACACGCCCCTTACGACCTCCTTCTCGATCGCCTTGCCCTGGCTCGACGCCAGCAGGTCACCGAGGGTGCCGAGTGCGCCGCCGCTCGCCGGCTTCCCGGCTGATCTGGCCGCCGGCCTGGCCTTCTTCGACCTGGCCGGTTTCGCCGACGGGGCCGGGCGGGCCGCGGCGGCGGCCGCCGAGGACTGGGCCATCCGGGCGGCCAGGATCTCCCTGGCGCTCTGTGTGTCGATCGCCGTTCCGTAGCGAGCGTAGAGCGGCGACGCCCTGGCCGGCCCGGCGATATCGTCGACCGGGCTCATGCGGGACTGGGGAGCCCGCATACGGGTGTGGACGACCGGAGTCGGGACGCCGGACTCCGACAGGATGGTGACCACCGCCTCTCCGATCGCAAGCTGCGTCAGCAGCTGCTCGAGGTCGTAGAACTCCGACCGCGGGTACGTCGAGACCGTCGATCGCAGGGCCTTGGCATCGTCGGGGGTGAAGGCCCGAAGGGCATGCTGAATGCGGTTGCCCAGCTGGCCGAGGACGTCTGCCGGGACATCCTTCGGCGACTGGGTGACGAAGAACACGCCCACGCCCTTCGATCGAATCAGCCGCACGGTCTGGGTCACCGACTGCAGGAAGGCGTCGGTCGCATCGTCGAACAGCAGGTGCGCCTCGTCGAAGAAGAACACCAGCTTCGGCTTCTCCAGATCGCCGACCTCGGGCAGCTGCTCGAAAAGCTCGGCCACCATCCACATCAGCGCCGTCGAGAACAGCGCCGGCCTGTCCTGCACGGCCGCGAGCTCGAGGCTGGAGATG
>DATLLX010000182.1:0-2648 GCA_035537595.1 Gaiellales bacterium | reverse complement strand
TGGGCGACCATTCCGGCGATCCGGTCGAGCACCGTCTGGTCGTCGCTGGTGACCACGACCTCGGCGCCCTGCTTGGCTCCGAGCGTCATGATCATCAGCGGCGAACCGGCGTCGACGGGGACACCTCCGGTGGTGGCCAGGGTGACCGGGACCCCGGCCTTGCCGACGGCCTCGGCGATGAGCGCGGCCGGCCGGGCGTGCAGCCCGACCCGGGAGCCGACGGTGACGGTCTGACTGGGCATCGTTCCTCTTCCTCGCTGCTCGGGATGGTGGGAGTGAGCTTGCCCGTCAGGCGCTGGCTGCGCTCGCCGGGACGCCGACCGGGGCATGCGCGTGCTCCAGGTCGATCGCGTCCTCGGGTGCGTCCTCGGCGTCCGTGTGGCCGATGCCCTTGAGGATCGTGACCGCCACGCCACCGACGACGGCGCCGATCGCGACCGCGAGCAGGAACAGCAGGAAGTTGCTGATCGCGAAGAACACGAAGATGCCGCCGTGGGGCGCGCGGAGCTCGATGCCGGCCCCCGCGACGATCGCACCCGTGGTGGCCCCGCCCAGCATCATCGAGGGAATGACCCGCAACGGGTCGGCGGCCGCGAAGGGGATGGCGCCCTCGGAGATGAACGAGGCGCCGAGCAGCCACGCGGCCTTGCCGTTGTCCCGCTCCGCTGCGGTGTACAGCTTGGGCCGGACGGTTGTGCTCAGCGCCATCGCCAGCGGCGGCACCATCCCGGCGGCCATGACCGTCGCCATGATCACCAGTTGCTGGTGGCCGCCGCTGCCTGAGAGGGCGGCGGTGAGACCGGTGGTCGCGAACACGTAGGCCGCCTTGTTCACCGGGCCCCCGAGGTCGAAGCACATCATCAGACCCAGCACGATGCCGAGCAGGATCGCCTGCGTGCCGGACAGGCTGTTCAGCCAGTTGCCGAGGCCGGTCAGTGCCGCCGCCAGCGGCTTGCCCAGGACGATCACCATCAGGCCGCTGGAGATCAGCGTGGCCAGCAGCGGGATGATCACGACCGGCTGGAGCCCGCGGACGCCGGCCGGCAGCTTCCAGCGGCTGATCCACAGGGCCGCGAACCCGGCGATGATGCCGCCGACCAGGCCGCCGAGGAAGCCGGCGCCGACGAGCAGCGAGACGGCGCCGACGACGAAGCCGGGGACCAGACCGGGGCGGTCGGCGATCGCGAACGCGATGTAGCCGGCCAGTGCCGGGACGAGGAAGCCGAACGCGGCTGCCCCGATGGTGAAGCAGATGGCTCCCAGGTAGCCGGCCAGCCCGCCGTGCATGTGGGCGACCGTGCTGGTGGGAAGATCGAAGATCGAGTTGTTCAGCACCCAGAGCTTGGCCCACTGGGTGCCGGAGTCCGGGTCGTTCTGGGCGATGGGGTAGCCGGCGAGCAGGAAGCCCAGCGCGATGAGCAGACCGCCGGCCGCGACGAAGGGGATCATGTAGCTGACACCCGTGAGCAGCCAGCGGCGGATCTCCGTGGCGACGCCGGGCCGGCCGGCACCGGACGAGGCGACCGCGCCGTCGTCGGCGGTCCCGGCCACCCGGCGCGCGTTCGGGTCGTCGGCGGCCGCGAGCGCCTCGCGGATCATGACGTCGGGCTCGTTGATGGCGCGCTTCGTGCCGCTCTGGATCACGGGCTTGCCGGCGAACCTGCCCTGGTCCCGCACGCCCACGTCGACAGCGAAGATCACCGCGTCCGCCGCCCGGATGACGGCCGGGTCGAGTGGGGTGGCACCGGAGGAGCCCTGGGTCTCGACGTGGACGTCGACGCCCGCGGCCTGACCGGCGGCGCTGAGCTTGTCGGCCGCCATGTAGGTGTGCGCGATGCCGGTCGGGCAGGCGCTGACCACGACCAGGCTCTTGCGAGCCGCAGCGGCGGTCGCGCCGGCCACGGGTGCGGCCGCGGCCGGAGACCCGACGGTCGCCGGCGCGGGCGTCTCGGCCGGGGCCACGACGTCCTGCACCAGGGTCACGATCTCCTCGGGCGAGGTCGCGGCCCGCAGCGAGGCCACGAAGTCCGGGCGGACCAGCGCGCGGGCCAGGGCGGTGAGCAGCGTGAGGTGGTCGGCGTCGCCCTCGGCGGGCGCCGCGATCAGGAAGACGAGGTCGGCCGGCCCGTCCGGGGCGCCGAAGTCGACCTTCGGATCCAGCCGCGCGAAGCCGAGGGAGGCCTCGGTCACCGCCGCCGAGCGGCAGTGCGGGATGGCCAGCCCGCCCGGGAGCCCGGTGGGGGCCTGACCCTCCCGGGCCATGGCGTCGGCCTGCAGGCCGTCGGCGCTGGTTGCCCGGCCGGCTGCGGTGACCAGTTCGGCCAGCCGGCGCACGACCGCGCTCTTGTCGGCGCCCAGGTCGGCGTCCAGGGCGACCAGGTCGGGGGTGATCAGTGCGGGCATGGCAAACCTCTTCCGGAGGTCATCGGGCATCCCGGCCGGCGGCCGGGACGTGGGCGGGGACAGCGGTGACCCGTACGGCGGCGATGTCGATCTGGGCCGGGGTGGGGACGGCGGATCCGGGGAGCGACGCGCTGGCCGCTCCGTACGCGACGGCGCTGCGCAGCCGCTCGGCCGGCGGGGCGCCGGCCAGGTCGGCGAGCAGGTAGCCGGCCAGGCTGCAGTCGCCCGCGCCGACAGTGCAGCGG
>DATLLX010000181.1:0-2356 GCA_035537595.1 Gaiellales bacterium | reverse complement strand
GGGGGCGTTCGTGGCTGTGTGCGTGGGGAGGGTGCAGAAGGGCGCGCGGGGCAACGGTGCGGTGCCGCAGCTGTCGGCGCGCCCCCAGCCGCGGCGGCGGGGCGGGGGCATCGGCCGCCGCGGCGTGGTGCGCCCCGGCCTAGCAGTGGGCGTACTCGCGAGGACGCAGCAGCATCGCCACGGCCATTGCCGGGAGCATCAGCATGTGGCCCCACAGCATCAGGGCGCCCTTGTCGATGAGCCCGAGCGACAGCGGCACGAACAGCACCAGGAAGGGCACGTACATCGCAGCCCCCATCTCGACGATGGGCCCCCAGCGGTGACCGCGGACCTTCATCCACCCGGACATGGCCACGGTCATGTTCGTCGCCATGATCAGCGCTCCCGAGTAGGGGTTGTGCATCAGCCCGGCGGCGCCGACGGCGTCAAGGACGAACATCCACAGCGGGTGCAGGACCACCATGCCGACGGCCATCGCGACGACCATCTCAGCGAAGTGCCGGGTGAACCTCTTGACGCTCAGTCGGTGCTCTCTGGGCAGGGCTACCGGGTGCGAGGAGCCGGCGCCCCGGAGGGGGGTCGTGCTGGTCATGTCGGGTCTCCAGAGTCGGCCGCGGGTCACGGGATGAGGGTGTAGCCGGCCTCGTCGACGGCGGCGGCGATGTCGGCGCGGTCGACCGGCTGCAAGGCGGTGACGGTGACCGTGCCGCTGGCCAGCTCGACGTTGACTGACTCGACGCCGTCGACGCCGGCGATCTCGGCGGTCACGGCGCGCTGGCAGTGCGCGCACGTCATGCCGGTCACCTGGAAGGTGGTCGAGCCGATGAAGGTGTGGGGCGTGCTGGACAGCATGGGAACTCCTTGGAGGGGTCGGTGATAGGGCGGTCGGGATCGAGAGTCGGTGCGGAGGGGGTGCCTCTCACCGGGGAAACCGCCGGGATTGCCGCCAGGCGCGGCAGCCGCCGCGCCTGGCGATTCCCGGGCGAATGAATGGCCACCGGTCCGGCGACTGCTGACCTCGTCGGGTGGCTGGCGCGCCTGGTCCGTGACTCGACGGGGGCCGGTCGCTGTGCGGCGCGGGCGGTCAGCGACCGGGCGCCGGCTTCCGCCAGGCGGCCACGGCGAGCCAGATCATCCACGCGAGGTCCAGTGCGTAGGCCGCGACGATCGCCAGCGACTCGGTGTGTGAGAAGCCGTCGGAGCCGACGACCCATCCCTGCACCAGATACGTGAGGCCGGCGAGTGCCATCAGCGGGGCGATCGCCCGCTGGATCCACGACGCCCGCGCGGTTGCGGCTGCGAAGAGCAGCAGGGCGAGGCCGAGGGCGAAGTTCTGGTAGCTGCGCATGCCCCACTCCAGCCAGCGGATCGCCTCGGCGCTGGCGAAGCGCGCGGACTTCTCGGCCTCTGGGGCGCTGGCCCATGCCGTCACGGCCTGCTTGAGGGCGACCCCGTCGACGGCCTGCAGGGCGGCGTAGAGCGCCAGCGTTGCGGTTGCCGCGGCGGCACCGAACCGGGCGGTCAGTCGTGCCGGTCCGTCCAGGGCGGAGAACAGAGCGATCAGCCCGGCGAGGAAGATCGCCATGCCCGCGAACTGGCCGAGATGTACGACGGTCCAGCTCCCGCTGTCGGCGTACTCGGCGAACACGTCGTGGTGGTCGTTCGCCTCCCCTCCGGTGTGCAGGAAGGTGACGACGATGTACAGCAGCTGCCCCGTGAGCAGCAGGGTGGCGGGCAGGCGCAGCGACGAGCGACGTCGCTGCGTGAGCGACGGCTGCTCGTGCCGGTAGCCGGCGGTCGCCGGCTCGGCGGCGGGGTGGGCCGACATGGTTCCTCCTTGAGTAGCAGGGTTGGTCGCCTCCCACACTCGCCGGCCGCAAGATCGCTCACGCCGGGAAAATCGCCAGGTTTGGTACCGGACCTGTCCGATCCGGTCGGTAGGTCTGACCCGTACCGGCCGGACGCGATTCCGAACGTGCAGCAATCGCCGCGCTGATCGACGCCCCTGCAGCGGAAGCGAGGGCCCCTGATCGAACGCAGTGGCCGGGCCGGGCGAGTCGACGGCGCTGGTCGACTCAGACTCCGGGCCACCGCGATGCCACGGTGGCCGCGCCAGGTGCCCGGCCACCAGGGCGAACGACGTCGAGCCCGGCGCTCGTTCGCGCCGGGCTCGACGTCGCCGGTGGCCGGAACCGTCAGCCGTGGCCGTGACCGCCGTGGCCGTGACCGCCGTGGCCGTGACCGCCGTGCCCGTGACCGGCGGCAAGCCGGACGCCGGCGGTGGCGGCGAAGGCGCGGCCGTATCCGTCGATCAGGCCGGTGGAGGTGGCCAGGTTGCCGGCGATCGCGGTGAGGC
>DATLLX010000180.1:0-9888 GCA_035537595.1 Gaiellales bacterium | reverse complement strand
TGCCCAGCCGGTGGGCGGCGCCGAGATCCTGGTCGACCGGGTCCGCCACATCATCTCTCCCAAGAAGACCCGGGCGCAGGAGTGGCTGGGCGTGATGCGCGCCGCCCACCGGCTGGGCATGAGCACCACCGCCACGATGATGTGGGGCCACGTCGAGACGCTCGACGAGCGGGTCGAGCACCTGCGGCTGATCCGCGAGCTGCAGGACGAGATGCACGGATTTAGGGCCTTCATCTCGTGGACATTCCAGCCCGACAACACCGAGCTGGCCGCCCAGGTGAGCTGGTTTCCCACCAGTTTCGACTACCTGTTGATGCAGGCTGTCAGCCGCATCTACCTCGACAACGTCGACCACATCCAGTCGTCCTGGGTCACCCAGGGGATGAAGATCGGCCAGGTGGCGCTGTTCTACGGCGCCGACGATCTGGGCTCGATCATGATCGAGGAGAACGTGGTCTCGGCGGCCGGCACGACCCACCGCGCGGGCGTCGACGACTTCCTGCACACGATCCGCAACGCCGGCTTCCGGGCCGCCCAGCGCGACACGCTTTACCGGACGGTCAAGGACTACTAGGGTGAAGGTGGCGGTCACGCGGCGTCTGGCCGCGGCGCCCGAGGACGTCTGGCCATGGCTGGTCGAGCCGGAGCGTCACGTCCGGACACTGCCCGGCTCGATCCGGGACGCCCAGATCCTGGACAACGGCGACATCGCCTGCGTGGTCAGTGCGATGGGTACCAACGAGCGCATGGTCGTGCGGGTGGTCGAGACCGATCCGCCCCGCCGACTGGTCGAGCAACGGGTCGACGGCACGCGGCGGGGGACGACCGTGTTCGAGGTCGAGCCCGACGGCTCCGGCAGCCGGGTCACGCTGACCAGCGACATCGATCTTCCCAGGCTGCTGTCCGCGGTTGCGAAAGGGCCCGTCGAGCGAGGGCTGTCTCAGCAGCTCGAGAACCTCGACCGGCTCAGCTCAGCCGGCTGAGCTCAGGCCCGCTTGCGGGCGAGCTCCAGGAACGGCAGCGGTACGACGCGGGCGCCGACCCGCGAGCGCACACCCTCGACCGTCCACTCGACCTCGAGCCGGGTCCCCGGGTCGTCGTTCCCGGCCTCGACCGAGGCCAGGGCGACCATCCGCTTCAGCACCGGCGACCAGGCGGTCGAGGTGGCCCGGCCGACCTGGCGGCGACCGCGGTGCAGTGGGACCTCCTCGCGGATCACCGAGGCCGACACCGCCGGCGGCAGGTCATGGGCGGCGAAGGCGTCCTCGATGCCGGCCCAGTCGAGCTCGAGCCCGACCAACCGCCGCCGCGGGCCGCCGCTTTCCCGCTCGGCGGCCAGCGCCCGGCGGCCGACGAAGTCGGGCTTCTGGAAGTTGACCAGCCGGCCCAGGCCCAGCTCGAACGGTGAGTACTCGTGCTCGGCCGTGGCTGCGTGGAGCGAGCTGGTGTAGTCGACCTCGATCAGGATCAGGCCCGCCTCGACCCGTGACACGTCGAGCGCCCGGATTCCGGCCGGGCGGATGCCGTACTGTTCGCCGTGCTCGAACAGCGCGTCCCAGACCGTCTCCGCGCCGGCGGCCGGTATCCACAGCTCGTAGCCCAGGTCGCCGGTGTAGCCGGTGCGAGTGACGTCGACGTCGACGCCGGCGATGTGGGTCGGCCGCCGCCGGAAGTAGGCGACGCCGCCCCAGTCCTCGCCTGTGGCAGCCTCCAGCACGCCGCGCGAGGTCGGGCCCTGCAGGGCCAGCCCGCACAACTGCTCGCTGACGTCGCTGACGGTCACGTCCAGCCCGCCGGCGTTCATGCCGATCCAGCGATAGCAGGGATCGGCGGCCGTCCAGCGATAGGTGGTGTCGTCGAGCCGGGTGACGGTGCCGTCGTCGATCACCTTGCCCCGCTCGTCGCACCACGGGGTGTAGACGACCTGGCCGACCTCGATCCGGCCGGCATCCCGTGTGATCACGCGGTCGACCAGCCGGCTCGCGTCCGGGCCGGAGACGACGTACTTGTACAGCGGGGAGACGTCGAAGACCGCGGTCGCCTGGCGGACGGCGTTGTACTCGATGTCGTGCGCATCGGCGTACGTCGCCGCGGCGTGGTAGCCGGCCCAGTCGCCCCAGGCGAGCTGACGGTTCAGCTCGGCGGTGCGGGTGAAGAACGGGCTGCCGACGCTCATCAGGTCGCGTGAGGGTAGCATGGCCCACCAATGGCTGATCGGTACGACGCCGTGATCATTGGCGGCGGCCACAACGGGCTCGTCACGGCGGCGTATCTGGCTCGCGGAGGCCTGCGAGTGTGCTGCCTGGAGCGCCGCGACGTGCTGGGCGGCGCGGCCGTGACCGAGGAGATCGTCCCCGGATTCCGCTTCAGCGTCGCCTCCTACGTCGTCTCGCTCCTGCGGCCGGAGATCATCCGCGACCTCGACCTGGGCCGCCACGGGCTCGAGATCTTGCCCCTGGACGGCACCTTCACGCCGCTCGACGGCGACCACCTGTGGCGCGTGAACGACCACGCCAGGACGGTGCGCGAACTCCGCCGCTGGTCGCTGGCCGACGCCGAGGCCTACGAGGAGTACGGCCGGCTGATGGTGCACATGGCCCGGTTCATCAAGCCCATCCTGTCCGTCGTCCCGCCCGACCAGGGCAGGCTGAACCCACTCGAGTGGATCTCCCTGGGGCCGCTCGCGAAGCGCTTCGGCGAGCTGCCCCGCCGGCTCCGCGACACCTTCATCCAGGTGATGACGATGAGCGCGGCCGACTTCCTCGACCAGTGGTTCGAGACCGATCCGCTGAAGGCGACGATGTCGGCCTCGGGCATCATCGGCACCTTCCAAGGTGTTCGCTCCCCGGGCACCGCCTACGTGCTCCTGCACCACTACATGGGCGAGATCGACGGCGCCTACCGCGCCTGGGGCATCCCCCGCGGCGGCACCGGCGGCGTCAGCCTGGCGATCGCGTCGGCCGCCCGGGCCCAGGGCGCCGAGATCCGCACCTCCGCGCCGGTCGCCCGGATCGACGTCAGGGACGGGCGGGCAATCGGCGTCACGCTCGAGTCGGGCGAGGAGATCAGCGCCGGCGCCGTGCTCTCGAGCGCCGACTCGCGGGTTACCTTCGAGCGGCTGGTCGAGCCGGGCGTGCTCGACGAGGACTTCATGGCCGACGTCCGCCGGTACAAGTTCCGCGGCTCGTCGGGCAAGGTCAACCTGGCCCTGAGCGGCCTTCCCGACTTCACCTGCCTGCCCGGCAAGGGCGACCACCTGCGGGGGGCGATCAGCTTCAGCCCGTCGGTGGAGTACATGGAGCGGGCCTACGACGACGCCAAGTACGGCCGTCCCAGCCGGCGGCCGTACATCGACATGATCATCCCCACGCTGGTCGACCCGGCGATGGCGCCGGCCGGCCACCACACCATGAGCTGCTTCGTCCAGTACGCGCCGTACCACCTGGCCGACGGCGCCCAGTGGGATGACGCGGCCCGTGATGCCTTCGGGGAGACGGTGCTCGACACGATCGAGGAACGGGCGCCCAACATCCGCAAGCTGATCGTTGGCAAGCAGGTGTTGACCCCGCTCGACATCGAGCAGCGGATCGGGCTCTCGGAGGGCAACATCTTCCAGGGCGAGCTGTCGCTGGAGCAGCTGTTCTTCAACCGGCCGGTGCCGGGCTGGGCCCGCTTCAGGACGCCGCTTCAGGGACTATGGATCTGCGGCTCGGCCGCGCACCCCGGCGGCGGGCTGATGGGCGCGCCGGGGCGCATCGCCGCCCTGGAGCTGCTCCGGGAGCGCCGGGGCGGGCGGTGGCGGCGATGAGCGGCTACGACGTCGCCGTGATCGGCGGCGGCCACAACGGCCTGGTGGCGGCCGGGCTGCTCGCCGGAGCGGGCCGGCGGGTGGTGGTGCTCGAGCGCCGCGACCGGGTCGGCGGCGTTGCCGAGCTGTTTCCCACCGCCGGGCGGCTGCGGCAGTCGGTGGTCGACTCGCTGCGGCTTCGCGATCACGGGCTCGAGCTGGTCCGGCCCGACGTGCGGATGATCGCCCTGCGTGACGGCCAGGCACCGCTGGTGTTCCATGCCGACGCCGGGCGCACAGCCGAAGGTCTGAGGTCGCTGTCGGCCGCGGATGCCGATGCCTACCCCCGCTACGACCAGCACGTGCGGGCGCTCTCGGGCTTCCTCGCCCGGCTCAACCGGCTGACGCCGCCGCGGCTCGACCGACCGGCGGCGGGCGACCTGGTGGGCGGTATCAGGCTGGGCAAGACGTTTCGGGATCTGGGGCCGCGGACGGCCCGCGAGCTGACCCGGGCCCTGCCCATGGCGGTGGCCGATTTCGTCGGCGAGTGGTTCGAGTCCGATGCCCTCCGGGGCGCCCTGGCTGCCCGGGGGACGCTGGCGACCGCCATGGGCCCATGGTCAGCGGGCACCGCGCTGGTGCTGCTGAACGACATGGCGGAAGGCGACGGCGGCCCGGCCGGTGAGACCGCCCTCGTCCGCGGTGGCCCGCCGGCACTGGCCGGGGCGCTGCGGCGGGCCGCCGAAGCGGCGGGCGCGGAGATCCGAACCGGCGAGGCCGTGGCCTCGATCGTGTCGGCGGGCGGCGCCGTCATGGGCGTGGAGCTGGCGTCGGGCGAGCGGGTCGAGGCGCAGGCGGTGGCGTCTGCGATCGATCCCCGCACCACCCTGCTCGACCTGGTCGACCCGATGGCCGCCGGCCCCCGGCTGCGCTGGCGGGCCGGCAACATCCGCGCCGCGGGCCATGTGGCCGTGGTCGAGCTGGAGCTGTCGGCGCCGGCGGCGTTCGACGGCGTGGACGACCCCGCGCTGCTGGCCGGCCGGATCGTCGTCGCCCGGGGCCTCGACGAGCTCGAGCGGGCGTTCGACGCATCCAAGTACGGCGGCGCCAGCGAGCGGCCGCAGATCGAGGCCGTGATCACCCCACCGGCGGGCGGCGGCGCCGGCCACCGGCTGCATGCGCTGGTCCAGTGGGTGCCCGCCGATATCGAGCCGGCCGCCGCCGGCGACCTGCTGGTCGGTGAGCTGGAACGCCACGCGCCGGGGCTCGGCGGGCTGGTCACCGGAGTGACGGCCCGCACACCGTCGAGGCTGGCCGAGGAGTACGGGCTGCCGGGCGGGCACCTGCTGCACGCCGAGCCGGCTCTCGACCAGTTCTTCGCCTGGCGCCCGGTGCTGGGCATGGCGCGCTACCGGCTGCCGCTGCGCGGGCTCTACCTGTGCGGCTCCGGTGCGCATCCCGGCGGCGGCGTGACCGGGGGCCCGGGCGAGAACGCCGCCCGGGAGATCGCGAGGAGCAGCGCGTGAGCAGCGCGATTCAGAGCCTCAGCCAGTGGGTGCAGGACACCGTGGCCGCCAACGGCCTGTGGGCGGTATTCGGCCTGATGGTGCTGGAGAGCGCCTGCATCCCGGTGCCCAGCGAGGTGACGATGATCTACGCCGGCTACCTGGTGTCGCAGGGCGAGATGAACTTCTGGGCGGCCGTGCTGGTGGGGTCGTTCGCAAACCTGGTCGGCTCCTGGATCGCCTGGGGGGTGGGCAAGTACGGCGTCGACGTCGCCTGGGTGCGCACCGGCCATGCCCGCCGCCACATCGAAACCGCCCATCGCTGGTTCGACCGGCACGGCACGCCGGTGGTGTTCTTCTCGCGGATGCTGCCCGTCATCCGCACGTTCATCTCGCTGCCGGCCGGGATCGCCCAGATGCCGCTGCTCCGCTTCTCCGTGCTGACCTTCGCCGGCTGCCTGCCCTGGTGTCTGCTGCTGGTCTGGATGGGCGACACGGCGGGCAGCAACTGGGAGAGCTGGCAGGAGAAGCTGCACCTGCTCGACTACCCGATAATCGCCCTGCTGGTGGGCGGTGCGGCCTGGTGGCTACTGCGACGAAGGCGACGAGCCGCTCGCTAGACTCGCCAGCCGTGGCCGTTCCCCTGATGGACATTCGCGGGCAGTACGAAGCGCTGCTGCCCGAGATCAAGCAGCGCGTCTGCGACGTGATCGACTCCGGCCGATTCATCCTCGGCCCCAACGTGCGGGCGCTGGAGGAGGAGGTGGCCGCGGCCATCGGCTACGGCCACGCGGTGGCGGTCGGCAACGGCACCGACGCACTCGAGCTGGGGCTGAACGCGCTGGGGATCGGCCCCGGCGACGAGGTGGTAACCACCGCGTACACGTTCTACGCCACCGCCGAGGCGATCGCCCGCACCGGCGCCACCCCCGTGTTCGCCGACATCGATCCCCGCACTCTGTGCCTCGACCCGGCGGCCGCCGAGGCGGCGATCACCGAGCGCACCCGGGCGATCATGCCCGTCCATATCTTCGGGCTGCCGGCCGACCTTGACGCCTTTCGGGCGATCGCCGATCGCCAGGGGGTCGCTCTGATCGAGGACGCGGCGCAGGCCTTCGGCGCCACCTTCGAGGGATACCAGGCCGGCAGCTACGGCGACATCTCCACCTTCTCGTTCTTTCCCACCAAGAACTTCCCGGCCATGGGCGACGCGGGGATGGCGATCGCCGCCAGCGAGGAGGTGGCCGAGCGTCTGCGGATGCTCCGCTTCCATGGCTCGCGCGACAAGAAGCTGTTCGAGTACATCGGCGTCAACTCCCGCCTGGACGAGATGCAGGCCGCCATCCTGCGCCGGTTCCTGCCCGAGGTCGCCGGCTGGAACGAGGCCCGCCGCACGGTGGCGGAGAGGTACCGGCGGCTGGGCCTGGGCGACCTGGTGTCGCTGCCCGTTGAGGTGCCGGGCCGCACCCACATCTACCACCTGTATGTGATCCGCAGCCCCCAGCGTGACGCCGTGCAGCGGCGGCTGAAGGATGCCGGCGTGGCCTCCGCCGTGTACTACTCGACGCCGCTTCATCTGCAGCCGGTATTCAGTCATCTCGGCTACGCCGAGGGCTCGCTGCCCGAGACGGAGGCCGCCGCCCGCGAGGGCCTGGCGCTGCCGATGTTCGCGACCCTGAGCGAGGCTCAGCAGCACGAGGTGGTCGACGCCGTCAAGGCCGCGGCCGCTCCCGCAGCGGCCTAGACGCCGTGCGGGTCTGGGTCGACCTCACCAACTCGCCCCACGTGCCCATCTTCGCGCCGCTGATCGGGCGCATGCGGGCTCGCGGCTGGGAGGTGCAGGTGACCGCGCGGGCCTACGCGCAGACCCTGCAGCTGCTCGAGCTGCACGGCATCGCGCACACCGTGGTCGGCCATCACGGCGGCGGCTCGCGGCCGGGCAAGGCGCGGGCGGCGGCCGACCGGGTGGCGAAGATGGTCGCGTTCGGCCGTCGCGGGCGGTTCGACGCGGCGGTTGCCCACGGCTCGACCGACCTGCCGATGGCCGCCCGGGCGCTTCGCGTCCCCTGCGCGACCATGTTCGACTACGAGTACGCCCGCCTGCAGCACACGCTCAACTCGACGCTGGCCGCGCGCGTGGTGGTGCCCGAGGCGATCCCCTTCGCGCGGCTGCGCAGGCTGGGCGCCCGCCGGCGGTCGATCGCCCGCTACCCGGGCCTGCTGCAGGAGTACTACCTGGCCGACGTCACCCCCGACCCGGCGATCCGCGGTCACCTGGGGATCGATCCGGCGGCGGTGCTGGTCGTCCTGCGGCCGCCGGCCGACCTGGCGCTCTACCACCGGTTCGAGAACCCCTTCTTCGACGGCCTGGTGCAGTATCTCGGTCTGCGAGGCGACATCCGCACCGTCGTCCTGCCCCGCACCGATGCCCAGGCCCGGCGGATCCGGGAGCTCGGCCTGCCGTCGCTCCTGATCCCCGAGCGGGCTGTCGACGGCCACAGCCTGATCGTGGCCGCGGATCTGGTGGTCTCGGCCGGCGGCACCATGAACAGGGAGGCGGCCGCCCTGGGCACGCCGGTCTACACAACGTTCGCCGGCCGGCTGGGCGCGGTCGACGAGGCGCTTCTGCGCGACGGCCGGATGAAGCAGCTGAGCAGCATCGACGACCTCGAGCTCGTGCGCCGGCCGGCCGGGCGGAGCACACGGGTCACGCGCGACCCGGACACGCTGGTGGACATCGCCCTGGGCGGGCTGGGCAAAGCGCGTTAGCGCGGCGGGCGCCTGCCGGCCTCGACCGCTCGCTGCAGCACGGCCTCGACCCGGGCCGCCTGCAGCGCCAGATCGTGGCGGCGGGCGACCTCCACCGCGGCCGTGCAGGGCACCGGGAGCGCGGCGGCGGACCGCATGCCCGCGGCGATCGACTCGACGTCCAGCGGGTCGACCAGCGCCCCGCACTGCTCGGTCACGTACTCCGGCGGGCCGCCCACCCTGGTCGCCACCACCGGCCGGCCGGTGGCCAGCGCCTCCATCAGTGCCTGGCCCAGCGGCTCGACCAGGCTGGGCTGGCAGAGGACGTCGGCGTTCCGCATCTCCTCCGCCAGCCGCTGCGGCGGCACGATGCCCAGGAACCGCACGCCCGCCGGCGCGGCGGCCCGCAGCTCATGTTCCAGCGGGCCGCTCCCGATCACGGTCAGCGTGCCGCGGCCGACCGCCTCGAACGCCGCCAGCAGCCGGACCACGTTCTTGCGCTCGTTCAGGTGGCCGACGAACAGGAACCGGGGCCCGTCGCCGGGCGGCCGCTCGGCGGGCGTGAAGACCGTGGTGTCGACGCCGCAGTCGATCACCTCGACCGGGACGCCCGCCGCCTCGGGCAGGCGGTCGGCCAGATAGCGGGAGACGCAGATCACGGCTGCCGCGCGGGCCAGGGAGATTGATGTCATACGCGACAACAGCGCGCTCCTGCGGGCGTTGGCGACGTCGGCGCCGTGGGCGGTGATCACGTACGGCACGTCCCGGCAGGCCAGCCTGGCGAGCAGCCCCGGCGGGAAGATCAGCTGGGCGTGGATCACGTCCGGCCGCTGCGAGGCACAGGCGGCGCGGGCCGAGCGCAGCAGCCGCAGGTATTTTCGTGGAGTGGTCAGCCGGCCCGAGGCCGGGTCGTCCAGCACGGCCTCGTCGACCACATGTCCCCGTGCCCGGAGCGCCTCCGCCATGTTGGCCACGAAGACGCCGTACGCCGGGTGCGGACTGCTGGGGTACATTGCGCTGATCAGGAGGATCCGCACGCGGCAGATGATTGTAGCGGCCGGCCGGGGCGCCAGGTGATCGTGCACGCGGTGGGTGCGCGGCCCAACTTCGTGAAGATGGCTCCGGTGATCGATGCCCTCCGTGATCGCGGCGCCGAGCAGATGGTCGTCCACACCGGCCAGCACTACGACGCCGCCATGTCGGCGGACATGCTGGAGGATCTGGCCTTTCCCGCGCCCGACCGGTTCCTGCGGGTGGGTTCGGGCGCCCACGGCGAGCAGACCGGCCGCATCCTGATCGGGTTCGAGCAGGTGCTGCTGGAGCTGCCGCGGGTGTCGATGGTGGTGGTCGGCGGTGACGTCAACGGCACGCTGGCGTGCGCGCTGGCGGCCGCCAAGCTGGACGTGCCGGTGGCCCACGTCGAGGCCGGCCTGCGCTCACGCGACTGGGCGATGCCCGAGGAAATCAACCGGGTGCTGACCGACCGGTTGTCCGCGCTGCTGTTCACCCACAGCCCGGAGGCGGGGCCGAACCTGATCGGCGAGGGGATCGAGGCGGGCCGGATCCATGCCGTCGGCAACACGATGATCGACTCGCTGGCCCGGTTCGCGCCCCGCGCCGAGCGGCTGGCGGCGTGGGAGGGATTCGGGCTCGATCGCCCCGCCTACGTGCTGGTGACGCTGCACCGCCCGTCCAACGTCGACGACCCCGGCCGCCTGGCGGCGATCGCCGAGGCGCTGTGCCTGCTGGCGGAGCGGCATCCGGTCGTGTTCCCGGTGCATCCTCGCACCCGGGCCAGGTTGCAGCAGGACGGGATCGGCGACCGGATGGCTTCAGCCGGCGTGATGC
>DATLLX010000179.1:0-3793 GCA_035537595.1 Gaiellales bacterium | reverse complement strand
GATCGGCGTACGGCGGCCCGGCCAGCAGCCGGTAGGTGGCCTGCGGCGTCGAGCCGCCGGCCAGCGCGATGGCGAAGCGGCCCGGCGTCGCACCCGCGGCCTCCACGATCCGGTCGGCCGCCGCCCTGGCGACGGCGTCGCAGTCAGGCAGCCGCTCGAGCCTCACGCAAGCGCCGCCAGCGCCTCGTCGAACACCCGCTCGGCCCCGATGTGGTCGAGCTCCGCGGCCACCAGCCGCACCGGCTCGACGATCGGCAGCAGCACAACGTGCTCGGCCAGCCCCGGGCCGGTCGCCACGCCGTGGTCGTTGCGGCGCAGGCGGCGGACGACGAACTCCTTGTCACCGCAGTGGAGCTCGACGCTGTTCAGGTGCTTCGTCCTGCTCACCAGGTCGAGACCGACCTGACGGCCGAGCCGCGACCGCAGCCAGCCGGCCAGCAGCTCGCCCTCGTTGGCCGGCCCCCGCACCTCGACGCCGATCATGTGCTCGAGCGCCGCCCGCTGGCCGCGCCCGTCGAACAGCGAGGCGATGGCCTCGCGCCAGGGAGCGAGCCGCCGCCAGGCGAGGTCGGCCACACAGGACAGCCGGGGACGGTAGCGGCGAACGGCTTCGAGACCGACCTCGCTGGAGTCGATGATCAGGCGGGTGGCGCCGAAGGCCAGCTGGTAGAGCAGCCGGTCGTCGGGCACCGGACCCTGCCACCACACGAACACCGGCAGGTCGGGAACCAGCAGCGACTCGACGGCGCTGGGCAGGGCATCGGCCTCGCCGGTGATCACGATCCGCTCGGTGCAGATCTCGCCGCCGACGCCGGCCCAGCATGCGCTCGACACAGCGGCCACCGGGCTGCCGTCTCCGGCCTGGACGACGATCGCCCGCAGTGGCCGGCTGCGGCCCACGCTCTCGAGCACCTCGAGCGTCTCCGCCACGTCCGACTCGGCGGCGGCGTGCACGATCAGATTGAGCGTGGTGGCCCGCACACTCCCGGCGTGATCGCCGCCGCGCAGATCGGACAGCGCGCCCTCGACATCGGGCAGCGAGACTCCCAGCGCCTGCTCCTGCCTCACGGTCTGCGCCATCGCCGCCCGTCCCGTGCCAGCAGGTCGTCGGCCGCGTCCGGCCCCCACGAGCCGGAGTCGTACAGCTGAGGCTGGCCGCTCTGCCACTGATCGAGCAGCGGGTCGACCAGCTCCCACGAGCGCTCGACGCCGTCCTGCCGGGTGAACAGCGTGGCGTCGCCGCGGATCACGTCCAGGATCAGCGTCTCGTAGGCCTCGGGCACGTCGCTCAGGAACGACGAGCCGTAGAGGAAGTCCATGTTGACCGTGCGGATCGAGAGCGCCGTGGTCGGCGCCTTGGCCCCGAACCGCAGCGAGATGCCCTCGTCGGGCTGGATCCTCAGCACCAGCGAGTTGGCCTCCAGATGCTCCGCGGCGTCCCGCGGGAACGGCAGGTGGGGCGGGCGCCGGAACTGGACGGCGATCTCGCTCACCCGCTTGGCCAGCCGCTTGCCGGTGCGGATGTAGAACGGCGTGCCGGCCCACCGCCAGTTGTCGACCTCGAGTCGTGAGGCCATGTAGGTGGCCGTGTTCGAGTCCGGTGGCACCTCCGGCTCCTCGCGGTAGCCGGGCACCAGCTGGCCGGCCACATACCCGGGCCGGTACTGGCCGCGCACGCTGGTCTCGAACGCGAGCGGCTTGGTGGCCCTCAGCACCTTCGTCTTCTCGTCGCGCACCGAGTCGGCATCGAAGGCCGCCGGCGGCTCCATCGCCACCAGGGCGAACACCTGCAGCAGGTGGTTCTGAACGATGTCGCGCACCACGCCGGTCTCCTCGTAGAACGCCGCCCGGTGCTCGACGCCCAGCTGCTCGGCGACGGTGATCTGCACGTGGTCGACGTAGCGGTTGTTCCACAGCGGCTCGAAGATCGCGTTGGCGAACCGGAACGCGAAGATGTTCTGCACCGTCTCCTTGCCCAGGTAATGGTCGATGCGGAAGATCTGGCGCTCGCGGAACGAGCGGTGGGCGATATCGGCCAGCTCCTGGGCCGAGGCGAGGTCGTGGCCGAACGGCTTCTCGACCACCACCCGCACCTGTCCGGTCGGCCGGTTCAGCTTGGCCGTCCCCAGGTGCTGGATGATGGTGGGGAAGAAGCTGGCCGGCGTGGACAGGTAGAAGACCCGGTTGGTGCCGCCGCCCAGCCGCCGATCGAGGCCCTGGATCGTCCCGCTCAGCTCGTGGAAGTGGCGGGCGTCGTCGAAGCCGCCGGCGTGGTAATGGAGCATGGAGGCGAACGCCGGCCAGAACTTCTCATCGACCGGTGTCCGCGAGTGCGACTCGATGGCCGCCCGGGCGAAGCGGCGAAACGCCTCGTCCGACATCCCCGTCCGCGCATAGCCGACCAGCGCGAACTGGGCCGGCAGCAGGCCGCGGACCGCCAGGTTGTAGATCCCCGGCAGCAGCTTGCGCTGGGCCAGGTCGCCGGTGGCGCCGAATATCGTGAACACGGTCGGCTCGCTGGCGCCGCCCACCCGCAGGCCGACGCGCAGCGGATTGTCCGCCGGCCGCGGAGGGACGGCATGCAGCGCCGTCTCCCGCCGGGCGGGGTTACGCGGCACCGCGCTCTCCGACGCCGGAGAGCCGGCCGGAGATCGTCTCGATCAGCGAGTCGAACGAGTCCGAGAACGACTTGACACCCTCGACCTCGAGCTTGTGGGTGACGTCGTCGAGATCGATGCCGGCGTCCTTCAGCTGCCGGAGCACGTCCCTCGCCCCGTCGAGGTCGCGGTCGACCGTCCGCTCCACCTTGCCGTGATCCTGGAACGCCTCGACCGTCTGGTCGGGCATCGTGTTGACCGTCTCCGGCCCGATCAGCGACTCGACGTAGAGCACGTCGGAGTATTCCGGGTTCTTGGTGCCCGTGGAGGCCCACAACGGCCGCTGGCGCGTGGCGCCGTGGGACTCGAGCGCCTTCCACCGCGGATCGTCGACGATCTCGAGATACCGCTGGTAGGCCATCTTGGCGTTGGCCACCGCCGCCTTGCCGCGAAGCGGCGAGCCGTCCGGCAGCAGCTTGTCGACGGCGGTGTCGACCCGGGAGACGAAGAAGCTCGCCACCGAATGGATGTCGTCGATCGGCTCGCCCTGCTCCACCCGCCGCTCGAGGCCGCGGATGTACGCCCAGTGGATCTCCTCGTAGCGCTGCAGGGAGAACAGCAGGGTCACGTTCACGTTGATGCCGCTGGCGATCGACTCCTCGATCGCCGGCAGCCCCTCCGACGTGCCCGGGATCTTGATGAAGATGTTGGGCCTGCCGATCCGCTCCCAGAACATCGGCGCCCCATCGATGCTGGCCTGGGTGTCGTTGGCCATCCCCGGCGGCAGCTCGAAGGACACGAAGCCGTCGACGTGGTCGGTCGACTCGTACACACCATTGATCTGGTCGGCCGCCTCACGGACGTCCCAGATGGCGAGGTCGAAGAACACCTCCTCCGGGCTGGTGCCGGAGCCGGCCAGCTCCGCGACCGCCTCGTCATAGTCGGACGAGTCGGCGATCGCCTTCTGGAAGATGGTCGGGTTCGACGTCACCCCCAGGATGCCGTCGTCCAGCATTCGCCGGAACTCGCCGGAGCCCAGCCAGCTGCGGCGGATATTGTCGATCCACGGGCTGGTGACCGCGCCCATCCCGTGCTCGCGGACGCCGAAGCGGAGGTAGCGCCCGTCGTAGCGGCCCCGCTCGAGATCGCTCCAGTCGGGTGGCTTGGTGTTGTTCGAGGGCGTCAGATCGGCGGAG